>MGBV01000106.1 GCA_001788415.1 Candidatus Rokubacteria bacterium GWC2_70_16 | reverse complement strand
GTCCTGGCGGGCTCACACGGCTATGCCCGCAGCAGCTTCGGATGCCGCGTGAGGGGCACCGGCCCCTGCTCGGACACCCACACGGTGTCCTCCATCTCCTGCGTCACCTGCCCCACCGGGCGCCGGCTGCCTCGGGAAGCCGCCCCAGGCCTCCACCGGCCAGCAGCGGCTCAGAAGCAGCGGGGGGCGTAGCCGGCAGAAACGGCGTCTGCCGGGGCCCGGGCCCACGCGGCGGTCTCGGGTGGGACTCGGGTCAACATGACGCGCCGTACTCCGACGGGCGCTGCCTCCCCCAGGGCGGATGGCACAGCCGAGGGTGACGTGGTACAGGAAGCGGAAGGCGTGGGCGGCCTGGGCGCACGTGCTCCACGATCGCTTCCGCGCCTGGACGAGATGCGCGAGGTACGCCTGGACCTCGTCGGCGGACAGCTGGTCGGGCGGCCGGCGGTAGTGGCGGGCCAGGCCCACCACCTGCCGGATGTACGCCCCGTGCGTGCGTGGGGAGAACCCCCGCACCGTCATGTCGCGGATCATGCGGTCACGGAGCGCGCTCATGGCACACCTCCATCGAAAGATTGGGATGGAGGGGATTGTGGCCCGGCTCAGGAGCGAAGTCAGGAGCCAACAGCGCTCGAGACAACACCCCAATCGGGCAAGCGTGGACGGAGCACGACGAGCGAGATCGACCCTACCGCGTCAGCGGTTTAGTTCAACGCTCACGTTGACCGGCCGCGGCGAGCGAATGCGAGCCAGCGGTCCGGTCGAACGTGTTGTTGGACGTCACCTGGTTCTCCACAGCGTCGGAACGTCACGCACGCGACGGTACACCAAGCGGCCTACCAGCCACGCGGCCGGAAGCCAGAGTGCTGCACCGGCCACCACGAACATCCACCGCGCTGGCGCGCAGGCATCGACGAGCCGCTTCGCAATCCAAGCCGCCTCTACGACGCCCGCCAACAAGAAGGCAGTGTAGGGGAAGTGGAGAACTGTGGCGACTACCTTGGGCGTTGCACGAGTGGTGTAGAAGGCGAAGTCCATAGCATTCGGTGAGGTGTCGAGCTCCTCGCCGCTCCAATCGGCACGGCCGAGCCCTAGTTGCTCGCGCGCCCTCGTGTAGGCGCGCATCGTACCGAGTATCACCAGTACGAGAAACGAAATCAGCGCTGGGCCGAAGCCGAGCACGACAGTTCCGCTGACTTCGAGGTCCACGATCGGCACCTTCAGCGAGGTCTCGCCAAATCCCGCGCGAGCCCGCTGCTGCAACGCGGCGTAGAAGATCATGGTGACCAGCAAGACCCAGAGGTATCGGGCTTGGGCCTTGCCAACCACCTGCAGGCGCTCGAGCCAGCGCGGATCCAGACTGCTCATATCTCTCAGTGAGTCACCTCATGACCTCCAACGCTCGCGGTCAGCCGCGGCGGGTCCCGCGAGCGCCCTGGACCAGCACAGAGGGTCCGCGCCCGCCGTCGGCTGAAGCGCGTTTGTTGGGCCCCGCCTTCCCCGAGCCACGCTGGCCGTCTCAGGCGACTGCGTGGGCCTGTACTTGCTTACGAAACTCCAGAGGGGCGGCAATGTTCTTGAATGGTTCCTTGGTACCACCCGTGCCGATGACAACGATACTGCCATAGCCGACGATGCGACCCGTCATGCCCTGGTCGACCCCGATAATCTCGACCTTGCTGAGGAGGAGTTCAAGTGTATGCCGTCGGATCAAACCAACCTTGATGATGACGCGCTTGTTTGTGACGGCGAATTCGGAGGTCCTGGCGGTGATCCACCGGGAAAGGGCAAGAAAGCCCGAGACGACCAAAACCCCCACGCCGAAGCCCACGAACGGCGGCGACAAGAGGAGAATCAGGCCCAGCACTCCAAGCAGGACAGGGACGACGTATATGATCCAGTGGAGCGTCGCTCGGTAGGTGACCTTCTCTCCGGGCATCAGGTTCTGCTCGACATAGCCCATTGGCGCCCTCCTCTGGGTTTTGATGATTCTACCGGGCGTGGGCCCAACGGTCATGGTGAGCGGCCGGCCGCTCTGGGCCGGGCCGCTCGACCATGTTGTTCAAGTAAGCCGCTTCGCGGCAGGTTTCATCTTCCGGCAGAGTAGTTCTCCGTCCAGCCGGGTGTCCCGACCGCGGGTCTAGCCACGCCAGCCTGTCTCTGCTCTCCTCGGGGAGCGCCGTGCATTCGCACGGCGCGGTGCCCACTCGTACCGCGGAGGAGAGACCCATGATGACCGACTGGTACCAGCGCTCCATCAACGCCCTGCAGCTCAACGGCAAAGGCGAATCCACGCAGGAAGCCTACACCCGAGCGGTGCGGATGCTCAGCACCTTCTACACCAAGCCCCCCGACGAGATCACGGAGGCGGAGCTCGAAGCGTACTTCCTGCGCCGGCGCAACGTCGACCACTGGTCGCCGAACACGATGCGCATCTGCTACTGCGGCATTCGGTTCTTCTTCGTGCACGTGCTGCAGCGCAGCTGGCGTCTCTTCGACATCCTGCGCGCAAAGAGCGAGTCGCCCCTGCCGGCGATCCTGAGCAGCGAGGAGGTGCGGGCGATCCTGCGGTGCCTGCGGACACCCCGTAACCACGCCTTCCTGAGCACGGTCTACGCGTGTGGCCTCCGCCTGCAGGAAGCGCAGTCTCTGGAGGTCTCCGACATCGACAGCCAGCGCATGATGATCCACGTGCACCGGGGCAAGGGGGCCAAGGACCGGTTTGTCCCGCTGCCTCGCGCAACGCTCACCATCCTCCGTGCGCATTGGCGCAGCCACCGCAATCCCCGCCTGCTCTTTCCCGCGTGCGGCCGCGACGGTCGCTCGGCCGCGACCGCCACGACCCCGATGGCCAAGAGCAGTGTGCAGGGGGCCTTCCGCCACGCCAAGCGCGACGCGGGCGTCGGCAAGCGCGGGGTGTCGGTGCACACCCTGCGGCATTGCTATGCCACGCATCTGCTCGAGGCCGGGGTCAATCCCCGCGTGATCCAGCGGCACATGGGCCACGCCAGCCTGGAGAGCACCATGCTGTATCTGCACCTCACCCACAAGGGCACGGAGGACGCCTATGCCCTGATCGACCGGGTAATGGAGGGCCTGTAGCCATGGGCCTCCTCCAAGAGCTCTTTCGGATCCATGGCCCGGCCTACCTCGACCGGTTCGGGTCAGCCATGCCCAAGGCCCACAAGAAGGTGATCGCGGCCATTGCCGACTGCCATACCGAGGCCGCGGGCTCGGCCCTGTATGTGTGCGACGGGTGCGGCCAGCGGCACGTGGTCTATCGCTCCTGCGGCAACCGGCACTGTCCGTGCTGCCAGCAGGGGAAGGGCCATGAGTGGCTGGAACGGCACCGAGCCCGGCAGCTGCCCGGCGAGCACTTCATGCTCACCTTCACCGTGCCCGAGCCGCTGCGCCCCTTCCTGCGTCGGCATCAGACAATCGGCTACGGGACGCTGTTCGCGGCCTCCGCGGGGGCGATCAAGGCCCTGGCCGTCGACCCCCGACACATCGGTGGGGATGTGCCGGGGTTCTTCGGGGTCCTGCACACCTGGGGCCGCACCTTGCAGTACCACCCCCACATTCACTATGTGGTCGTGGGTGGCGCGCTGAGCAGCGAGGACGGGCGCTGGCATCCGGCGCGGCCCGGGTTCTATCTGCCGGTGCGGGCCTTGTCGCGGATCGTTCGGGCCAAGTTTCGCGACCAGATCGCCAAGCACGGCCTGCTCGGGGACATTCCTCCCGAGGTCTGGGCGGTGGAGTGGAACGTCAATTGCCAGCCTGCGGGCGACGGCAGTGGGGCGCTGCAGTACCTGGCCCCCTACGTATTCAAGGTGGCGATCGGGGAGCGCCGCATCCTGGCCGTCGATGCGGACCACGTCCGCTTCCGGTATCAGAAACCGCACAGCAACCGGGTGCGTACCATGACCCTGCCGATCGTGGAGTTCATGCGCCGCTTCCTCCAGCACGTGTTGCCCCGCGGGTTCATGAAGGTGCGCTACTACGGCTTCCTCTCGCCCAGCGCCTCGGTGCCCCTGGAGGACGTCAAAGCCCGGATCGAGATGGCCAGCGGGTTTGCGCTGACAGCCCCCGAGACCACCAGCGAGCCTCCAGCAGCCCTGCGCTGCCGGCACTGCGGGGGTGCCCTGCGGTTCTCCCGCCTGCTCCTGCCCGGAGACTCCGCGACCGGCCCCCTCGCCGCGCTTGGCCCGCGGCCTGGCGAGTCGTCCGCCCTCAGTGCCGTGCCGGCAGGGCCCTGATCCGCGCCGCGTGCCTGCGGCCTCCGCACATCGCCAGCGCTCCCCAGGCCGCGAGGCGCCCCGGGCCCTATGGCTGACCCGGTCCCGCGACGCTCACGGACCGGCACGGCCTCGGTGTGCCCGGCATCACGCGCCATCGACGGCGTGACGCTCACCCTGGCTCCATCGCGCTCGGCGCCGCGCGTGAACAGCCTGTTCGACCCGGGCCACGGGATGCCTGAGGGCCCTTCGGGGTCCCCGCCGTCGTCGTAGCGCTCGCCGCCGTCCCAGCCCTCCCGAGGCATTCCCCATATCCCGCTGACACCCGATGCGCACACCGGGCTTCTTGAACATCGGATTGAAACGACCGCGGCGGTCGTCTCAATCCTTATGGGTTCGGCGGCCGCCGTGGCAGCACGCGCGTCACTCGAGCGCGTCCACGATCTGCAGTTCAAATTCCCAGCCTTCATGGGTCAGCAGCATGGACGCAAGGTTCTCGATCCCAAACCCCATCCCGTCAACGACCAGTACTACGCCGCCTTTGCCGTCCGATGTGATCCGACCGCTCAGCTTGTCGTGTAGCATTTGATACGCGCCGGGTGAGCCGGTGATGTGACGCGTTGCCACGCCCCGATACATCTTCCGCCTCAGGCGGCCGAGGGCGCTGTAGGGGCTCGTCTCGCTGTAGGCCGCGAACTGGTAGCCAGCGACCGGACTACCTTCCTCCTCTGCGCGCACGGTGAAGCCGAGGCCCCCCTCATGGCAGTTGATCACGAAGGAGCGCCGCCGGCCCGCGTGGTCCTCGACCTCTTCCCGGATCGGGAAGTCGGCCTCCCACCCCTGTTCTCCGTTCTTCACGTAGTCGTCCCTCCACGGGCTCGTCGCCCTCCAAGCGCCAGGTCCGGGCTCATGAGGCTCTCTGGCTCTCTCTGTCCGCCGAACGCCCGGCATAAGGCGCGGCCGCCGGGCGGCCGTCGCCTGGATGCCGTGGTTCGGCACGATGGCTCACAGCGTGCTCAGAAGGCGATCGTACTCGGCGTGCGTGCCGATCCAGAACCAGACGATGACATCGCCGTCGATGATGCCCAGCGCGCGATGGCCGAGGCCCACCCGTGCGGCGTAGATGGCCCGGGTGGCGTGGACGTGTTTGAAGTGGAGACTTGGGTGATGCGGGTTGTCCCTGAAACGGCGGTAGGCTTCACGGGCCCGGCGTTGGACATGATCGGGTAGCCGTCGGTAGGCTTCGCGGAACCGGTTGGTCGTCTTCGAAATCAAAGGGCATCGGGATCAAGGGGCTCAGTCCGGCCCGCTCGATGCTCTTCCAGCGCCTCGTCGGCCAGGCGCGCGAGCACGTCCTGAGACCGAGCGAAGGCGGCCTCCCAGCACCCATCAGCGTCCAGTTCCTCGAGAATGGCCGCGGCAAGCTCGTCCTGCGCACGGTCGGGGAGGCGCAACGCGGCCTCAAACGCCTTCTTCAACGCCTTCGTCATGGCTGAACCTCCAACCTGGATGATACCAACCCTTCACCGCAAGATGCCACGCCCACTGCTGGCTTCTGCGCCGAACGTACCGCTGAGCGGCCGCGGCGAGCGAAAGCGAGCCAGCGGTCCGCTCCAGCGGGTTGTTCGGCAGCCCTGTTCAATCTGAGCTCAACTTGCGGATCGTGAGATGCCCACGGCCGTGCGAGTTTTTCGGCGCACGGCTCTTCTGAACCACGACCCGCCAGATCTGACGGTCGTTCGGCACGATCGCCTTCAGTGTTCGGCCGGCCTTCGTCTTCGTTCCTCCGACCCGACCTTGCAGAGCGTCGAGGCAGTCCTTCAATCGGTTGTCGACGTCATGGATCTCGGCTGCCCGCCCACCGGTGAAGTACAGCCGCAGAGATAACTCCAGTCGGTCAGTCGGCTCGTATCGGACCGGCGACGTACTCTGGCGCTCCACGACGGCCCGATGAATCGCCTTCCGCCACGTGTTGCGCGGAGGGGCGTACTCCGGAATCCGGATCGACAGTTTCATCGGACGCTTCGGCATCGACCCTCCATCGAGGTCGCGTCAGACTGCCGAACTATCATTCGGCAGAACTGCCGAATACCCCAAACGCTGCGGGCCCCGTCAGCCTATCGGCGGGGCCGGCGGCGGCGCTTCGTCGTGTCAGTGCGTGTTCTTGCGTCCGGTTCGGGGTGGGTGCCGCCCCGCCGCCCGGGCGTTGGGCCGCCCAGCGTAATTCCGGCCCGGCGGCGGTGGACCTCCGGGTCCTCACGGGAGCATCCGGTCCGCCGGGCTCCGGACGGCGGCGGGCCCCCGGTTCAGCACGTGCGTGTAGATCATGGTCGTTTTGATGTCGCGATGCCCGAGGAGCTCTTGAACGGTGCGGATGTCGTACCCGTCCTCGAGGAGGTGCGTCGCGAACGAGTGGCGTAACGTGTGCGGTGTGGCGCGTTTCGCGGTCCCAGCGCGCAGGACGGCGACCTTCACGGCGTGCTGGAGCACCGATTCGTGGAGGTGGTGCCGGCGCCGCTCGCGGGTGTCGCGATCGACGTAGAAGCGGGTCGCGGGAAAGAGCCACTGCCACACCCAGTCGCGGCCGGCGTTCGGGTACTTGCGGTCGAGCGCGGTCGGCAGTTCGACCCACCCGGCGCCGCGCTGGAGGTCGCGCTGGTGCTGCGCGCGGACGCCCTCGAGGTGGCGCGCCAGGTCCGCGTTGATGGCGGCCGGCAGCATTGTGACCCGGTCCTTCCGGCCCTTGGCGTTCCGCACGACGATCTGGTTGGCCGCGAAGTCGACGTCCTGCACGCGCAGCCGGCAGCACTCGAGCAGCCGGAGCCCGGCCCCATAGAGCAGGTACGCCATCAGCCGCGGCACGCCCTCGAGGCGCTGTAAGATGGCGCGGACCTCGTCGCAGGTGAGGACGACGGGCAACCGCTCCGGGGTCAAGGCGCGCACGACGCCATCCAGCCACGGGAGATCGAGTTCCAGCACCCGTCGGTAGAGAAACAGCAGCGCGCTCAGGGCTTGGTTCTGGGTGGAGGCCGCGACCTTCCCTTGGACCGCGAGCGCGGTGAGGAAGCGCGTGACCTCGGGCGCCCCCATCTCGGCGGGATGGCGCTTGGCGTGGAAGAAGATGTAGCGGCGGATCCAGCCGACGTAGGACTCCTCGGTGCTGCGGCTCATGTGGCGCGCGCGGATGGCCCCGCGGACGCGATCCAGGAGACGAGGTTTCGGCGGCTCCGTCGGACCGCTCTCACGGACCACGTGTGGGGACCGGCGCCAATCGCGTGCAGACAGCACCGCATACGCATGTGGCGCGCGCGGATGGCCCCGCGGACGCGATCCAGGAGACGAGGTTTCGGCGGCTCCGTCGGACCGCTCTCACGGACCACGTGTGGGGACCGGCGCCAATCGCGTGCAGACAGCACCGCATACGCGACGGGCGCGCGCGCGGGAGAGCCGATCATGGCCGCTACCTCCCTCCGTGAGCCGAGGGTACGGGCGCCGCCTGAGTTCCGCAAGTCTCGATTCTGATACACCGTCGTCGCGCACGTAGCCCAGGAGCTTGCGGACGTGGGTCCAGTCCT
>MGBV01000105.1 GCA_001788415.1 Candidatus Rokubacteria bacterium GWC2_70_16 | reverse complement strand
TCCGAATACGGGATCCAAAGTCCCGCGCCTTGCCGCTTGGCCACGCCCCAGCACAGGCGTTCACAGCGCCCGGATCACCGCGCCGGACACGGTCCGGACGGCCCAGCACGACCATCCCGCCCGGTTCACCCGCCTCCGGATCTGGCGGGCGTGGTCGTAGGACCGGGCCACGCCGAACACGGTGGGGCCGCTGCCCGACATGACCGCGCCGAGGGCTCCCGCCGCCAGCAGCGCGCTCTTCATCTGGCGGATGGCCGGGACCATCGGCTCGACGATCGCCTCGAGATTGTTCGTGAGCGCGCCGGCCACCGCCCGCGCGCTCCGCGTGCGGAGCGCCTCCACCATCCGCCGCGTGCCCCGCGCCTCGGCCGTCCACCCCGCCGGCACGCGCCCGTACACCTCGCGCGTGGACAGCGGGAAGTTCGGATTCACGAGCACGAGCGCATAGCCGCCCGCGCCCGGCAGCGGCTTGAGCCGCTCGCCCCGCCCCGTCGCGAGAGCCCGTCCTGGTCCCAGGAAGAACGGCACGTCCATCCCGAGCCGCACCGCCAGGGCCGCCAGGCGTGCGCGGGACCATCGGAGCCCCCAGAGGCGGTTGAGCCCCCACAGGGTGGCTGCGGCATCGCTCGACCCGCCCCCGAGCCCCGCGGCCACGGGAATCCGCTTTTCCAGCGCGATGCGGGCGCCCAGGGGCGCCCCGGCGGCCTCTCTGAGCATCGCCGCCGCCCGGACGATCAGGTTATCGTCGCCGGCGGGCAGCGCGGGATCGCTCACGTGAAGCGACAGCGCATCGGCCGTCTCCAGCGTCAGGCGGTCCGAGAGATCCACCCCCTGCATCACGGTGGCGATCTCGTGATAGCCGTCGTCCCGCTTGCCCAGGACCTCCAGGGCCAGATTCACCTTGGCCAAGGTCCGAAGCACGAGCCGGCGGGTCCCCCTCGGCCGCTTCGACAAGGCACGAAAGCCTAACACGCGTCGCGTCGGCCTGTCAACGGAAGTCTTGGATTTCCACGCCTTCCGGGACAGTGACCGTCAGCAGATCAGGATCGAAGCCGGTGTCGATCTGGGGTCTCCGGTACGTGACGGAGACCTCGAGCGTGCCATCGAGCAAGGCCAGCGTGACCGCGGAGGGTGGCTCGGCAGGTCCGCCGCCGGTGATGACCACGCGCAGCGGGTTCTGCCCCTGCGTGTACTCGACCTGTCGGACGATCCCCGTGGCCGGATCCACCCACAGCCGCTGAGTGGCCTTGCGGCCCGTGAGGCTCAGTGACGGGCCGCTGTCATCGGCGGGCAGGAAGGCTCCGGACAGCGGGGCCCCGAGGGGCCGGACCCGCCCGGAGAGCAGGGCCACCAGATCCTCCGCGCCGAGGGCCAGCCCGAGCCAGCGCCGGTTGGCCTCCGGGGTCGAGGGCAGGATGAAGGCCCGGTTCCTGACGATCTCCCAGATCGTCACCCGATCCGCGTCCGCGCCCACGAGGAGGATGGGCGGGCCGAAGGGCGACAGGGCCTCGAAGCGCAGGGATGCGGGCGCCCGCAGCAGCAGGACGCCGGCCAGGTGCTGGACATAGCCGTCGCGCTGAATCCTGATCTGGGCCAGCCCTCGCAGATCCCCGAAGGCCTGCCAGCGCTGCTCGATGAGGCTGCGGGCGGCCTCCACCTCGGCGGAGAGCGGCTGGCTGGGGGGCGCGGAGGCGCAGGCCCCCAGGGCCTGGGCCAGCAGGAGCACAGCGGCGAGACGGAGGCTACTTCGGCTCGGTCTTGGGGGGATCACCCTTGGCCCGGAGCTGCTTCTCGCGCGCCTCCTGGAGCTTCTTCTTCACCGACTCCGAGGTCCGGTTCTCCTTGTCCACCTGGAGCGCCTTCTCCCACGCGGCAATGGCCTCCTCGACCTTCCCGTTCTTCAGGTAGGCGTCGCCCAGGTGATCGAAGATCTCCGGGTCATCCTTGGCCCGGTCGGCCGCCCGCAGCAGCTCGCGCAGGGCCTCGGGGTACTTGCCCAGCTGGTAGTAGGCCCACCCGAGGCTGTCGATGAAGTAGCCGTTCTCCGGGTCCAGCGCCAGGGCCTGCTGGATCAGCTCCACCGCCTCGCCGAGGTTGATGCCGCGCTCGGCGTACATGTAGCCGATGTAGTTGTACGCCTCGGCGTGCTTGGGGTCGATGGCGATGACGCGGCGGAAGGCGCGGATGGAGTCCTCGAAGCGCCGCTGCTTCTCCCGGACCACGCCGAGCTGGAAGTGCAGGTCGCGGTGGTTGTCGTCGAGGGACAGCCCCTCCTGCAGCACCGCCGCGGCCCGGTCGTGCTCCGAGGCGCGGTAGAGCGCCGTGCCGAGGTAGAGGAACAGCTCCGGCCGCTTGGGCTCCAGGTTGATCGCCTCGCGGAGGAGGGCGGCGGCCTCCTGGTAGCGCTTCGCCCGGCTCAGGAGGAAGCCCAGCTGGACGCGGGCATCCACGGACCGGGGGTCGGCGCTCAGGATCCGCTCCAGCTCGGCGCGCGCCTCGGCGTCCTGGCCCGACTCGATGAGGGTCGTGGCGAGGAAGTACCGGGCGCGCAGGTTGCCGGGCTCCAGCCCGAGCGCCCGCCGGAAGGCGGCGGCGGCCCGCTCCCACTCCTTCTGCTCGTACTGGATGGCCCCGAGCTTGATCCACACGCGCGGATCCCGCGGGGCCGCGCCGGTCAGCGTCTCGATCTCCCGCTCGGCGTCCTTGAAGCGCCCCAGCCTGAGCAGGAGGTCCCCCAGCCGTTCCACGAAGCTCAGGTTGCCCGGGTTCGCCTTGATCGCCTGGCGGTAGACCTGGATGGCCTCCTCGGGACGCTTCTGGTTCTCGAGGACGAAGCCGAGGGCAGTCCAGGCTCCGTCCTGGTCCGGGTCCAGCTCGGTGGCGCGCCTGAGGCGGGCGACGGCCTCGTCCCACACCTCGGTCTCGATGGCGATGCGGCCGAGCAGGTAATGCCCCTGCGCCAGGGCGGGACGTCCCTCGACCAGGCGCAGCAGGACGGCGCGCGCCTTGTCGTAGGCCTTCTGCTCGAAGTGCTGCTGGGCCAGCGCCAGGTAGGCGTCCGGCCGCTGCGGGGCCAGGGCGATCACCTTTTCCAGCTCGGCCTCGGCCTCGGCCAGCCTGCGCTGCCGCCTGAAGAGATCGGCCAGGGCGAGATGGGCGGCCTGGCTGTCGGGCGCCAGCTCCACCGCCTTCTGCGCCGCCTCGATGGCCTCGGCGGGCGCGTTCGTGCGCGACAGCCACTGGGCCAGCTGGATCCAGAGCGCCGGCGTCCGCGGATCGCGCTGGATGGCCTGGCGCAGCTCGGCGACGGCTTCCGGGAAGCGGCCGGCCCGCGCGTGGAGCTGGGCGACGGAGAAGTGGTAGTACGCCTCGGTGGTGGCGTCGACCGGGCGCCCCCGGGGGGCGGGCGTCGCGGTCCCGGCGTCGGCGGCCGGCACGGGAGGCGTGCCCGCGGCGCAGCCGCCGGCGAGGAAGGCGCCCCCGAGGAAGAGGAGGATCGCGCCGAGGGTGACGGGTCGGCGAGCGCTGGTCATGCGGACGGCCCCTCCGCCGCTGGTCCTGCCGCCCGCTGCCGGCGGGCCAGGCAGTCCTTGGTCATGAGACGCCGCAGGGCGGCGGCGAGATCCGGATCCGGCAGCGTTGCCACCGCGGTCTCGACTTCCCGGGCTTCCTCGGCACTCAACCGGAGCTCTCCCGAGCCCGGCGCCCGCCCGGTCCGGCGCGCGGGACCCCGGTTCTCCCGCGCCACCGGGCCCAGAGCGCAGCGCAGGGAGGTGATGCGGGTTCCGTAGCGGGCCTCGAGCGCGGCGAGGAGCTCACCGCTTCGCAGCGTCAGCTCGGTGAGCCAGGGCGAGTTGTCGGCGCGCACCTCGAGCACGCCCCGGTCGAGCCTCGCCGGCCGGGAGCGGCGCGACAGCTCGGGACCCGCCACCAGCGCCCACTCCCGCCGGATGGTCTCCTCGAGCATGCGCTCGACCAGCGCGGGTAGAGCCCGGGTCAGCAGATCGCCGACACGCTGAGGGGCGGAGCGTCGCAGCAACGTCATGATGAACTCCAATGATACTTGACCGCCCCGCGGCCGGCTACTGGGAAGAAGGGGGCAAATTGACTCCTCCCGGGCGCACCTTTATAGTGGCGCTACATGGCTCGGGCCAGGCGGGGCGACACTCTGTCCATCAGCATCGACGACCTCGCGTTCGGCGGTGAAGGCGTCGGCCGCGTGGACGGCTACGTGGTCTTCGTGCCGGGCGGCATTCCCGGCGATCGGCTGCGCGTCCGGCTGGGCCAGGCCCGGGCACGCTTCGCGCGCGGGACCATCGACGCGGTCGAGAGCCCGTCGCCCCACCGGGTGGCCTCGCCCTGCCCCTACTTCGGTCGCTGCGGGGGCTGCCGCCTCCAGCACGTGGCCTATCCGGCGCAGCTCGCCTTCAAGTCCAAGCAGGTGGCGGACTGCCTCGAGCGCCTCGGCGGGCTGGGCGCCGTCGAGCTGCGCCCCATCATCGCCGCGCCGGAGACCTACGGCTACCGGAACAAGATGGAGTTCACGGTGGCGCCGGCGGGCCGCGCGCCGGCGCGCGAGACGAGCCCGGGGGCCCGTCCCCCGCTCATCGGGCTGCACGAGGCCGACCGGTACGACTCGGTGCTCGACATCGAGCGCTGCCTGCTCCAGTCCGAGCGCATGAACGCGCTGCTGGACGAGGTCCGGCGCTTCGTCGCCGAACGCGGGTGCCCGGCCTGGGAGCAGGAGAGCGGCGAAGGCCTGCTTCGCTTCGTGATGCTGCGCGAGGGCCAGCGCACCCGCGAGGCGATGGTCAACGTCGTCACCTCGGCGCCCGCCGTGTCCGAGCTCGCGCCCCTCGTGGGGCGGCTCCAGGCGCGGGTGCCGGAGACCACTAGCGTCGTGCTGAACGTGAACCCGAAGAAGGCCAGCGTGGCTGTCGGCGTGGAGGAGCATCTCCTGGGCGGCCGCGACCACATCCGGGAGTCGCTGGGCGGGCTCACCTTCCAGGTCTCGCCCGGCTCCTTCTTCCAGACGAACACGGTGCAGGCGGAGCGGCTCTTCGAGCTGGTCCTGGCCTCCGCGGCCCTCGGCGGCGACGAGACGGTCGTGGACCTCTACTCCGGGACGGGCGCCATCAGCCTGCTCCTGGCGCGGGGCTCCCGCTGGGTGTACGGCATCGAGGTGGCCCCCGCGGCCGTGGCGGACGCCGTCCGCAACGCCGAGGCCAACGGGATCGTCAACTGCGCCTTCCTCGCCGGCGAGGTCCGCTTCGTGCTGCCCTCGCTCCTGGCCAAGGGCGTCACGGCCGACGTGGTGGTGGCCGATCCGCCCCGGGCGGGCTTCCACCCCAAGGCGCTCCACGCGCTCGTGACGCTGCGGCCGGCGCGCCTCGTCTACGTCTCCTGCAATCCGGCCACGCTGGCCCGCGATCTCGGCGAGCTCGTGCGGGCGGGCTACCGGCTCGAGTGGGTCCAGCCCATCGACATGTTCCCGCACCCCCCGCACATCGAGGTGGTCGCGCGTCTGTCCCGGGGCGGCTGAAGGCCGCCTGGCCACTCGATGAACGTGTATCTGCTCCGGCGGCTGCTGCAGTCCATCCTGGTGCTGTTCGGCGTGTCGGTGGTCGTGTTCCTCATCCTGCACCTGACAGGCGATCCCGCCCTGCTGCTGCTCCCGCCCGACGCCACCGCGGAGGAGATCGCGAGGTTCCGGGAGTCCATGGGGTTCAACGACCCCGTGGCGGTGCAGTACCTGCGCTTCCTCAAGGGCGCGCTGCGCGGAAACTTCGGCGAGTCGCTGCGCCACGGTGAGCCCGCCATGGATCTCGTGGTGGAGCGACTGCCCGCGACCTTCGAGCTGGCGGGGGCCGGGCTGGCGCTGGCCCTGTGCCTGGCCATCCCGGCCGGCATCGTGTCGGCCGTCCGCCGCAACACCCCCATCGACTACTTCTCCACCGTGGTGGCGCTCCTGGGCCAGGCCATGCCCACCTTCTGGCTCGGCATCATGCTGATCCTGGTGTTCTCGGTGAGGCTCGGGTGGCTCCCCTCGTCGGGGCGCGGGGACCTGGAGCACCTGGTGCTGCCCGCGATCACGCTCGGGCTGTTCACCACCGCGCGCATCACGCGGCTCACGCGGTCGGGGATGCTGGAGGTGCTCGGGCAGGACTACATCCGGACGGCGCGCGCCAAGGGCGTGGGCGAGCCCCCCGTGGTGTGGAAGCACGCGCTGCGGAACGCCTCGATCCCCATCGTGACCATCGTGGGGATCGAGCTCGGCACGCTCCTCGGGGGCTCCGTCATCACCGAGACCATCTTCGCCTGGCCGGGAGTGGGCCGGCTCTCGGTGCAGGCCATTTTCAACCGGGATTACCCGGTGGTCCAGGCGGCCGTGTTCCTGCTCGCCAGCACGTTCGTGATGGTCAACTTCTTCGTCGACGTCGTCTACACCTACCTCGATCCCCGGATCAGGTTCCACTGATGCCAGGCGCCGCGACCGAGACCCTCGTCCTGGCGCCAGGCCGCACCCCGGCCCGCCGCGCGTGGGTCATGCTGCTCACCCGCCTCGCGCGGCGGCGTACGGCGCTGTTCGGGTTCGTGGTGGTGGGGATCGTGTGCCTGACGGCCGTGCTCGCCCCGCTCGTCTCCCCCTTCGATCCGCTGGCGCAGGACATCGGCCAGCGGCTCAGGGAGCCCGGCTGGCAGGACGCGCAGGGGCGCCTCCACCCGCTCGGCACCGACCACCTCGGACGGGACATCCTGGCGCGGGTCATTCACGGCTCGCGCGTCGCCTTGCTGGTCGGGTTGGCGGCCGTCCTCATCTCGGGGCTCCTCGGCATGGCCATCGGGCTGCTCTCGGGCTACTTCGGGGGACGGGTGGACGACTTCTTCATGCGGCTGGCGGACATCCAACTGGCCTTCCCGTTCATCCTCCTCGCCATCGCCGTGATCGGCGTGCTCGGGCCCAGTCTCCAGAACATCATCATCGTCATCGGCGTCTCCTCATGGGTGGTCTATGCGCGCGTCGTGCGGGGCGAGGTCCTGTCCATCCGCGAGCGCGAGTTCGTCCAGGCGGCCATCGCGCTGGGCAGCCGTGACGGGCGCATCCTCGTCCGCCACGTGCTGCCCAACGCCTTCACGCCCTGGCTCGTGGTGGCCACGCTGGACATGGCCCGGGTCATCGTGATCGAATCGGCCCTGTCCTTCCTCGGGCTCGGCGTCCAGCCGCCGACGCCGACCTGGGGCGGCATGCTCGCGGACGGGCGCGTCTACCTCTCGACGGCGTGGTGGCTCGCGACCTTTCCGGGCCTGGCCATCCTGGTGACCGTGCTCGGCATCAACCTCTTCGGCGACGGGCTCCGCGACACGCTGGACCCGCGGCTGAAGGTCTGACAGAAAGGAGATCCACTCATGAAGCGACTCGGTGTGTGCTGGCTCGGCGCGGCCCTGGTGTGCGCGGTGATCGGGCTCGGGTGGACGGCGCCCTCGCTGGCGGCGCCGCAGGGCAAGATCGTCATCGCCCAGGGCGTGGACCCGACGACGCTCGACCCGCAGTGGCACGAGGAGACGCCCGCCTACAACGTCCTGCTGAACATCTACGACACGCTGCTCTTCCGGGACAAGGACCTCAAGATCATCCCCTGGCTGGCCACCTCCTGGAAGCTCGTCACCCCCACCACCTGGGAGTTCAAGCTGCGCCAGGGGGTCCGCTTCCACAACGGCGAGGCGTTCGACGCCGACGCGGTCAAGTTCAGCATCGACCGCCTGCGCGATCCCAAGCTCGGCAACCGCCAGGCCGGCAACTTCCGCCTGGTCACCGCCGTGGAGGTGGTGGACACGTTCACGGTGCGGATCGTCACCAGCAAGCCGTTCCCGACGATGGAGAACCAGCTGGCGCTCCGCGGCGCCGTCATGGCGCCGAAGCACTTCGCGGGGAAGGACAAGACCTTCGCGGACCGGAACCCGGTCGGCACGGGGCCGTACAAGTTCGTCCGCTGGGCGAAGGACGACCAGCTCGTGCTCGAGGCCAACGACGGGTGGTGGGGCGGAGCCCCGAAGGTGAAGACCATCGTCTACCGGCCGATCCCCGAGCACGCGGTGCGCGTGGCCGCGCTCCAGGGCGGGGAGGTGGACATCGCCGTCAACATCCCGCCGCATCTCGTGCCGATCATCGACAAGCACCCCAAGCTCTACATCATGTACCTCATCGGCTGGGGGAACACCACCTGGGACGCCGACGGCACGCTCACGCCGCTGTTCCGCTCGGGCAACCCGCTGGCGAACAACCACAACCCGGACTTCGACGGGATGATGGATGAGGCGCAGACCACCGTGGACCCGAAGCGGCGCCAGGAGATCTACGCGAAGGCGCAGCGGCTCATGCTGGACGACGGCGCGGTGCTGCCGCTGTACCAGCAGATGGACCTCTACGGGGTGAACAAGCGCGTGGGCTTCCAGGCGCTGTCCTCGGAGCAGATTGTTGGCGTCTGGCTGTCGCTGAAGGACGGCAAGTAACGCGCGGCGCGTCTGCGTGAGCCCGGCACAGCCGATCAACCGACGAGGAGGCAGGCCATGGCGGTGAAGCGACCGGACGAGTATCTCGATCGGGCCAAGGGGATGAAGCCCCGGGTGTTCATCAACGGGAAGCGGGTCGAGGACATCACCCGGCATCCGGTGACCCGCACCGTGGTGGAGGCGAACCTCGCCAGCTACGAGTGGGCCCGGGACCCCGCAGGCGCCAAGGTGCTGGTGCGTCCGAGCCACCTCAGCGGGGAGCCGTGCAACATCTACAACACCCTGAACCGCTCGACGGACGACCTCCTCAAGCGGGCCGCGGCGGGCCTGTACGCCGCCGAGCACCTGGGGACCTGCATCTACCGGTGCGTGGGCTGCGACGCCTTCAATGCGCTGGCCGCCACCACC
>MGBV01000104.1:5357-11269 GCA_001788415.1 Candidatus Rokubacteria bacterium GWC2_70_16 | reverse complement strand
ACACCTGCCTGCCGTTCCGGGTGACCAGCGTCAGCTCCCCCTCCGTGACGATCGCCATCTCGGGCTCGGCGTTGATGTGGATGCCGCTGGAGGATCCCGGCGCCATGGTGAGGACGGTGACCTTGACCGCCTCGTTGTCCAGCGCCACGCGCTCCGGGATGCTGCCGTGGCTGGTGTCGGCACCCAGCCGGCCGTCGGCCAGCACGACGCCGAGCGCGAGGGCCCCCGCCGCGAGGAGCCGCCCGCGCCAGGCCCTCATGCGCCCAGCGCCTTCGCCGCGCGGGCGAAGTCGCGCTGCGGGACCAGGAAGTAGTCCACGCGCTGGATCGTGTCTGCCATGACAGGCCTCCTGGTTCTATGCCGAGACGGGGGGGCGGCGCTGGGCCCAGGGCCGCGCCGCCTCGAGCTGTGCCGCGAGGCGGAAGAGCGTGGCCTCGTCGCCGAAGCGGCCCACGAAGTGGACGCCCACCGGCAGCCCCTCCGCAGTCCAGGCGAGCGGCACCGACATGGCGGGCTGCCCCGTGACGTTGGCGATGGGGGTGAAGGGGACGAAGGCCGCGGAGCGACGGAGCCCGTGGATGGGATCGTCGGGGGTGGCGTCGAAGGCGCCCAGCGGCAGCGGCGGCTCGGCCACGGTCGGGGTGAGCCAGCAGTCGTGGCGCGCGAAGAAGCGGGCCACCTCACGGGCCACGCGCTGGAGATCCTGGAGCGCGAGGAGATAGGCGGCGGCGCCCTGGGCGCGCCCCATCTCGGCCAGCGCCCAGGTGAGGGGCTCGAAGTGCTCGGGCGCGGGGGCGCGCCCGATGCGCCGCGCCCAGTCCTCGATGGTCCAGGCGCAGCCGGAGGACCAGAGCGTGATGAAGCCGCGGGAGAACAGCTCACCGTCGATCGTGGGCGCGCCCTCGACCACCTCGTGCCCCAGCCCGGCGCAGAGCCGCGCGGCCTCGCGCACCGCGGCGATGCAGTCGGCATGCACGGGCACGCCGCTCGGGGCCTCGGTCGTGAAGGCGATGCGGAGCCGGCCGGGGTCGGCGCCGACCTCCTCCCGAAAGGGCCGGGCCTGCGGCGGGGCGCAGTAGGGATCGCCCGCCTCGGGCCCGGCCGTGGCGTCGAGAAGGGCGGCGCTGTCGCGCACCGAGCGTGTCACCGCGTGCTCCGCCACCAGCCCGCTGAAGAGATCGCCATAATGGGGCCCCAGCGGGTTGCGGGCGCGCGTGGGCTTGAGCCCGAAGAGCCCGCAGCACGAGGCCGGGATGCGGATGGAGCCGCCCCCGTCGTTGGCATGCGCCATGGGCACGAAGCCCGCAGCGACGGCCGCCGCCGACCCGCCGGAGGAGCCTCCCGTGGTCCGGCCCGTGTTCCAGGGGTTGCGCGCGGGACCGAAGAGGCGGGGCTCGGTGGTGGGCAGGATGCCGAATTCCGGCGTGTTGGTCTTGCCCAGGACGATGAGGCCGGCGCGCTTGAGGCGCAGGACCAGCTCGCTGTCCTCGGTGGGGACGTAGTGGCCCGCCAGGAACGCCGAGGCCTCGGTGAAGCTGACGCCGGCGTACTCGGCGCCGAGGTCCTTGAGGAGGAAGGGCACGCCGGCGAAGGGGCCATCGGCCAGGGGGCTGAGCGCCGACTGGCGGGCCAGGTCGTACATCGGGGTCACCACGGCGTTGAGCTGCCCGTTCAGCCGCTCGATGCGCGCGATGGCCGCCTCCACGAGCTCGGCGGGCGTGACCTCTTTGCGGCGGACGAGCTCGGCCTGGGCGGTGGCGTCGAGGAAAGCGAGGGGATCCACGGGTCATGACCTCCCGTCCGCGTCATCGGCCCCAGCGGACAGCCGGACTCTACGGGGGGGCACGGGAGGTGTCAAGGCGGATTCGGGCTGCGGCCGGGTTACCATGGGGCGATCCAGGAGGACCCATGACGCACCGGATTCTCGTCGTCGACGATGAGGCGGCCTCCCGCAAGGGGCTCGGCGCGCTGCTCAGCGCGTAGGGCTACGACGTGGAGGAGGCTGCCGACGGGCAGGAGGCGCTCGACAAGGCCGTCGCCTCGTCCCCGGCCGTGGTCATCACCGATCTCGTGATGCCCCGGCTCGACGGGCTCGGCCTCCTCAGGGCCTTGCAGGCGGAGGTCCCGTTCGCCACGGTCATCATCCTCACGGGGCACGGGAGCATCGAGAGCGCCCCGCGAGCTGCTCGTCTCCGTGTTCTTCGTCGCCGACGTCGAGAAGGCCCTGGGCGCCATGGCCCTCATCCGCGACCTCGAGTCCATCAAGACGCTGCAGTCGCTGATCAGCTACTCGGCCAAGCTCGCCGCCCTGGGCCGGCTGACCTCCGGCGTGGCCCACGAGGTGAAGAACCCGCTGAACGCCATGATGGTCCACCTCGAGCTGCTGCGGGCGCGGCTTGCGGCCTCGCCGGGGGAGGTGAGCGAGAGCCTGGAGGTGATCGGCGGCGAGATCCGCCGCCTGGACCGGGTGGTCCAGGGGTTCCTCAGGTTCATCCGCGGTGCGGAGCGCCCCCGTGCCGCCTCCTGCGCCGGCACCCTCCCCCGCATCCCCGCGGCCTGCGCCCGCTCTTGCGCCCGCGCCCGCGAAGCAGGAGCCCCCGCCGCTACTCTCGCCCCAGGTGTCAGGCACGGAGGAGATGCGCCTGACGCGCGAGGCGCGGGGCCGCATCGAGGACACCGAGAAGGTCGTGAGCCGCATCGACCCGGGGCGGCTCGCGCGGGCGCAGCAGGAGACGCTCGCGACGATCGAGGACTTCCTCGCCAAGGCGAGAGCCGCCCTCACCGCCCGGGACGTCCAGCGGGCCTTGACGCTGGCCGACAAGGCGCTCGCTCTGGCCCACGATCTGTCCCGCTCCCTGCGCTGAGCGGGCCTGCGCCTCCCCGAGCGCCCCCGGTAAGGGTTACACACCACCGTGTAACCGCTACAGCACCCGCGCGCCTCGACGCAGGGGCCCCCGCCTTGACTGCCCGAGTCGCCCTCGCCGAACTTCCGATGACGCCAGAGGTTGACCGGCATCGGTCGCCCGCCCGATGGCCCTCGTCGGGTGGCACGGATCCTGCCGGCGTGGGCTGTGACGCGCCAGCGACCAGCACGACAAGGAGGAAGCGCGATGACCCGGACGGCGGTCTCCCTGCTGCTCTGCGGAGGCGTGGCCCTGACCACGGCTGCCTGCGCGACCAAGGACTTCGTCCTGACTCAGGTGGGCCGGACCGAGGCGCGGGTGGGGCAGGTCGGTCAGCGAGTGGAGGCACAGGGCACGGCGCTGCGCGAGACCACGGCGCGCGTGGACGAGAGCCACCGGAGCATCGACGTCCATGCCCTCGGCCTCGGGAAGACGGTGCCGGTGGCCGACAACGGCACCCGGGAGGGGCGCGCGAAGAACCGACGGCTCGACATCAGGATCCTGGCGCCCCAGGCGTAGCGCCCCATCGCGGTGCCGGCCCCGCCCCGCCGGACGCCGCGTTGCGGCCCTGCGGCATCGAGCGTACACTCGGCCGCGTGATCCGGGGCTTCGCCTGCTGCAACGAGATGTACGAGGCCCGGCCCATCGTGGAGGGCCTCCGTGCCCTCCGCGCCGCAGGCTACGACGCGGTGGAGGTCGCCCCGTACACCTTCGGCGAGCCGGTCTTCCCCCGCGCGCTGCGGATGGCCCCCGAGGTGCGCGCGGCCGCGGACGGCATGGGGCTGCGCGTGCTGGGGCTGCACTGGCTCTTCGCGCGCACCCGCGGGCTGCACATCCATCATCCGGACGCCTCCGTGCGCGGGGCCACGCGCGAGCACCTCGTGCGGCTCATGGACCTCTGCCAGGCTCTCGGCGGAGATCTCCTGGTGTTCGGGTCGCCGCCGGCCCGCGGGCTCCTGCCGGGCGAGAGCCGGGATGACGCCTTCGCGCGGACCCGCGACTTCTTCCTCGACGTCATGCCCGAGAGCCAGGCGCGCGGCATCGTCATCTGCTTCGAGCCCCTGGCGCGCCACACGACGAGCTTCATCCAGACCGCGGCCGAGGCGATCGGGCTCATGCGCGGCGTGGATCACGCGCATTTCCGGTTGAACCTCGACGCCATCGCGCTCTCCGACGAGTCGCGCCCGCCGGCCGAGACCATCCGGCAAGTGTGGGATGCGGCGCCCGGCGCCGTCCGCCACATCCAGGTCAACGACCCGAACTTCCGCGGTCCCGGCATGGGCGATCTGGATTTCGTGCCGATCCGCCAGGCGCTCGATGAGGTGGGCTACGACGGCTGGCTGTCCGTGGAGGCCTTCGACTTCTCGGTGGGCCCCGAGCGGATCGCGCGCGAGAGCCTCGCCTACCTGCACCGCGTCTGGGCGAACGGCTGAGTGGCGGTCCCAGGGAGGTCCTCAGCCTGGACTTCGCCCGCACCGCGTGGTATAAATCCTCGTCGTTCCTCGGGCTCGTGGTGCAGCCTGGTTAGCACACTGGACTGTCAATCCAGAGGTCGCGGGTTCAAGTCCCGTCGAGCCCGCCATTTCAACCGCTTACGGGCCAGCGTGCATCTGGATGAAAATCCAGGTGTCTTTCGCGCTGTGCCCGCCGGTCTTTCAGCCACTTAGCGGACGCTCCGGGCCCGCCGGGAGCGGAATTGTCACCAAGACTGTCACTGAGCTCAGCTGTTGACCCGCACTGGAGTGAACCCCCGAGATGAGACACGGGGGAATGGTGACATGTCTCAGGGGGAGGAGAGATGGGCAAGACACCGGCGGGGGTCCTCAATCGGGAGGCCGACGAGGGGGCGGCCCGCCGGATTCCGGCAGGAGGGGAAGTGCGCCTGTCCCGGGTCTCCTCGCGCCCGCGCAACCCCCGAGGGACCCGGCCGGTGGGAGGGGCGGGTACGCGGTGGCCGTGGTGCGGTCGGGCGCGCCGGGGGCCGGGCAGGAGCGGTTCGCGAGGCCCTCGGTCTTGCGGCAATGCCATTTCCGTGGCATCGTTCGTGCCATGAGGGCCAGGATCGATCGCGCAGGGAGGATCGTGGTCCCCAAGCCGCTCCGGCAGGCCCTGGGCCTGAAGCCCGGCCAGCCCCTCGAGATCCGGGCTGGTGACGGCCGACTCGAGATCGAGGTCGCGCCCACGCCGATGCACCTGAAGAAGCGGGGCAAGGGGCCGGTGGCTGTACCGGAGGAGAAACTGCCGTTGCTGACCGCTGACCAGGTCCGCGAAACGCTGGAGCGCGTACGCCGGTAAGGGCCGCCGACTCGAGCCTGGTCGTGGCCGCATTCGCGTCCTGGCACGAGAAGCACGATGTTGCGCGCCGACTGCTGGACCGAGGCCTGCGGCTGGTTGAGCATTGCGCCCTGGAGACGTACTCGGTGCTCACGCGGCTCCCCGCTCCTCACCGAGCCCCGGGAGACGTGGTGCGCGACTTCTTGGCCGCACGGTTTCGCCAGCCGTTCCTCCGCCTGACCGGTCGGGCCTACCGGGACTTCTTGCTGCGTTTGCCCGAGCACGGGGTCTCCGGTGGCGCCTCGTACGACGCGCTGGTGGCAGCGACCGCGGCAAGCCATGGCGCCGAGCTCGTGACGTGCGACCGGCGGGCCGCGCCTGTCTACGAGCGGTACGGTCTTCGTGTTCACCTGATGTAGCCCGCACAAACGCCCCCTCCTTCGGCTCGGTGCGCTGCGAAGACTGGCCTGACCCCCCGGACACCCCCGTGACCACGAACCCGATACCTGGCCCGGCGCGCCGCTCGGGTGGGGGTGGGCGTTGCTGGCACGCTCGCCTCTGGTGAGATCGCTTGCCGTGGCCCGCATCGGCGTCGCGTTCACCGGCGGCCTCACGCCGCCCGAGGGGGCGGAGTGCGTGCGACTGGCCGAGGCGCTCGGATACGAGAGCGCCTGGGTGGCCGATGGGCGCGGCGGGGATCAGTTCGCCCTCCTGGCGGCCTGCCCCGCCGCCACC
>MGBV01000104.1:0-5310 GCA_001788415.1 Candidatus Rokubacteria bacterium GWC2_70_16 | reverse complement strand
CGAGCCGAGGTGTCCCGGAGGAAGGGATGGAGCCATGGGCGATGGGCAGGACAGCCGGCCTGCCGGGGGTGGGCCACGTGTGTGAAGCGCGGCGCGCGGCGCTCGCCGGGCGCGGGCCCTGCCCCGTTCTGACTGTCACCGAGACTGTCTCTCACCCCGCGCGACAGCGCGCCACTGGCCGCTGCTCACCGCGACGCGCGCAACCCGCTGGCGAAGCGGCAAGCCCTTGAAAGGGAGCGCGATGCGGGCGATCGACGACGAGAACTGTCAATCCAGAGGTCGCGGGTTCAAGTCCCGTCGAGCCCGCCATGAAAGCCATAATGAAACGCGGGGTTGAAGATCGCCCCGCGTTTCGTTCTTTCTGGCCGAGGTGCTCGGTGCCCAAATAGTGCCCGTTGATCGGGCTCCCTTGGGTCCTGGTGCTGCCTGGTCGCCCTCCTGCTCTGGGTCGGCTCCAGGTGCTGGCGGTGCGTCAAGGGTGTGCATGGCCTCCCGGAGGTGCTGCGGACTCAGGTGCGCGTACCGGGTGGTCATCCGCATGTCGCGATGTCCCAGGATCTCCGCGATGGTCCGAAGGGGTACCCCAGCCATGGCCAGGTTGCTTGCCGCATCGTGGCGTGTATTGCGTAGTCAAGAGCGGGACCCCGATGGTGGTTGAGGGTCGACATGGGTCGCGGGGCGAGCATCGGTCAAGCAGCCTCGACGTGCCGGGCGAGCTTTTCGGCGGGCGTCAGCCCCCGCAGGGCCATCGAGAAGCGGAGGGAGTTGTAGACGTGCTCCCACCCGCGGAGGGCCTCGGCCGCATGAGAGAAATCGGGGAAGTCGTGGCGGCCCCAGAACTCGTCGGCATCGATCCGATGGCTGCGCTCGACCTTGCCGTAGAGCCGCAGGACCCAGTAGCGGGTGCAGTCGTCGCAGGCCGTGTACCGATAGGCCCGGACGCCGGCGATCTTGACCACCTTGACGTCCGCCTGGACCGAGTCCGCCCGGGTTGGGCTTCTCGAACAGCGTGAGCTGGCGGGGCGCGCGGCGCCGCCGGGGCCGCTGGAGGGGGCGAAGGCCCCGCTCCCGCTGCCCTTGACGACGTCCCCGTTGCCAAGGCACCATCACGGCGGGGTCGGTCAGACGCGCGCGGGCGCCGGACCGCGCAGCACCAGATGCGGAGGTTCGCGATGGACTTCGGTTTCACTGACGAGCAGGAGCTCTTTCGCAAGACGGTTCGGCAGTTCAGCGAGCGCGAGGTGCGACCGCAGTACGCGGATCGCGAGCGACCGGACTATGATCTCCCGGCCTTCTTGCAGAGGATGGCGGAGCTGGGGCTCCTGGGCCTCCGCGCTCCGGTCGAGTACGGCGGCGTCAACACGTCGTATGTCAACGTGGGCATCGCCACCGAGGAACTCTCCCGCTCGGACTACAACGTCGGCACGTTGATCGTCAGCAGCGTCATCAGCACCGAGGTCCTCAGCCTGCATGCCACCGATCGCGTGAAGGAAGAGTGGTTGCCCGACATGGTCAGCGGGCGCCGGCACGTCGCCCTGGCGCTCACCGAGCCCCACAGCGGCTCCGACGCCGCCGCGCTGACGACGCGGGCGGTGCGCGACGGCGATCAGTATGTGATCACGGGAGAGAAGTCCTCCACCAGCCAGGTGGACGCCGACGCCTGCATCGTCTTCGTGCGCACGGGCCAGGGGCCGGGCGCGCGCGGCGTGAGCGCGATCCTCGTGCCTCTCGACACGCCGGGTGTCGGCACCTCTCGCTTCACCGACCTCGGCATGAAGCTCAGCCGTCGGGGCGCCCTGCACCTCGACGGCGTGCGCGTGCCGGCGCACAACCTGGTCGGCCGGGAGGGGCAGGGCTTCTACACCGTGATGAACCAGTTCGACTACACCCGCGCGGTCATCGCCATCCAGTGCGTGGCCACGGCCATGCAGTCGGTCGAGGAGACCATTGAGTACGTGAAGGCCAGAACCGCCTTCGGACAGCCGATCGCGCGCTACGAGGGGGTGTCCTTTCCCATCGCCGAGGCTCTGGCGACCCTCGAGGCGGCGCGGCTGCTCTGCTACAAGGCGCTCTGGTTGCGCGACGTGAAGCTGCCGCACGCCAAGGAGGCGGCCATGGCGAAGTGGCTCGGTCCGAAGCTGGCGGTGGAGGCGATCCACCAGATGCTCCTCCTGCACGGACACGCCGGCTACAGTGGCGATTACCCGCACGGGCAACGGCTGCGGGACGTGATCGGCCACCAGATCGGCGACGGGACCGGCGAGATCATGAAGCTCATCATCGCCCGCGAGACGCTGGGGCGGGAGTTCCGGCCGCGCTAGGAGCATTCTGTGCAGGCTCTCGTAGAGCCGCTCGGCGCGCATAGGAAACATTAACGCCACTGCGCGCCCCGCGACCCGTGGGGCGGACTCCAGGGCGTCCCGGGGATCCCATCGTTCGCTTGGCTGAGCAGCAGACAGCGCCCGGTTGTGATCCGACTCCCGCGATGATGGTGCTCTCGCGACAGGGACGTCGTCACGGGCCGCGTGAGCAGGGCAGACGGCTGCGCTGGCGGCGGTCGCCGTCTTCGATCGGGCAGACCCCTGAGCGGCCCGCCGGGGGAGGGCTACCCGGCGGCCGCGGTGGGGGCCGGCGGGGCGGGGGATGATGGCCGCCAGCCTCTCCACGAATTCGATGCGCTCGAAGAGGAAGTGAGACGTTCCATCGCGCCACACCGTCTTGAGTTCGAGGAGGACGCGCCCGTCGGCGCGGAGGCGGACGCGGTCCTGGGCGAGCGGGGGGCGGAGGAGATAGCGACAGAGCTGCTCCAGAGCCGCGTGAAGCCGTGGGCCAACACGCCACACGTGAGGAACTCGCGGAACTCCTGCTCGACGAAGCGGGGCAGGCCGGTCCCCTCGCCGTGATCGGACACCGCCCGCAGGAAGGCCTCCAGGTGGCCGCGAATGACGGCGTGGAGCACCAGGTGCTCGGCGTTGCGGGGCCGATACGTGGGGTGAGCAAGGGCCACGCTCCTGGGTACGGCGGCTGCCCGCCCACGCCAATGCCCAAAGATGGATACACGGGCGATGGGCGCAGCAAGCGCGGTGCCGGTTGCAGGCGCAGCTCTGGCGGGCCGGGAGCCCGGCGCCCGCCGGCCTCGGGGCCTCGGGGCCTGCGCCGTTGTCGCTGTCACCGAGACTGTCACTCACCGCGCGTGACGGGACGGAACTGGTCGCAACTTACCGCCACGGTCGCCACCAGCCCGCGAGAAAGCAAGTCGTGGAGAATGCGGGCGATGCGAGCACTCGACAGCGAGAACTGTCAATCCAGAGGTCGCGGGTTCAAGTCCCGTCGAGCCCGCCATGAAATCACGCATTTCGGTGACAGTCAGAAATGACCGTCACCGAAATGCCCCCCAAATTGTCACTGAGTGCTCGTTCATCCCTGTTCTGACGCCCTCCATCGTTGCGTGCGGTTGCCACGAGGAGGCGTATCCGGCTCTTCTCCGTCGCGCGGGGCTTGCGCTCGATCCCCCGGGGCCGTCCATCATGGGGGAGCCAGGAGCGGAGGAGATGTCGTGTTCGACCGGATCAGGTTCGATCCGCGGATCACCGCCGCCCGCTGGGCATCCCTTGCGGCCCGGCCATGAGGACGATGTCCTCCCGTCACCACCCGGATTCATCCTTCCGCTCCGCCGGCGTGTCGATCCGGGCGGTGGTTGGCGGGGCTAGGCGGCGTATACTGGTGCTGCCGACGAGGGCAATGACGTGGCCGAACGCTCGCGAGACTGGTTCCGGCAGGCCGAGCACGACCTGGCGCACGCGAGGCACGCGGTGGGCGGCGGGTACCACGACTGGGCCTGCTTCGCCGCCCAGCAGGCCGCCGAGAAGGCCGTGAAGGCCCTCGCTGGCCGGCTCGGGGGCGAGGCGTGGGGCCATTCGGTCCTGGCGCTGGTGAGCGCGCTTGTCGCGGCCGATCCCGAGATCGGGTCGCTCCGGGAGGCGGCCATCCGGCTGGACCGCTACTACATCCCGGCTCGCTATCCCAACGGGTTCGACGCCGGCGCGCCGCTCGACTACTTCCTCCCCGCGGACTCCCGCGAGGCCATCGAGCATGCCGGGCAGGTCATCGAGTTCGTCCGGCGTCGCCTTTCTTGACCGGGAGGCGGCGCTGGCCGGCATCCGGCGCGCCGTCGCCGCGCTCGTCGCCCGGCGGGACGGTGTGCGGGAGGTCTGGCTGTTCGGGTCCCTGGCCCGGGGCTCCGCGACGCCGCGGAGTGACGCCGATCTGCTGATCGTCGTGGATGAGGACGCGCGGCGCCCGATGGACCGCCTTCCCGACTTCGCCTCCTTCCTGGAGGGCCTCGGCCGGCCCGCCGACCTGATCGTCTTGACGGAGGCGGAGTGGAGGGCGCGCGAGGGAACGGCCCTGCGCCGCGAGGTGGTCACGCGCGGAATCCGTCTTCACCCTCCGGCCTGACCGCCCGCGGACCCGGAACGGGTTCGGCGTCCAGCCGGCGCATGGGCTACACGACGCGGGTCGCCGGGGAGTCATGACCGATCCTGCCCATGAGCTCGCGGTCTTCGTGACGGCTGACGCGATGTTCGTCAGTCACAGGGCGCGTATCGCCGAGCTCGCGGCCAGGCATCGCCTGCCCGCGATGTACGGGCTCACGGAGCATGCGGTCGCCGGCTACGTGGACAGGATCCTGAAGGGCGCCAGGCCGGCCGACCTGCCCGTCGAGCAGCCGACGAAGCTGGAGTTCGTCGTCAACCTCAAGACCGCCCGGGCCCTTGGCCTTGCCATCCCCCCCGCGGTCCTCGTCCGGGCGGACCGCCTGATCGAGTAGCCGGCGACCGACTCAGCTACGGAGGCGGGACCACGACCGCGAGCTGACCCTGCCCTACAGTGACCGCTCGAACCGCGCCCGTGACCCCTGACGACCTCGTGCGTGCCCCGGTCAAGCACGTCCGTCACGAGCGGTCGCGGTCCCGTCACGTGGCCTCCGCGAGGGCCCTCGACCGCGCCTGGGGCGCACGACAGATTTGTGAGATGACCTCATCGGGTGCCGGCCGCCGCCGCTGACCCGCCCAGCAGCACCGTCTGGCGTGCCCATGGCCGATTCCCTTAGAATGCTGGCAGGACCACACTCACTCCGGGAATCCCGAGGGGCTCCGATGACCGAGATCGGCAAGGGCAACCTCGTCGCGCAGTGGGCCTTCGACACGCGCCCGGTGCTGCTTCGCTTCCACCTGTGGCTGGAGGACGTGGAGGTCGAGCGGGCTCAAGCCGAGCCCGTCTCCGCCTTCACCTTCACCCCGCGCGGCATCG
>MGBV01000103.1:3469-9423 GCA_001788415.1 Candidatus Rokubacteria bacterium GWC2_70_16 | reverse complement strand
CGCCTCGAGACCGGCGGGCCCCGCGCCCACCACCACCACGCGCTGCGGCCCGGCCGCCCGGCGCACCGCGTATTCCCGCTCGCGGGCCGTCCGCGTATTCGCAAGACAGAGGACGGGCTGGTTCTGGCCCAGGAGGTCGCTGCACTTGAGGCAGGCCACGCAGTAGCAGATCTCCCGTTCCCGCCCCTCGCGGCTCTTCCTCGGCATCTCGGGATCGGCGTGGAGCGCCCGCCCCAGCGTCACGAAGTCGGCGTCGCCTGCCTCGAGGATGCGCTCGGCCACATGCGCGTCGCTGATCCTGCCCGCGACGCTCACGGGGATCGTCACCGCGCGCCGGATCTCCCGCGCCAGCGGCGCCAGGCACCCCTGCTCCATCTCCATCGGCTGCACCATCCACATCGCCGACTCGTAGATGCCGGAGGAGACATCCAGGGCGTCGATGCCCGCCGCCTCGAGACGCGGCACGATCTTGCAGATGTCGGCCAGCGTGAGCCCGCCCTCCACGTGCTCCTCGGCTGAGAGCCGGTAGAGGAGCGGCATCTCCGGCCCCACGGCCCCGCGGATCGCCGCGATCACCTCGCGGGGAAAGCGCAGCCGCCGCTCGAAGTCGCCGCCGTACTCGTCCTCGCGCCGGTTGGCATAGGGGGAGAGGAACTGGCCGATGAGATAGCCGTGGGCGCCGTGTACCTCTATCGCGTCGAAGCCGGCGGCCACCGCGCGCCGGGCCGCCGCGGCGAAGTCGCCGACGATGGCGGCGATCTCCTCCACCGTGAGGGCGCGCGGCGTCTCGCCTCCCGCCAGCGTCAGGCACGGCACAGGCGACGGCGCCACCGGTTGCGTCCCCGTGACCGCGGCGGAGGTCTCGCGCCCCGCGAACTGCAGCTCCGCCCCTACCAGCGCGCCGTGGCGGTGACAGGCCTCCGCCAGGCGCTTGTACCCCGGCACGAGGACGTCGTCGTGAATGCCGAGCTGGTAGAGGTGATTCCGGCCGCCCGGGTGCACGTACATGGACTCGAGCAGGATGAGGGCGGCGCCGCCGGCGGCGCGCGCCTCCACGTAGTCGATGTAGCGCTGGGTGACGGCGCCCGCGGCTGTGGCGAGGTTCTTCTCCATGGGCGCCATGAGGATGCGGTTCCGGAGCGCCAGGCGCCCGATCCGGCCCGGCGCGAAGAGGCGGGGGAAGGCGGCCATCAGGCCGTCAGCGCTCGGGCGTGTCGCGGCCGCCGGTTTGCTCCACTGCCGGCATGTCGTAGGGGGGCGAGGCCACCACGAGGAAGACGAGGTCCTCGATGCCCGTGTTGAAGATGCCGTGGCTGACGCCGGGCGGGATGTGGATCACCATGTGGGGCTCGACCAGGTGTTTCACGCCGTCAAGCTCCACGATGCCCTTGCCCTGGAGGATGTAGTAGAGGTTCTCGGCCACCTCGTGGACATGCACCTCCGCATAGCCCCGGGGCTGATAGGAGGAGATGCGGAAGTCGAAGTGCTTCGTGGCGGCCGTGGTCGGGTGCACGAGCATCTTCGAGAAGGCCTGGAAGTGCTTCGGCGGCAATTCCCAGAACGCCTCCTCCATCCGCATGATCTTCGCCTGCGGCTTCTCTCCGGGAGCGCTCGTCATCGGATCTCCTCCTCTGGGAGCCGGCGGGCGCCGAAGGCGGCCTCGCCGCCGTTGCGCATGAGGCTCAGGCCGCGCACCGGCGGGCGTTCTCCAGCGCTTCCCCCTCCCGGACGATGCAGACCTTCTCGGCCACGTTGTCGAAGAAGTAGCCGGAGCCACCCTCGCTCACCACCTGCAGCAGCGCGCGCCCGTCCCGCACGCGGATGCCGCCCAGCACATGCACGCCGCGCTCGAAGAAGGGCCGGGGCCAGGCCGATGCCGTCGGCCCCGCCATCACCACCCTGCGGGCCCCCCTGGAGGCGGCCAGCAGGGCGTCCAGCCCCCCTTCCACGAGCGCCGAGCCCGTGATCACCACCACGCTTGCGCCGCCCAGCACGGCGAGCGCCTCCTCGGGCGATCTCCAGAAGGGCATCTCGTCCCCCTTGAGCGCGTCGCGGTGGCTGTCTACCACCCACAGCTCGGCCACCCGCCCCTTCAGCGTCTTGATGAAGGGCACGAAGGCGCCGACCATCGCCACGCGGTCGTCGGCCCCGACGCCCGCGGCCTGGAGCGCGTCCACCCCGGGCAGGAGCGCGCCGCCGGGGACACCGGCCCGGGCCAGCGCGCGCGCCGACAGCGCGTTGAGCACCGCCACCCCCACCGCGCGGCGCAGGGAGTTCGGGTTGGTCGCCTCGCGGCAGAGCGCCCAGGCGTCCTGCCCCGCGAGCCGGCCGGCCTGCGGAGCCGCCGCCGCCGAGCGTGGGCAGCAGACGGTGTCGGCCTGATCGCGCGGGGTGAAGGCGGCCCCCGTCTCGCCGGTCGCGAGCGCCGCGGCGGTGTAGAAGACGCCAATCCGCACATCGGCCACGGTGGCGGGCTCGTCGTGGAGAACGTCTCTCAGATCAGCCAGCCACGCCTCGATCACGCCCATCGTCGTCCTCCTAGTCCGCATCGGGCGGAACGCGCGGTCCACGTCCCGGGACTGTTCCCTCGGGGGTCAGGTCTTGAAAGCCGACACGTAGCCCCGGCCCCAACTCTGCTGTGCTGCGGTCGGAACACGATGAACAGTGCCCCGATCCACATCGCAATGCAAGGCTGGACCCCTGCCGATGTCGTAATGCAAGACCTGACCCCTACTTCGCGAGCTCGCGGAGGGTCTGGGCGGCCTCGGTGGCGGTGGCAGCGTAGCAGTCGGCGCCGATCTCCCGGGCGAAGCCCGCCGACACCGGCGCCCCCCCGATGACCACCCTGAGCCCCGCGCGGAGCCCCGCTGCGTCGAGCGCGGCGATGGTGCGCCCCATGCCGGGCATGGTCGTGGTGAGCAGCGTCGAGAAGCCGACGAAGCCCGGTCTGTGCTTGTCCACGGCCTCCACGAAGCGGGCCGGCTTCACGTTGCTGCCGAGGTCCACCACCTCGAAGCCCACCCCCTGGAGCATGATACCCACGAGGTTCTTCCCGATGTCGTGGAGATCTCCCTCCATGGTGCCGATGACGATGCGGCCGACAGGGTCCACGCGGGCCGAGATCAGATGGGGCTTGAGGATCTCCACGGCGGCCCGCATCACCTTGGCCGAGAGCAGCATCTCGGGGATGTAGCAGTCGCCGCGCTCGAAGCGCTGGCCCACCTCGTCCATGGCGGCGATGAGCCCCTCCTGGAGGAGCACGCCGGGCGGGACGCCATCGGCCAGCGCCTCCCGCACCAGCGGCAGCACGGCCTCGGCCTGCCCCGCCACGGTGCCGCTCCTGATCGCCTCGAGGCGCTTCGCGCGCATGCTCACCCCCGGGGGCTCCTCAGGCGGGCAGCGCCGCCAGGTAGCCCGTCACGATACGCCCGAGCTCCCGGTCCTGCTCCGGGCTCAGGTAGCCGCGGGGCTCCGCGCCGAGGATCTCCCTCACCCGGGCCGCCGCCTTCTCCTCGATGGTACGTCTCCCCTGCCGGTCCCACGCGTCCCGCTTCGAGCGCGTGGGAAACCGGCTGTGGCGGATCTCCTCCTTGAAGTGCCGGAGCGTGTGGTCGGTGCTGAGGAAATCGCCGCTGTGGCCGACTTCCTGGATCAGCGAGAGCGCCAGCGTCTCGTCGCTGACGCCGATGCCGCGGGTGAAGCGCCGGATGGCGCCGATGATCTCGTCGTCCAGCACGAGCATCTCCGCCGACATGCACAGCGTGGACTCGAGGTTGCCCGCCCCCCAGACGATGTTGACGCCGTGGGTGGCATGCGCCAGTCCCGTCTGCATCTTCTCCCACGCGGCCTGGCCGTCGGGCAGCATCGCCTCGGTGGACATCCACGAGGCCGAGGGCAGCCCGTGGAAGCGCGCCAGCTCGGCGCCGGCCGACTGCAAGAGCGCGTTCTCGGGCGCCCCGGTGAGCGCCACGGAGGTGGACATGTCCAGCACATGGGCGAAGCCGAGATTGTAGATGACGGGGCGCCCGCGCTCGAGGAGCTGGGCGATCACGATGCCGCTCAGCGCATCGGCATTGGCCAGCACGAGGCTGCCCGCCAGCGTCACCGGCGCCGTGCCGCCGCCCATGGGCTCGGAGTTGATCATGAGGGGCAGCCCGTGCCCCGCCGTGTTGCGGAAGACGCCGAGCCCCGTGGCCGACCAGTGCAAGGGGCTCACGATGCTGTAGCCGAAGGAGACCAGCGGCTGCTGGCCGAGCGGCGTCCCCCCGGCCAGCACCTGGCCCATCTCGACGATGGCCGTGGCGCCGGGGGGAGTGAAGATGCAGGGGCGGAGATGCTTGGCGGTGTGGGCCGCCATGGTGCGGAACCCGACCACGTCGCGGGCGCCAGGCGGCACATCCGCCACGCTGGTCCCCACCATGCCGTCCACCTCGGGACAGGCATCGGCCACGCGCGTGAGCATGGCAAGATCGGCCGTGAGCAGCTCCCGACGGGCGCGCCCCTCGGCCAGATGCAGCGCATTCCCCGTCCAGAAGACGGCCGGCCCGCCGGGGCCCAGCTCTCGCTGCCCCCCGGAACGGTCCGCGAAGCGGGCCGCCGGCGGGCAGGTCGCCAGGCACTCCGCGACCAGCTCCCGCGGCAGGCGCACGGTGTCGGCCTCGCCCCCATCGCGCGCGCCGTGGCGGCGGAGCAGCGCCAGGATCCCGTCGTCGTCCACCCGGATGCCCAGGCGCTCCAGGACGTCGAGGCTGCCGGCATGGATGCGGGCGCACTCCTCGGCGGTCAGGATGGACATGGTGGGAGCCTCATGCGAGACGCTCGGCTCACACCGCCGGCTGGGCATAGGCGACGGGGCGCCCGCCGTAGCGGCGCAGTCGGACATTGGCCTGCTCCGCATGCGCCGAGAAGCCCTCGAGCACGCAGAGCCGCGAGCAGTACTCCCCGACGAGGACGCTGGCCTGGTCGGTCAGCACCCGCTGGTAGGTGCAGGTCTTGAGGAACTTGCCGACCCAGAGGCCACCCGTGTAGCGGGCCGCCTTCCGCGTGGGCAGCGTGTGGTTGGTGCCGATCACCTTGTCGCCGTAGGCCACGTTGGTGCGCGGCCCGAGGAACAGCGAGCCGTAATTGGTCATCCGGGTGAGGAAGTAGTCCGGGTCCCTGGTCATCACCTGGACGTGCTCGGAGGCGATGCGGTCGGCCTCCCGGACCATCTCGTCGTCATCGTCGCAGACGATGACCTCGCCGTAGTCCGCCCACGCCTGGGAGGCGGTGTCCGCGGTGGGCAGGATCGCCAGCAGCCGCTCGACCTCGCCGATGGTCTCGCGCGCGAGCCTCTCCGAGGTGGTGAGGAGGATGGCCGGAGAGGTCGGCCCGTGCTCCGCCTGGCCGAGGAGGTCGGTGGCGCAGAGCTCGCCGTCCACCGTCTCGTCGGCGATGACCAAAGTCTCGGTGGGCCCGGCGAGCAGATCGATGCCGACGCGCCCGAAGAGCTGGCGCTTGGCCTCCGCGACATAGGCGTTGCCCGGCCCCACGATCATGGCGACGGGCGCGATGCTCTCGGTGCCGAGCGCCATGGCGGCCACCGCCTGCACGCCCCCGAGGACGTAGATCTCGTCGGCCCCGCCGAGATGCATCGCCGCGACGATCGCCGGATGGGGCCCGCCCTTGACCGGCGGCGCGCAGGCGACGATGCGGCGCACGCCCGCCACCTTCGCGGTCACGATGGACATGTGGGCCGAGGCGACCATCGGATAGCGACCGCCCGGCACGTAGCAGCCGATGCTGTTCACCGGGATGTGCCGGTGGCCGAGGACGACCCCGGGCAAGGTCTCGACCTCCAGGTCCTGCAGGGTCGCCTTCTGCCTCTCCGCGAAGTTGCGCACCTGCGCCTGGGCGAAGCGGATGTCCTCGAGATCGCGCGGAGCGACCCGGGCGATGGCGCGCTCGATCTCCGG
>MGBV01000103.1:0-3462 GCA_001788415.1 Candidatus Rokubacteria bacterium GWC2_70_16 | reverse complement strand
CCTCTGGGAGAGCTCCCGGACCGCGACGTCGCGGCGCGTCTCGATGTCGGCGAGGATCGCCTCGACCGTCTCGCGAACCTGCGTGTCGGCGGCCTTGATGGCGCCAGCGTCGATCCCGCGCTTGAGGTGGCGAGCCATGACGTCCTCCTGTGGCAAGTCGAGCGTGGATGGGATGAGACCGGCCGGGAACCATACTGGCATTGACGTGCTCGGGAAGGAAAGCCAGATCTGCGCCCGAAGATTCGGCGTGACCTCGGCCGCTTCCTGGAGTATGAGAATCTCCGACGCAGCCGAACGGGAGGGAGGGGCCCCGATGGACCGAAGCCAGCACGGACGCTCGCTGCTCGCCCGGTGGGAAGCCGCCAAGCCCACCAACTTCTACGAGGATGACCGCTATCTCAGGATGGCGCTCCGCCGCCGCCTCGGCGGCGAGCGGCTCGCCCAGGTGGAGCCGGCGCTCCGCCAGGCCGGGGCCGACTCGGCGGCCTTCGTGAGCCGGGCCTGCACGGAGCTGGACCGGCCCGAGCATCTGCCCCGGCTCGAGGGCTGGAGCAGCATCGGGGAGCGCTCGGCCGACGTCGTCTTCCACCCGGCTCATCACGAGGTCGGCCGGCGCGTCTGGCGCTCGGGAATCCTCTCGGCGCTGGGCGAGCCCGGCAACATGACGCTGCACGCGGCCCTCACCTATCTCTTCGGGCAGAACGGCGAGGTTCCCCACCTCTGCTCCGTGGCCTGCACCGCCGGGCTCATCAAGGCCATCCAGCGCTCGGGCCCCGACTGGATGAAGCGCGAGTGGCTGGCGCGCCTCCTGGACGAGGACTACGACCGGCGCTGGCACGGCGCCCAGTTCCTCACCGAGGTGCAGGGCGGATCCGACGTGGGCGCCAACGCCTGCGTCGCGCGGCCCGCGCCGGGCGAGGACGGCGTGTGGCGGATCAGCGGGGAGAAGTGGTTCTGCTCCAACGTGGGCGCCGACCTCTATGCCGTGAGCGCCAGGCCCGAGGGCGCGCCCGAGGGCACGCCGGGGATCGGGCTCTTCGTCGTGCCGCGGCGCCTTCCGGACGGCCGCCCCAACGGTGTCCTGATCCGGCGGCTCAAGAACAAGCTCGGCACCCGGACCTTGCCCACGGCCGAGCTGGACTTCGAGGACGCCCGCGCCTACCCGGTGGGCCGGCTCGAGGACGGCTTCAAGCTCCTCATGGGCGTGATCATCAACACCTCGCGGCTGGAAGTGGGCATCGGCGCCTCGGGCATCATGCGCCGGGCCTGGGTCGAGGCGTGGCACTACGCGCGGGTGCGCGAGGCCTTCGCCCAGCCCCTCGTGGACTTCCCGGCGGTGCGGCAGCAGCTGGCCGAGATGCGGGTGCTCGGCACGGCGGGGCTTGCCGGCACCCTTTTCGTCGCCGCCCTGGAGGACCGGCTCACGCTCGGCGGCACGCCTCCCGAGGAGGACGCGCTCTTCCGCACGGCGGTCAACGTCAACAAGTACGCCTGCTCCATCGACGCCGGGCTCGTGGTCCACCACGCCATCGAGATCCTGGGAGGCAACGGCACCATCGAGGACTTCAGCCCGCTGCCGCGGCTCTACCGGGAGGTGCCGGTGCAGGAGTCGTGGGAAGGCCCGCACAACACGCTGATGTCCCAGGTGCTGCGCGACTCGGCGCGCGCGAAGATGCACCACGCGCTCCTGCGCCACACCCAGGATCTGCTCCTCGGGGTGCAAGCACGGGCGCTGGTGGCGACGCGTGATCGGGCGCTCACGGCGCTCGACGACGCGAGGGACGCGATGGACGGGCTCCTGCGGGGGAACCCGGAGGCGGCGGCCTATCATGCGCGCGGGCTGGTCACCCGCATGGCGCGCATCGTCCAGGTGGCGCTCTTGCTGGAGGACGCCCAGCACGCGGTGGCGGAGGACGGAGTCGGCTGGCTCCCGGCAGCGGCCCAGTTCCTGCTCAGCCGCTACGTGGTGCCGGGCTACGACCCGCGCGAGGACCCGGGCTACCCGGAGCTGATCCGGCAGATCCTCGAGGACTGACGGGCAGTCACTGCCACTACGTCGTAGGCGGTGACCGCCGCCAGCTCCTCCCCCTGGTCGCCCCCGTGGGCCACATCGACGACGAACCCCTCCTCCTCCAGGCCCTTCTTCGGGACCCGGGCGGCCTTCCGGTCGTCCTCGACCAGGAGAAGCCGCATCACTTCCCGAGGCGCGCTCTCACGTACTCGCCGACCAGCATCGCGGCCGGGTACAGGACCTGCTCCTCCATTTCGGCGTGCAGCTTGAGCGCCTCGGCGAAGTGCACCGCCGCGGGCCGCATCTCCTTCCTGCCCACCTCCGCGAGCTTGTGAAGCGCCCCCGTCATCTGCAGGTGCTCGGACAGCAGGGTCGGCAGCTCGGCCTTCAGCCGATCGGTCATGGCAAGGACACCCGCCATCTCCGGCGTCACCGTCCCCTTCGCGAGGTCATGCAGCAGCCCCAGCGGCGGCAGCGCGTACTCTTGCTCCTTCCGGAAGTGGTCGTGCAGGTGGTGGGTGAGCTTGCGCGCCGCCTCTGCGACCTGGCCCGGCAGGCGGGTGAGCTTGGCGAGCTCTTCGTGCAGCGCCTCGTGCTCCTTCTTCAGCGCCTCCGGGATCTTGAGGTCCATGCAGGTGCCCCCTCTCTCAGACAGGCCGCTCGCGCCCCTGGTAAGGAGAGCTCGCAAGGGGTGTGCCAGGCGGAGCGGCAGAGAGATCAGCGAGTTGCGCCGTCCTCAGGAAACGGCGCTGGCCCGGAGGCTTCCCAGCTGGGACCCGAGGGCCCCAGGCTCAGTCGCCGGACTTGCCCGCGGGCTGGCCGGCTCGCTGCAGCGTCTTCTCGCCGAAGCCCTCCTGCAGCGACTCGCCCGTGCCGTACAGCTCGAAGCCGGGGCCGAAGTCCTTGTCCTCCCAGGTGCGGTCGTCCGGGTCCCAGACATAGGGCAGGGTCAGGATCTGCCCGGGCGCCCAGAGCGTCTCGAAGGCCCGGAAGGCGTCGAGCAGGATCCGGCGCTGCAGCGGCGCATCCTCCGCCTTTCCTGTCTCATGGTTGAGCGGGAAGTTGACGAAGACCGCCCGGGGCGGCTTCACCGCGAAGGTGATGTCCCAGGCCGAGCTCATGCAGAGCGTCGGGATGCCGGCTCGCTCGATCTCGCGGGCGATCAGTCCGACGGACTGATGGCAGACGGGTCAGACGGGGACGCAGAGCGCGGCCTCGGCCCCCATGGCCTTGAGCGCGGCGATCATCGTGGGCGCGCGCTCCTGGATCTCGCGGCGATGCGAGTAGACCATGACGAAGGAGAGCGCGCCCACCAGATCGCCGATGACGCCGGCAGCTTCGAACTCGCGCAGCCTGTCCATGGGGAAGACGCAGTTCGGATCGCGGTCGGCGTCGGAGTCGCGGTAGCCGTGGTGGTGGATCTTGAGCTGGCTCAGGTTCACGTCCTTCGG
>MGBV01000102.1 GCA_001788415.1 Candidatus Rokubacteria bacterium GWC2_70_16 | reverse complement strand
CAGGGCCAGGGCCACCCCGGGATCCTCGATGCCCATGTTGGGGCCGAGCTCCTCCATCACCTCTCCCCCGTACCCGCTCACCACCACCCCAGCCATCGGGCCGGTCGTGCACTCGGTCCGATGATGGCAGGCCATCTCGCAGTTCCAGGATCCCACGGCCTCGATCCGCCACGTGAGGAGGTCCTCTGCCAGCCGTCGCCCCCAGCGGACCCCGGCCTCGGGATCGGTGAAGTGTCTGCCCGGGACGAGCCCCCGTTCGGCCAACCCGGGCATCACCCGCAAACCGTCCGCCTGCATCGCCAGAACGGGCTTGAACGGATGCTCCCGGAGCGCGCGCAGCCAGCGCTCCGCCACGCGGCCCAGGCCCACCGGGTCGGCCAGGGGGACCGGCCGCGACCCTGACACCGCGATCGCCTTCAGGTTCTTCGCCCCCCAGGCGATGCCGGCGCCGCCCTGGCTGGCGCCATAGGCCGACTCGGCCCGGACCGATGCGCCGTACACGAGCTGCTCCCCCGCCGGGCCGATGCACGCCACGCTGACAGGCCGGTCCGCCGTGCCCAGGGCCTCCCGCAGCCGGACGTCGGTCTCGCAGGTGTCGAGGCCCCACAGCGACGAGGCCGGTCGCAGCTCCACGTCCCCGTCCCGGATCCACAGATACGTCGGGCTCGCGGCGCGACCGCGCAGGATGATCCCATCCCAGCCCGCCTGGCGCAGGCGCGCGCCGAAGTAGCCATGGCAGTGACTCGCGCAGATGTGGGTCGGCAGGTCGGCGTTCACCGTGACGATGACCCAATCCGAGCTCTGGGGGATCTCGGTGCCGGTGAGAGGTCCGGTGAGAATGAAGGCCGGGCACTCGGGATCCGTCGCACGGATGCCCGGACGGATCTCCTGGCTCAGCAGGTAGAGCCCGAGCCCCGTCCCGCCGATCCAGCGCTGCCGGACCGCGGCCGGGATGACGAGACTCTCGATGTGTCCTCGCGTGAGATCAACGCCGAGCAGGGGCTGGTACATGCGGACACCTCCCGGCCGGCCGGCATCAGACCGTGAGATGCTGCTTCACGATGTCCTGGTTGGCGCGCAGCTCGGATGGCGTGCCGGTATACCGCACCTCGCCCTTCTCCAGGATATAGACCCGGTCCGCCAGCGACAGCACGAACTCCAGGTTCTGTTCGGCCAGCACGATCGACAGCCCGGTCGCCTTGAGGTGCGCAACCGTGTCCCGCAGGTGTTCGACGATCAGCGGCGCCAGCCCCTCCGCCGGTTCATCCAGCAGCAGCAGTTCCGGATTTCCCATCAGCGTGCGGGCGATGGTCAGCATCTGTTGCTGGCCGCCGGACAGGACGCCGCCGCGCCGGCCGCGGATTTCCGCAAGGTCGGGGAACAGCGCGAACACCTCCGGCTCGCTCCATACCGCCTTCCCGCCGGTGCCGCGACGGCGAGCGATATCCAGATTCTCCCAGACCGAGAGTTCCGGGAAGATGCGGCGGTCTTCCGGCACGAAGCCGATGCCCATCTGGCAGATCTTGTACGGGGGCAGGTGCGCGATGTCGCGTCCCTTCCACATCACCCGCCCCTGGCGCGGCGGGGTCAGCCCCATGATCGAGCGCATGGTCGTGGTCTTGCCGACACCATTGCGGCCGATCAGTGCAACGCACTCGCCTTGCCGCACCTCGATGGACACGCCGAACAGCGCCTGGCTGAGGCCATACGCGGTGTGGATCGCCTCGACCGTGAGGTCAGACATGGGTGTGCTCCCCGAGATACACGCGCTTCACCTCGGGGTCGTTCCGTACCGCGTCGGGCGTGCCCGATGCGATGATCTCACCATGGTGCAGCACGGAGATCCGTTCGGCGATCCCGAACACCACGGACATGTCGTGCTCCGTGAACAGCAGCGTCAGGCCCCGGGCCCGGACGATGTCGCGGATCAGCGCGATCGTGTCCGCCGTTTCCTGTGGCGACATCCCGGCGGTGGGCTCGTCCAGCAGCAGCAGGCGCGGCTGGGCGGCCAGGGCGATCGCCAGCTCGAGCTGCTTCTGCTTGCCGTAACTCAGCTCGCCCGCGACCTCGCGGGCTTCCTCGTCGAGACTGACGAGCCGCAAGAGATCGGCGGTCTCTCCGTGATGCAAGGAGCGTCCGGGGGTGAACAGGTTCCAGTGCTGGCCCGCATGGGCGATCAAGGCCACCTGCACGTTCTCGAACACGCTCAGGCGCGGATAGATGTTGATCCTCTGAAACGACCGTGCGATCCCCAGCCGCACGATCCGCTCCGGCGCCCGGCCGACCAGTTCGGTGCCCTCGAAGTCCACGGCCCCACGATCCGGACGCAGGCGGCCGGTGATCAGATCGAAGAAGGTCGTCTTCCCCGCTCCGTTCGGGCCGATGACCGCATGGGTCTCGCCGGCGTCGAGCTTGAAGTGCACGTCCTGTATCGCGACGAATCCCGCGAAGGATTTCCACAGACCGGTGATCTTCAGCATCGTGCTCATGCGCGCGACGCTCGCCCGCTCACCCGCTTGGCCAGACCGACCAGGCCATCCGGCAGCACCAGGACGACGGCCAGCAAGATCAGGCCGAGCACCATCGGCCAGTACGGGGTGAACTGGTTGGTGAAGACCTGCAGCAGATACAGCACCGCCGCGCCGATCAGCGGACCCACAAAGGAATAGATTCCGCCAAGCAGCACCATGATCAGTACCTGCGCGGATTCGGTCCAGAAGGCATTCTCGATATACATCCCACGGTTGTACATGCCGAAGAGCGCGCCCGCGAGGCCGGCGAACGTGCCGGCGACCGCGAAGGCGGCCCAGCGCATCTTGCGCGTGTCGACGCCGATGAACCCGGCCCGCCCGGTGTTCTCGCGGATCGCCAGGAGCGTCAGGCCGAAGGCCGAATGGCAGATCATCCACAGCAGCGCCACGCCCACGGCCACCGAGCCCAGCGTGAAGTAAAAGTACCGGGTAGGGTTGTCCAGCAGCCTCGGCACGAGGATGCCGGTGAACCCATCGTCGCCGCCGGTCACGGCCTTCCACTTGAACGCCACACCCCAGACCAGCATGGCGAAGGCCAGGGCCAGCATGGAGAAGTAGGTCTGCGTCAGGCGCACGCAGAAATAGCCGATGAGCGCAGCCGCGATCCCGGCCACCACGAGTGACGCCGGCAGCGCCAGAGCCAGGGGCCAGCGGTACGTCGTCAGCAGAATCGCGCAGGCATAACCCCCGATGGCGAAATAGGCCGCATGACCGAATGAGACATCGCCGGCGTAGCCGATCAGCACGTTGAGGCTGAGCGCGAACAGGCAGTAGATCAGGACCTGAGTGGCCAGGTCGATGGCGTAGCGGCTTCCGGCGAGCGGCAGCAGCGCCAGGACCAGCACCACGACGATGGCGGCCGTCGAGAGCTTGCGCGTGAGCATGTCAGCGGCTCAGCTCAGGGCGGCCGAGGAGGCCCCAGGGCCGGATCAGCAGCACCGCCAGCATCAGCACATAGGGCATCACGTCCTGCCAGTTCGGGACGAAGATCGCGCCGAACTGAACGACGAGGCCGAAGGCCAGCGCCCCCAGGAAGCCGCCCCACAGATGGCCGAGGCCGCCGATGATGACGATGATGAAGCACTCGACGATGACGGTGGCATCCATGCCCGGTGCGACGGCGATGCGCGGCGCGGCCAATGCGCCCCCGATGCCGGCCAGCGCCGAGCCGATCATGAACACTACGGCATAGACGATGGGCACGTTGACACCCAGGGCGGCGAGCATCTCGCGGTCCTGGGTCGCGGCGCGGACAATGCGGCCCCAGCGCGTGCGGTCGACCAGGATCCACAGGGTGACGGCGATGAGCGGACCGGCGACGCAGAGGAAGACCAGATACTGCGGCAGGATGGTGGGCCCCAGGGCGACGGCCCCGCGAAGGGCTGGCGGATAGCCGACGGAATACTGGTCGGTGCCCCAGATCATCTTCGCCACGTCGCTCATCAGCAGCACGACAGCGAACGTGAAGAGGAGCTGCATCAGGTGCTCCTTGTCGTACAGGCGGCGCAGCAGGAAGCGCTCGATGACTAGGGCGATCGCCGCCAGCCCGGCGCCCGCCGCGAGCACGCCGACGAAGAAGGGGGCGCCCCAGCTCTTGGTGACGGTGAAGATGATATAGGCGCCGAACATGTAGAACATGCCGTGCGCGAAGTTGATCACGCGCAGCACGCCCCAGATCAGGCTCAGGCCGGACGCGATGACGAACATGTTCATCGCCAGCGCCAGGCCGTAGAACACGTTGGTCAGGAACACGGGAAGGGTCATGGCTCGACCGTCGTGTCGGGAGCGGGACGTGGCCCCGCGCCCGCCGGAGGAGAGGACCCGGCCGGCAGCGCCGGTGGGATCCCTCCTCGGGCGGGCGCGGAGGGTCGCATCAGAACGTCGGCTTCAGGAATTCCACCGGTTCCATCACCCGGTAGTCCTTGCCGGGCTTCTTCACCATCGGCCCCCAGAACTGGCCGGTATTGGCCTGGTGCGTCTTCGCGTCGATCGTTTGCGGGCCGACAGGCGTCTTGACCGTGAGGCCTTCCAGCGCGGCGGCGATCTTGTCGCTGTCGAGGGATTTCGCCTTCTCGATGGCGGCGGCGGCGAACAGCACCCCGTTGTACCCGAGCAGCGCCCACTGCGGCGTCTCGGGGGTGCCGAGCTTCTTGGCGAGGGCCTGCTGGAATGCGCGGTGGCCGTCGTCGATGGCGTGGTACCAGAGCTCGTAGGTGTTGGCGACGACGTTGTCCGGGTACTCGCCCTTGAGCTCGCCGGCGATCTCATGAGCCGCGATCTCGCCGCCAGAAATCCATTTCACGTTCTTGAAGAAGCCCAGCGGCGAGGCCTGCTTCACCCAGGACACGAAGTGCGGCCCCCACAGGCCGGAGACCACCCCGTCGCAGCCGGCCGACATCACCTGCGGGATGAAGGCGTTGAAGTCGGTGGCGCCGAGCTTCGGCTTCAGGGTCAGCACGACCTTGGCGTTCGGCGCGCGCTTGGGCAGCGCCTTCAGGACACCGGCCTCGAGATCGTGCCCGTAGGCGTAGTCGAGCTGCAGGTGGCAGAGATTCTTGAGGTTGTACTTGGCGACCAGCATGGCCATCGTGTCGCCTTCGATATCGGTGTTCGAGGCGATGCGGAAGACGAGGGGGTGCAGCTTGGTGGTGGTGATCTGGATGGACTTCGGGATGGTCGCGAGATAGACCACCTTCTCCTGCTTCGAGACCTCCGACATACCCAGCCCCACCGCGGAGCTCAGGCCGCCGAGGACGATGTGCACCTTGTCCTTTGTGATCAGCTCCTTCATGGTCGCCGATGCGGCCGAGGGGTTCATCTTGTCGTCGCGCTCGATCGATTCGACCTTGCGGCCCATGATGCCGCCGCGCCGGTTGAGCTCCTCGATCGCCAGCTGGTGCCCGGCCAGCGCCGGGACGCCGTAGATCGCGCCGCCACCTGTCAGCGGATACATCGCACCGATGCGAATCGGCTCCTGCGCGAGTGCCTCGCCGGCGAAGATCACGCCGACGGCCATGAGCATCAGCAATCGCTTCATAAATCGTCTCCTCCGCTGTGTGGGTTTCAGGAAGGCAGCCCGCCCGGCTGCCGCATCCGGACGCGATCGCTCGGCGTACAGCGCGCCGGCGCCAGACCGGATCATCGAGTCGCCGACCTTGAGACCGGTTCCTGGGCCTCGGCGCTGAGCGGCAGCGCCAGGAGCCCGGCCAGGAGCCGCGTCAGCACGCGCATCGTCATGGATGAGCCTCCTGTGGGTGCCTGAGTGGCCACGTCAGAGCGCCGGCAGCCCGGGGACGAGGACCCGCAGCCGGTACACGGAGGTGGATGCCGTGACGTACAGGCTCCGGTAATCGGCATCGCCCCAGGCCATGTTGGCCGTGTACTCGGGCACGTGGATGACCCCGAGGCAGCGGGCCTCCGGGGTGAACACGTGGATGCCTCCCGGCCCGCAGCAGTAGACGTGTCCGGCCGAGTCGAGCTTCATCCCGTCGGGGGCGCCCGGGCCCTCGCCGACGGTCTCGGCCCAGACGCGCCCGCCCGAGATCGCGCCGTCGGCCCTGACGTCGAAGACGCGAATGTGCTGTCGGGCGGTGTCGTTGACGAAGAGGCGCCGGCCGTCCGGCGAGAAGCAGAGCCCGTTGGGCCGGTCAAAGTCATCCGCCAGCAGGATCGGGCTCTGCGGGTCGGCGCCCACGCGGTACACGCCCTGGAACGACAGTTCCTGGTCGCGCTTGACCCCGTAGTACTCGGCCCGGCCATAGGGCGGATCGCTGAAGTAGATGCCGCCGTCGGCGGCGCAGACGATGTCGTTGGGGCTGTTGAGCTGCTTGCCCTGGTAATGCGTCGCCAGGGGCGTGATCCGCCCGTCGGCCTCGGTGCGGGTGACCTGGCTCGAGGCGTGCTCGCAGGCCAGGAGCCGCCCCTGGCGATCCCATGCCAGGCCGTTGGACATGTTGCAGGGCTTGCGGAACGTCGTCACGCCATCCTGCGCCGACCAGCGGCGCAGGTGGTCGCCCGGCATGTCGCTCCAGAGGAGGTACTGATCCCGCGGGTGCCAGAGGGGGCCCTCGGTGAAGAGGCAGCCGGTGGCGATGCGCTCGAAGGCGCCCTCCGGCCCCACGACGGCGGCGAGCCGGGGGTCGCGGATCTCGACGCTCACTTCGCCATCCGCTCCCCGGGCTTCCCGGCCACGTACCAGTCGGGCGGGTCGATGTCCTCGATCACCACCCAGATGGCCTCGCGGGGCACCTTGGCCACCTCAGCGATGGCCTCGGTCACCCGCCGGGCGATCTCGTCCTTCCGCTCCTTGCCATGTCCCGCGTAGATCCGGATGTTGACGAATGGCATCGCGCCCCCCTGGTGCCGATGGAGCAGTGAGCTGTCCGGGCCGAAAGCCCCGCGAGACTAGCACGCGGGCGGCTCCCCTCGCAAGGGTCCGGAGCCGCCCGCTGACAGCGCGCCGCGTCAGGGGCGGGAGCGCCTCCGGCGGGGGCCGGCTCCTGCTATGCTGGGCCAATGCCCGACCTCGTCAACGAGTTCTCGTGGTCCCGCTCCCGGGACAATGTCTTCCAGGAGTGCCGCCGCCGCTACTACCTCCACTACTACGGCGCCTGGGGCGGGTGGGAGCAGGCCGCCGACCCGGTGAGGCGCGCCCTCTACATCCTCAAGCAGCTCGGGACGCGCCAGATGTGGGCGGGGCGGCTCGTCCACGAGGCCGTGGAGCGCGCGCTGCTGGCGCTCCGCGACGGCTACGCGCTCTCCGAGGCCTCGCTCATCGAGGACACGCTGCGCCAGATGCGCGAGGAGTGGAAGGGCTCGCGCGACGGCGTGTACCGGCAGACCCCCAAGCGCACGGGGCTCTTCGAGCACGAGTACGCGGTGCCGATCCGGGACAGCGAGTGGCAGGCCATCCGCGACAACGTGGTCCGCTGCCTGCGCAACTTCCACCGGTTGCCGCTCCTCGCCGAGATCAAGCGTGCCCCCACCGACCGCTGGATCCTCATCGAGGACATCGGCTCCTTCCCCTTCGAGGGCACGCTGGCGTACGCCGCGCCCGACTTCGGCTACTGGAACGAGGCGGGGCGGCTCCAGCTCGTGGACTGGAAGACCGGCGGCAACGGCAACAACGTGGCCCTTCAGCTCGGCGGCTATGCGCTCTACTCGCTGGAGGTCCTGGGGGTGGCGCCCGAGCGGGTGGACCTCCTGGAGGTCAACCTGCGCGAGGGGCGCGTGAGGTCCCACCCCTGCGACGAGGCGATCCTGGAGCGCGTGCGGGAGCACATCCGGCTGTCGGTGCGGGCCATGAAGGCGTATCTGAAGGACGCTGCGCTCAACCTGGCCGAGCAGGAGAACTTCGAGAAGACCGAAGACCTGCGTCTCTGCCGCTGGTGCAACTTCCGGGCGGTGTGTCGTCCGGAGCTGCCGCCCTTCGCGGCGGCCGAGACGGCCCCGGCATGAAGGCGCTCCTGGCGGACCTCGACGACACGATCCTCGACTACTCGGGGGGCGCCGCCGCCTCGTGGGAGGAGGCGTGCGCCGGCCTCTCCGGCCCCGCGGGGATCGACCCCGCGCCTCTGGTGGCCGCCGTGGTGGCGACGCGACGCTGGTTCTGGGCCGATCCGGAGCGCCACCGGCGGGAGCGGGTGGACATGGTGGGGGCCTGGCGGAAGATCGCGGCGCACGCCCTCGAGAGCCTCGGGCTGCCCGCCCATCCGCTCGCCGCCTCCATCGCCGAGGACTTCGCGGCCCGGAGGCGGGCGGCGCTCCGCCTCCTGCCGGGGGCGCTGGAGGCCCTCGACGAGCTCCGGCAGCGCGGCGTCCCGCTGGCGCTGGTCACCAACGGGGATGCCTCCCAGCAGCGGGAGAAGATCGAGCGCTTCGACCTGGCGCGCTTCTTCCGGGTCATCGTGATCGAGGGGGAGTTCGGCAAGGGCAAGCCGGATGAGGTGGTGTACCGCCACGCCCTCGCGGCCCTCGGCGTGCCGGGCCGGGACAGCTGGATGGTCGGCGACAACCTCGAGTGGGACGTGGCTGCCCCGCAGCGTCTGGGTCTCCGCGCGGCGTGGGTGGACGGGGCCGGCCATGGGCTCCCCGCCGGCAGCGCGGTGCGCCCGGACCGGGTCCTGCGCGCCTTCAGGGAGGTGGTAGAGGGGGGCTGACGCGCGGCGGTCAGGACTCCCTTGCGCCTCGGCTGGACGGGGAGGACGATGCTCGCAACGGATCCCGACAGGGAGCGTCCCCAGCGTGCAGCGGTGCCGGCGGCGAGGCCGGAGGGAGGTGCTCGATGAGCATCGTGGTCATTTCCCAGACGCTCGGCAGCCTGGGCGAGGAGATCGGTCGCAAGCTCGCCCAGACCCTGTCCTGGCAATGCGCGGACAGGGAGGTCATCCTCGAAGCCGCGGGTCGCTTCGGCGAGGGTGTGATGGCCCTCGAGCACTTCACGGAGGAGAAGCCGAGCCTCTGGGAGCGCTTCAGCGACACCCAGCGCCGCTACCAGACCTTCATCGAGGCCATCATCCTGGAGATGGCGGCCCGGGACCACATGGTCCTGTCCGGCCGCGGCTCCTCCATCGTGCTCCGCAAGGTGCGGCACGCGCTCAAGGTCCGCGTCACCGCGCCCGAGCCGCTCCGGGCCAAGCGCGTGGAGACCCAGCAGGGGCTGATGCTCGAGGCCGCAGAGCACCTCGTGCACCAGAGCGACCGGGAGCGCGCCGCCCGGCTCAAGTTCCTCTACCGCGTGGACTGGGAGGATCCGCTCCTCTACGACATGGTGCTCAACACCGAGCGCGTGGACGTGGAGCAGGCCTGCCGGCTCATCCAGGACGCGCTCGGGAGCGAGCGCGTCCAGCCGACCCCGGAGTCCCTGGCTGAGATCCGGGACCTGAGCCTCGCCGCGCGGGCCCGCGCCGCGCTCCTGGTGAACCCGGAGACCCGGCGCTTCAGCCTCGGCGTCATGGCGAAGGACGGCTGGGTGGTCGTGAGCGGCGGCGTGGACCGGGAGCCGCAGCGCAAGACCGTGGACGAGGTGCTCGCGCAGATTCCTGGCGTGACCGGCGTGCAGAACGAGGTCGTCGTGACCTCCCCCGTGCGGCCGCGGCTGTAGCGCGGGGGGGTCAGCGGGTGGGGGGCTTCACGACCACCGTCCGCAAGCTCGAGAGGTAGCGCCGGGCCACGCGCTGGACGTCGGCGGGCGTGACCCGGCGCACCGCCGCCAGGTAGCCGTCGAGGAACTCGTAGCCGACCCCGGCGGCCTCGAAGGAGGCCAGGTACCAGGCCTGGCGCGCGTTGGTGCGGCGGTCCATGGCCAGGCTGCCGAGGAGGTACGCCTTGGCCACGCGCAGCTCCTCGTCCGACACAGGCTCCTGCTGGATCCGCTCGAGCTCGCGCCGCAGCGCGGCCTCCGATCTTTCCAGGCTCTCCGGCGCGGTGCCGATCTGCGCGAGGATGTGGCCGCGGTCCACGCGCGTGGGATAGAGCACCCCCGTGGTGTAGGCCAGGCCCTGCTTGTCGCGCAGCTCGGAGAAGAACCGTCCGGCCATCCCCCCGCCGAGTACCGTGCCGAGCACCTTCACGGCCGCGTGGTCGGGATCCGTGACGGCCGGCGCCAGGCCGCCGGCCAGGATCTGCGCCTGCGCCCCCGGGACCTCCAGGACCTCCCTGGCGCCGGCCGGGGCGGGGAGGGGTGCCGGGGAGAGCGGGGGCGCCGGCGCCGCCTGCATGCCGCCGAAGAGCCGTTCGGCGTGCGCCGCCACCTCCTGCGCCTTCACGCGGCCGCTGACGGCCAGCACCATCTGCCCCGGCACGTAGTGGCGACGGTAATGCTTCAGGAGCGCCTCCCGGTCCAGCCGCTCCACGCTCTCCTTGAGGCCCAGCGGGTTCCACGCATAGCCGTTGTCGCCGAAGAGGCGTGCCGACAGCGTGTCGAGCCCCACGTCGTAGGGTTTGTCGCCGCGGTTCCGGATCTGCCGCAGCAGGAAGTCGCGCACGGCCCGGGTGGTGCCCTCGTGCAGCGCCGGGCGGAGCCCGACCTCCGCCACTAGCTCGAGCATCTCGACCCAGTGGCGGGCGAGCGCCGTCGCCGCGATCTCCGAGAGGTCCACGTCGCCGTAGGCGTCGATGCTCCCGCCCATCCGATCGGCGGCCTCCACGATCTGGCTGCCGTCCAGCCTGGCCGTTCCCCGCACCACCATCAGCTGGAGCAGGTTGGAGATGCCGGCGTTCTCCCGCGTCTCCCAGCGCGTGCCCATTCGTACCCCGAGCGAGATCGCCACCACGGGGGCGGTGGGGTTCTCGCGCGCGAGCACGGTCAGCCCGTTGGCGAGCCTCACGCGCGCGACGGCCGGCCCCTGCCCCTGCGCCGCGGCCGGTCCCGGCCAGAGGAGTGCCAGTAGCGCGAGCAGGACCGTGGCGCCCAGGAGCCCGAGGGGGCGGCGGCGGGGGCGGGCCGCGCTCACTGCGCCTTTCTCGGCACGAAGGCCAGCCGCGCGTAGTCGGTGCGGGAGAGGAAGCGGCGGGCCGCGTCCCGGATCTGTTCCCGCGTGACCTGCCGGAGCCGGTCCACGTAGCGGAGCTCCTCCTCGAGGGCCCAGGTGGTCTCGGCGATCCCGTAGGCGTTGGCCAGCCCCTCGGAGGTCTCGATCGTGAAGGCGTGCTCGGACTCGGCTCGGGTTAGCGCCAGCACGCGCTCCTCGTCCGTGGGCCCGCTCTCCTGCATCTTCCAGATCTCCTCCAGGACGATTTCCTCGACCCGCCCGAGGTCCTTCGCCTCCAGCTCCGCCCTGAGGCTCACGATGCCCCCGCCCATGAGCGCGGCGTAGCTCATGGTGACGCTCGAGACGAGCCGCTCGTCGTCACGGAGCCGGCGGGCGAGCCGCGAGCTCTCCGCGCCCGCCAGGATCGAGGCGAGGAGATCCACCGCGAAGCCGTCCGTGTCGTCCGCCCGCGGCGCCGGCCACCCCAGCGCCAGGTGGGCCTGCTGCTCCGGGCGCTCGACCTGGCGCCGCACCCCGCCCGCGCGCGGGCGCGGCGGCGGCAGGGGCGCGGGGCGGTAGCCCGAGGCTGGCACCCGGCCGAAGGTCCGTGCCACCGAGGCGCGCACCGCTCGGGGATCCACGGGGCCCGCCACCACCACCGACATGTTCTCGGGGGTGTAGTAGCGGCGGTTGTACTCCTTCAAGCGCTCGCGGGTGGCCGCCGTCATCGTCTCGCGGGCCCCGAGCACGGGGCGGCCGTAGGGATGGCCGTCGAAGACGAGGCCGTAGAGCTGGCGCACGATGGCGGTCCTGGGATTGTCGGCCTCGATGCGGGCCTCCTCGAAGATCACCCCGCGCTCGCGCGCGATCTCCTCGGGATCGAAGGTGGAGCGGAAGGCCATGTCGGCCAGCAGCTCGATGGCCGTGTCCATGGCCTCGGAGGGGACGACGATGTAGAAGGTCGTGTAGTCGAACGAGGTGACCGCGTTGGAACGGCCGCCGACTCCCTCCACCGCGCGGTCGATGTGCCCGGGACCCCACTTGTCCGTGCCCTTGAAGAGCATGTGCTCCTGGAAGTGGGAGTAGCCCAGCTCGTCGGGCCGCTCGTAGCGCACGCCGACCCCGACCCAGAGGTACACGGCCACGATGTCGGCGGCGCGGTGGTCCTGGATGATGAGGCGGAGCCCGTTGGGCAGGACCTCCCGGGTCGGGGAGGGGAGGTCATCCTCGCTGCCGGCCGGGCGGGGAATCACCGTGGCCCGGGGCGCCAGCGTGCCGCAGCCGGCGGCCAGGGTCATCAGCGCGATCCCCCCGAGGGCCGCGCACCAGCTCCGGGTCATGCCGCGCATTATACAGGGGCTTCGCGCGGGGGGCGCGTTCAGACCGGGATGCAGGCGCCGGAGATGGCTCCCGCCTCGTCCGAGGCGAGCCAGGCGATGACGGCCGCGACGCTGTCCGTCGAGACCCACGCCAAGCGATCCGCGCGGAGCATGGCGGCCCGGTTGGCGGGGGTGTCCATGGTGCCGGGGAGCACCGCGTTCACCGCGATGCCGTGCCCCTTCCCCTCCTCGGCCAGGGCCTGGGTGAGCGTGATGACGGCGGCCTTGGCCACCGTATAGGCGATGAAGCCTGCTGCGGGCGGAACGACCGCGCGCGAGGCGATGTTGACGATCCGCCCGTGGCCCGCCGCGAGCATGGTCGGGAGCACCGCGCGGCAGCCCACCACCGCCGAGATGAGGTTGAGCCGCAGCATGCGCTCCCACTCGGCGAGGGGGGTCGAGCCGAGGTCGCCCCCGGCGAAGCCTCCCACGGCATTGACCAGGACGTCCACGCGGTGGTGCCGTTCGAGGACGCCGGCGACGAAGGCTCCGACGGCGGCCTCATCGGTGGCGTCGGCGGGAGCCGCCTCCAGCCGCGCCCGGGGCTCGTCGCCCAGGCGGAGGCGGAGCGCCTCGAGACCGTCGCTGTCGCGGTGCGGGACGCAGACGGTGGCCCCGGCGCCGAGGAGCCGCATGCAGATCGCCTGTCCCAGCGCCCCGGCGCCCCCCGTCACCATGGCCACGCGGCCGGCGAAGGACACGGACCCCCGCGCGAGGCGGTCCGCGCGCGCCGCGGGCCCGGCGGCGAGGGCGTCGAGCCTGGCCGCCAGCGCGAAGTCGAGGCCCGTGATCCCCCCAGCATCGTGGGTGATCAGGTCCACCGTCACCCGGTTGTAGGCATTGGACCAGTCGGGGTGATGACCCAGGGCCTCGGCCTCGCGGGCCGCCGCCGTCATGAAGGCGAAGGCGTCGACGAAGTCACGGAAGGTGAAGACGCGGTGGAGCCCTCGGTCGAGGGCGGTCCACCCGGGGAGGGTCGCGAGCCGCCGGGCGATCTCGCTCTGGCTGAGCCGCTCGGGGCGAACCATGGCGAGGGTTCTCAGGATGGGGCGGGCGCGGCCATCAGGCCTGCCCGCTGGATGTCCTCGTAGCGGATGCGGCTCACGTCGAACGACTCCAGGTTCTCGCTGAGCTTCTTCACGACCTCCTGGAGCCGCTTGACGTGAGTGGGGGAGAGGTCGCGCTGGTAGGGAGTGGTCTCCACCTTCGCCATGGGGAGCAGGCAGAAGATCTGCCAGTGCTCCCCTACCGGGTCGCGATAGAGGGCCAGCGCCCGGCCGCCGTCCTTCTCCACCTGCTCGGCGAGGGCCTGCGCCTGCTTCGAGGGCTCCTGGTCGGGATGGACGACCCACCGGGGCATGACGGGCCCCATTATGCCTCAGGCGTCGGATCGCGGCGAGGAGCGGCCCACGCCCTCGTGCCTCGGTCCAGCCGTTCGTGGACGAGCCCCGGCGGGGAAGGGGGCGCGCTCCCCGGAACACGCTCCCTCGTCCCGCGATGCGGCCGGTCGGAACGGGCCACGAGATGGAGGTCTCCTGCTCCGGCAACACGCAGAAGCCACGGTTCCGGGGAGCGCGCCCCCTTCCCCGCCGGTGGGCGGTCGCGAATGAGGCGCGTTAGGCCGGCGCGGCCCGGCGCCGGGCCAGGCGGCGGAGGACGGCCCCGCGGAGGCTGCCGTAGATGCCCGCCGGCAGGAAGATGATGCAGAGGATCAGGACCAGCCCGTAGATCGTCTCGGCCATGCCGATGAACTTGAGCCCGAAAAGCACGCGGAGGTACTCGGAGAGCGCGATGGTGAGCGCCGTCCCCACGGTGGAGCCCAGCAGCGAGTACATGCCCCCGAGCACGACGGCGAAGACGATGCGGAGGGAGACGCCGATGCCGGAGAGGGTGTCCGGGTTCACGTAGGTGAAGTACTGGGCGTAGAGCACCCCGCCCAGCGCCGTGAGCGCTGCCGAGAGCACGGTGATCCCGAGCTTGAAGCGCGTGACGTGGATGCCCACCGAGGCGGCCGCTCCCTCGTCCTCGCCGATGGCCTCCAGCGCCGAGCGCGCCATGCTCCGGTCCACGCGCTGCCACACCCAGAGCCCGCCGAGCCACACGATCACGGAGGCGTAGTAGAAGACCCGCTTGTCCGCGAACTGCAGCGCGGTGAGACTGGCGTCCGTGCCGGCGGCCTTCACCGTGACGCCGAGCGAGCCGCCCGTCCAGTCGCGCTCCGCGATGATGAGCAGGCGCACCACCTCGCCCACGGCCAGGGTCACCAGGGCGAAGTAGTGGCCCACCACGCGGAAGCGGAAGCAGGGGTAGCCGACGACCAGGGCGAGTCCCACGGCGCCGGCCACGGCCACGACCCCGCCGACCCACGGCGTGACGCCCCAGAAGTTCCAGAGCAGCGCGGCGGTGTAGGCGCCCAGCCCGAGGAACGCCCCGTGTCCCAGCGACACCAGGGCGAAGCGCCCCATGAGCGAGAAGGCCTGGCCGATGAACGACCAGATGAAGATCTGCACGAGGACGTGGAGGGCATACTGGCGCATGCCGCCCATGGGCAGGAAGGGCGCCACGGCGATCACGCCGAGCAGGGCCCAGGCAACCAGGCGCGCCACGCTCACTCCCGGCGGGTGAGGATGCCGCCCGGACGGGCGAACATCATCACGATGAAGAGCACGAAGGCGATCACGTAGCCCATCTCGGTGGACATCATGACGCCCCCCACCGAGATGATCTCGCTCATGACGACTGCGGCCACGAGAGCCCCCACCATGTTCCCGAGGCCGCCGAGGACGCAGACCATGAAGGTCAGCGGGCCGAAGGCCGCGCCGAAGTACGGGTGCACCGAGTACTGGATGATCAGGAGCGCTCCCGCCAGGCCCGCCATGGCTCCTCCCACGGCGGAGGTGACGACGTAGACCCGCTGGGGATTGGCGCCCATGAGCCGCATCGCCTCGCGGTCCTGGGAGACGGCGCGGATGGCGGTGCCGATGAAGGTGTGCCGGAGGAAGAGATAGAGGCCGATCATCGCCAGGATCGCCACGACGAAGGCGATGAGCCGCGCGAACGAGAGGAACATTCCGGCCACCTCGATGATGGGCAGGGTCAGGCGCACCGTCCGGTGGTCGGTGGTCCAGAGGAAGGTGGCAAAGGACTGGACGAAGAAGAGGAGCCCGCCTGTGGCCAGGAGCTGGTTGATGGGAGCGCTGGTCAGGATCGGGGAGATGATCAAGAGGTGCACGCCGATGCCCAGGAGGGCGCCGAGCCCCACCGCGGCGAGCCCCCCGAGCCACACGGGCCAGCCATAGCCCGTCACGAGGAAGTAGGCCAGGTACATGCACAGCATGACGAGGTCCAGGTAGGCGATCCAGACGATGTCGAGGACGCCGAAGATCAGGTTGAGGCCCAGGGCCAGCAGCGCCAGCACGCCGCCCAGCAGGATGCCGTTGAGCGCCGCCTCGGCGATGAAGATCGGGTCGATCATCGGGGGTTAGAGACCCATGTAGGCCTTGCGGACGAAGTCCTGCTCCGAGAGGTCATCGGCGCGGCCTTCCATCTTGATCCGCCCCACCTCGAGGAGGTAGGCCCGATCCACGAGCTTCAGGACCTGGCGGACGTTCTGCTCCACGACCAGGATGGTGTAGCCCTCCTCCCGCACGCGCCGGATCAGGTCGAAGAGCCGCAGGACCATCACCGGCGCCAGCCCCAGGGAGGGCTCGTCCAGGAGGATGATCTTGGGGCGCGACATGAGCGCCCGCCCGATGGCGAGCATCTGCTGCTCGCCGCCCGAGAGACTCCCCGCCCGCTGCTTCTGCCGCTCCGCGAGCACCGGGAAGAGCGCGAAGACACGCTCCAGGCTGTCGCGGTAGTCGCGGCGGGCCCGCGGGAGGAAGGCGCCCATCTTCAGGTTGTCGGCCACGGTCAGCATGGGGAAGATCCTGCGCCCCTCGGGGACGTGCGCGATGCCGTGCGCCACGATCTCGTGGGCCGGCCGGCGGACGAGCGACTGGCCGTCGAAGCTCAGGTCGCCCTCGCGCGGCGGCACCAGTCCCGAGATGACGCGCATGAGCGTGGTCTTGCCGGCCCCGTTGGGCCCCACCACGGCCACGGCCTCGCCGGCCGACACGCGCAGGCTCACGCCCCACAGGGCCGTGAAATCGCCGTAGCCCGCCGTGATGCCGCGCAGCTCCAGCAGGCTCATGCCAGCACGATCTTCTCGCCGAGGTAGGCCTCGATGACGCGCGGATCCTCGGCCACCTCGCGCGGCCGGCCCTCGGCGATCTTCTCGCCGTGGTCGAGCACCACGACGCGATCGACGACCCGCATGAGGGTGGCCATGATGTGCTCGACCCAGACGATGGTGATCTTGAGCTCGTGGCGGATCCGCCTGAGCAGGTCCGCGGCGGCGGCCATCTCCCCGGGATCCAGGCCGCCGAGGATCTCGTCGGCGAGGAGCAGCGTCGGCCGCGTGGCGAGCGCCCGGGCCAGCTCGAGCTTCTTCAGCCCTGCGGCGCCCAGGAGCGCCGTGGACGCGCGGGCGTCGGTGGGCAGGCCCACCAGCGACAGCACCTCGCGCGCACGGCCGCGCGCCTCGCCCTCCGTGCCGCGCTCGTTGCTCCCGTAGTGGGCGGCCACGGCGACGTTCTCCAGGATCGTGAGCTTGCGGAAGGGACGCGGGATCTGGAAGGTCCGGGCGATGCCGCGGTGGCAGATCTTGTCGGGAGTGAGGGCGGAGATCTCGTCGCCCCTGAACCGGATGGAGCCGGCCGTGGCCGGAAAGGCCCCCGAGATGCAGTTGAATATGGTGGTCTTGCCCGAGCCGTTGGGGCCGATGAGACCGAGAATCTCTCCCTCGACCACCTCGAACGAAACCCGGCTCAGGGCGGTGAAGCCGCCGAACCGCTTGGTCAGGCCCGAGACGGTCAGCACGGGTCGGAGGGGTACCGGCGCCGGGGAGGGTTCCGCCCCCGGCGCCGGGTGGAGTTCAGTTCAGCGGGCCGCCCACGGCGAGGCGGCCGGAAGCGGAAGGATGGGCGCGGCGGTCGCGACGGTCTTGGGGTAGACGACCTCGAACTTCCCTGCCACGACCTGGAATACCACCGGGAAGGCGCGCTCGTTCTGGCCGCGCATGGGGTGCCCCTCGGCGAAGAACTTGACGCCGTACCCCATCATCGTGCCGGCCTCGGGGATGTCGGTCTCGCGCGCGGCCTTGGCGAGCGCCTCCGGGCTCCACCCGCCGTGTTTCTGGATGGCCCGGGGCAGGACGTCGTTGAGCAGGATCCAGAGGTTGTTGAAGCCCATGGAGACGTGCGGGGCGATGGCGGCCACGGCCATGTTGGGCTCGAACTCGCCCTTGTAGCGCTTGACCATCTCGGCGGTGAGGGCGCCCACGCCGGCCTTGAGCGTCTTCGGGTCCAGGAGCTGGGAGGCCACCGGATCGACGGTGTGGAAGGCCTCGATCTCGTTGCCGAAAGCTTCCTTGAGCTTGTCGAGCTGGCTGTGGCCGGCGCCATGCCCCATGTAGGCCTTGACGCGCAGACCCTGCTCCTTGGCCTGGCGCAGGAAGAGGGCGATGTCGGGGTTGTACCCGGTGTGGAAGAGCACGTCGAGGCGGGCCGCCCGGAGCTTGGTCACCAGCGAGGACAGGTCGGGGGCGCTCACGGAGTAGCCTTCCTTCAGCACCACCTGCATGCCGAGCTTCTTGGCCTCGGCCTCGTTGGAGGCCGCCACGCCGGCGCCGTAGGGGCCGTCCTCGTAGATCACGGCGACGCGGAGATCCTTAACCGCCTTCTTGAGCTTCTCCTGCGAGTTGGCCGCGATGTACTGGACCGAGACGGCGCCGAAGAGCCCGCCGTTGGGCTGGGGGCGGAACACGTACTGGAGGTTCCGGTCCTTGAAGACGGCATCCGAGATGGCCGTCGTGATCCAGAGGAACTTCTTCTGCTTGTCCACCTTCTCGGCCAGCGGCACGGCGTGGGCGCTGGAGTAGATGCCGGCCAGGATGTCCACCTTCTCGACGTTGAGCAGCCGCTCGGCCTCGTTGATGGCGACCTCGGCCTTGGACTGGCTGTCGCCGTCCACGCGGACGATCTTGTACTTGCCCATCACGCCGCCGCGCTCGTTCACGTAGTCGATGATCAGCTTGGCCCCGCGCCAGCAGTTGAGCGAGCCGGCGGCGGAGAAGGGGCCGCTCTGATCGAAGAGGACGCCGATCTTGATGGTCTGGGCCTGGGCCCAGGCCGGCTGCGGAGAGCCGCCCAGCAGCGCCAGGGCGCCCACGAGCATGAGAGTCAGCGCGACGCGGAGAACGATCATGGTCCAACCTCCCTCGGGCAGTGGATGCCCGCGCACGGATGACCACGGCGGCGGAAAGGTGGCCAACCTTAGCACGGTCTCCCTGAGACGGTCAACCGCCCGGCCGCTCACGCGCGGCCGCTTGTGGGGCGGCAGCGCGGCGCCTACACTGGCGCGGATGCCCGCCTCCGCGCTGGCCCTCGTCCTCGCCGCCGCGCTCTTCCACGCGGGGTGGAACGCGCTGACGAAGCGGGCGCGCGACCAGCTGGCCTTCCTCTGGTCCTCGATGTCGCTGGCGCGCTAGGCGAGGCGGTGGGCGAGGACCAGCCACTCGAGGCCCCGGCGGCGCTCCACCGACTGCGCCGGCGGCCCCGCCTCGAGGATCGTGAACCCGGGGGCGAGCACGCGCTCGACCTCGGCCACCGACACGGGGAAGGGAGGGCCGTCGGTGCCCTCGCGGAGCGGATAGAAGCAGGCGAGCAGGTGGCCGCCGGGCCGCAGGATGGCGTGGATCAGCCGCGCGTACTCCTCGCGGCGGGCCGGGTCGATGGCACAGAAGCACGTGTACTCCCACACGCCGTCGAAGCGCCCCCCGTGGTCCCTCGCGAGCGTGAAGACGTCCCGCTGCTCGAAGATGACCTCGACGCCGTCCCCCTGGGCCAGCGCCCGCGCCTCGGTGATCGCAGCGGGGGCGAAGTCGAAGCCCCAGACGCGGTCGCCCGCGCGTGCGAGGAGCCGCGCGTCGTGGCCGCGGCCGCAGCCGGGGACTGCGACGGAGGCGGTCCCGGAGCCGGCCGCGGGGAACGCGTTGCCTGCGGAGAGCCAGGAAGCCAGCGCCGGGGCGGGGTGGCCCAGCTCCCAGCCGTCGCTCCGGGAGGCGTACAGCCCCTCCCAGAACGCGGCGGTGCTCACCGCCGGGTTATCGCTTCCCACTCGAGCCCCTCGAAATCGGCGATGACCGCGAGCGCGCCGGCGGCCCGGAGCTCCTCCTCGCCGTACGCCGTCGTGACGCCGATGGCGCGCATGCCCGCTCGTCGTGCCGCCTCGATGCCGACCACGGAGTCCTCGAACACGAGGCAGGCCTCCGGCATGGCGCCGAGCCGCCGCGCCGCCAGCGCGTAGACCTCGGGATCCGGCTTGCCGCGTCGCACGTCCTCGGAGGTGACGACCACGTCGAAGTGACGCCTGAGCCCCACGGCCCCGAGCATCCGCTCGACGTCCTGGCGTGAGGCCGAGGTTCCCACGGCGCGCGGCACGCCCTGGCGCCCCAGGTACTCGACGAAGGCCGGCGCGCCGGGGATGGCGCGCAGCCCCTGGCGGGCGAGCCCGACATAGAGGTCCCGCTTGCGCCGCGCGAGGCGCCATGCCTCGCTGCCGGACAGCGTCTTGCCGAGGAGGAGAGGCACCGCCTCCTCCGCGGGCCGTCCGATGGTGAGCCGCCAGAAGTCGGGCCGCGCCGGCGGGACTCCCAGCTCAGCGAGCAGCGCCTGCCACGCGGCCCGGTGCCAGACCCCGCTGTCCACGAGGACCCCGTCCATGTCGAAGATCGCCGCGTCGGTCACTGCGGCAGCCTTTGGGGGAGTGCGGGGGCCATGTCTGGGCCCCCGCAGAAGAAGGACGGACGAGTTCCCGGCACGTCGCGCGATGCGGGGCATGGTGCGGGGAGCCATGTCTGGGCCCCCGCAATGGTGATGCGCGAGCCCGTGTCCACTATCGCAGCCTGTACAAGGGCGCCAGCAGGTGGAAGGTCTCCCGCGCGACCCGCGCGCAGTCCCCCGGCTTCCAGCGCAGGGCCTCCTCGGCAGGAACGGCGCGCCCCAGAACGAGCTGGCCGTCCCGCTTCCGCAGCAGCTCCTCGCCCAGACGGCCCACCGCGTCCCCCGGCAAGTCGCTCAGGACCGCGGCGGGAGCATCATCGTGCTCGTTCCTGAACCACGCGAGCCCCCGGGCCCGCCTCAGGACCGGCACCACCTTGGGCGCATCCCGCTTCCACGCCGCCACCCACCGCCGCTTCCCGGCATGCTCGGGACCGGCCTCGAAGAGGAAGCGGATCGCCCCGCCGGAGACGGCGATCCTGAAGTGACAATGCTTCTTGTAGCCGCGCCGGTCCGCGGCGAAGGCCACCCAGGTGTCGTCCGGCGGGTTCACGGTGCGGCGGGCGTGGCGGGCCACGTGCGAGAAGGCCTGCGCGCCGCCGATGCGCGTGACGTCCGGCAGGAGATCGCGGCCCGCCGCCTCGAGCTTCGGGCGGAGGCGCCGCCTGATGGCCTCCATGCGGGGGGCGAAGCCCTCGATCTCGAACACCTTGAAGTCCGCCGCCGTGAAGCCCGGGAACGCCATCGCGGATGTCCTCGCTCTGCTCACTGGGCCGGGTCGAGATGGATCGCCAGCGCGCGCGCCGGGCTCGGCCCGGGGTTCCTCACGTTGTGCTCGTGGCGGGCGGGGCGCCAGACGGCCTGCCCGTGCTTGAGCGTATTGGTTCCCTGCCGGGTGGCCTCCGACAGCTCACCCTCCATGACGTAGAGGATCGTCGGCCCGGGGTGGCGGTGCCAGCCGCCCTCGGCCCCGGGGTCCCAGTGATCGTCGTTGACGCGGAGGGCGACCTTGCGCGGGATCTCGCTCGTCGTCCGCGTGAGGAGCGCATCGGCCCACATCCGCGGCGCGGCCGCGGAGAGCACGCTGCCGGCGAGGAGCCCTGCGGCGGCGCCGGCCGTGAACACCGCAACGGTCCAGAGCGCGAGGCGGCGGGTCAAGGGTAGCTCGTCTCCGGGTCGAGGGGGAAGATGGGCCGGCGGAGGCGCTTGAAGTCGAAGCGCTCGAGGTTGGAGGAGGACAGCCCCGGGGCGTCCACCTCGACGATCTCCCGCGCGATGGGCTCGAAGGCCGCCCGGTAGTGGATGGTGGACTTGACCACGAGGATCTTGTGCTCGAGCGGGTCCAGCCCGACGACGCGGATCATCTCCGGGTCCAGCGTCTGCCAGCGATGGGAGATGAGGACGATCTTCACGTCGTTGACGTCGAGGACGGCAGTGGGGCCGAGGCGTCCCGGCAGCCCCCGCGCCATGGGGCCCTTGTGGACGAAGCGCCCGTCGGACAGCGTCCGCACGACCCCGGTGACGCGGAGCGGGGCGCCGTGCCTGTCGTCCACCTTGCCGCCCACGTCCAGCGTCACGCTCTGGCCCACCCCGGCCCGCGCGCACTCGCGGACGGCCGCCGGATCCCAGAGGCAGGCCACCACGGCCGAGCGCGCGCGCACCCGGAGCAGCTCGCGGAGGATCTCGGTGCCGTCGCCTGCCGCGCCGCCGCCCGTGTTGTCCGCCATGTCGGCCAGGACCACCGGGCGCCCCTCGGCCCCGAGCGCGCGCCGTACGGCCTCGGGCACGGGGAGGCCGCGGTGGATGAACTCGTGGCGGTGCTCCCACGCCACGCGCGCCAGCCGGTCCGCCAGCCGGTCGGCGAGCGCCCGGTCTCCATCGGTGACCACGTAAATTCCGAGCCCCGCGTCCGGGATGTCGGCGTGAGGGAAGCCCGCGAACACCGAGATGGAGATCACCCGGGAGTCCTTCTCCATCTCGCCGGCCAGGTCGTAGAGGCGCCGCATGGGGCCGCGCGCCGTGCCCTGGTTACCGAGCGGCGGCAGGAGCGGCGGCTTCCGGAAGGCCGCCATGGGGCGGATGCGCCCGGCGATCTCGTCGAGAAGCCTTTCCGTGGCCTCCACGCCACGCTCGGCCATGTCCACGTGCGGGTAGGTCTTGTAGCCGTGGAGGAGATCGGCGCCCGTCACCATGGCCTCGGAGAGATTGCCGTGAAGGTCGAGCGTCACGGCGATGGGGACGCGCGGCCCGACCACCGCGCGCACCGCCTCGATGATGTCGCCCTCGCCGTCGTCGACCCCCTCGGGCACCATGGCGCCGTGCAGGTCGAGGAGGACGCCGTCCACGGCGCCCGCGGCCCGGAGATCCGCGAGCAGGCGCTCCTTGACATGCGCGTAGATCTCGCTCGTGACGCGACCGGCGGGCGAGGCGGCGGCCGCCACCGAGGGGACGAGCCGGACCCCGCACCGCTCGGCCGCCTCGATCATGCCGCCGAGGCAGGTGCCCGTGCCGCGGAAGGCCTCCACGATGTCGTCGCCGTAGTGGAGGCTGCGCGCCTCGAACTGGGCCCGGTCGGTGGGCACGTTGCTGAACGTGTTCGTCTCGTGGGACAGCATCGCCAGGAACACCCTCACGGACACACCTCCTCAGAGCTTCATGTGCGGGTCGAGCCAGTCCCGCAGGGCATTGCCCATCAGGTTGATCACGAGCGTGGTCACGAAGATCGCCAGCCCGGGGAAGGCCGCGATCCACCACGAGGTGAGCATGTAGACGCGCCCCTCGCCCAGCATGTTGCCCCAGGCGGGCGTGGGCGGCTGGACCCCCAGCCCCAGGAAGGACAGGAAGGACTCGAGGATGATGACCTGGGCCACCTGGAGCGTCGCGATCACGACGACGGCGGAGACCAGGTTGGGGAGGATCTGCCGGAACACGATACGGAGGTGGCTCGTGCCCAGCGCCCGGCTGGCCACCACGAAGTCGCGCTCGCGGATGGACAGTGTCTCGGCCCGCACCACACGGGCGTAGATCGGCCAGCCGGCCGCGCCCAGCACGGCGATCATGTTCGGCAGGCTGGGGCCGAGGACGGCGATCACCGCCAGGGCCAGGAGGACGAAGGGGAAGGTCAGCATGACGTTGACCCCCGTCATGATGATCCAGTCCACGCGCGCTCCGAAGTAGCCGGCCCCGAGCCCCAGCAGCACGCCGATGGTGGCAGAGAGCAGCACGGCCGCCACGCCCACCACCAGCGACACCCGCCCTCCGTAGATCACCCGCGAGAGGAGGTCGCGTCCCACTTGGTCTGTGCCCAGCAGGTGCGTGAGCCCGCCCCCCTCCATCCAGGCGGGCGGAGCGAGCCGGTGGCGGATGTTGACGCTGATCGGGTCGTGGGGCGCCAGCCAGGGCGCCAGGACGGTGGCGCCCACGATCGCCAGCATGATGGCCGCCGCGGCCACGCCCCACCTGAGCCGCCACAGGCGGCGGAGCGAGCCGCTCGTCTCCCCCGGCAGCCCCTCGCGCTCGAGGTCACCCCGCGCCACGGCGCTCCCCGGCCCCGTCGCCGTCATCCTCCCACCCGGATCCGTGGGTCGATCAGGCCGACGATGACGTCCACGATCAGGTTCACGGTGACGATGACGAGGGCGAGGAGCACCACGGCGCACTGGACCACCGGGAAGTCCTGGTTGCGGATGGACTCCACGGTGAGCGTCGCCACGCCGGGCCAGGCGAAGACGGTTTCCGTCACGATGGCGCCGCCCAGGAGCTGGCCGAACTGCAGCCCCACCACCGTGATGACCGGGATGCAGGCGTTGCGGAAGGCGTGCTTGATCACGACCATCCGCTCGGCCACGCCCTTGGCCCGGGCCGTCTTGATGTACTCCATGTTCATGACCTCGATCACGCCGGACCGCACCAGACGCATGGTGACGGGGGCCAGGAAGGTGCCGAGGCTGAAGGCGGGCATCAGGAAGTGCTGCCAGGTCCCGTAGCCCGAGGCGGGCAGCGCCTTGAGCCGCACGGCGAAGACGATGATGAGCATGATCCCGAGCCAGAAGATAGGGACGGCCTGGCCCGCCACCGCGAGCATCGTGCAGAGATTGTCCACGAAGGAGTGGCGTCTGAGCGCGGCCACGATCCCGAGTGGCAGGGCGATGAGCATGGCGGCGGCCAGCCCGGCGAAGGTGAGGTAGAGCGTGGGGGGCATGCGCTCGAGCACCAGGGCGAAGGCCGGCGTGCTCGTGTACCACGACTTGCCGAAGTCCCCCTGGATGGCGCGGCTCACGAACTTCCAGTACTGGACGTGGAGCGGCTTGTCCAGCCCGAGGAGCTTGTGGTAGCGCTCGTACTCCTCCTTGCCCGCGTTCTGGGGCAGGAGGAGGAGGACGGGGTCGCCGATGACGTGGAGGATGGAGAAGGCCAGGAGGGAGATGCCGATGATGACGACGACGAG
>MGBV01000101.1:24728-28107 GCA_001788415.1 Candidatus Rokubacteria bacterium GWC2_70_16 | reverse complement strand
TGTCTCCGGCCGCGAGCTGCTCGTGGCCGCCCTCGTCGGCTGCGACGTCATCTGCCGGATGGGGCTCGCGCCCACGGTGGGCTCGTGCGTGAGCGGCATGTCCTTCACCTACCAGTGCGGCACCTTCGGCGCCGCGGCCGCCGCCGCGCGCGCGCTGGGCCTCGACGAGGACGCCACGGTGGCGGCGCTCGGTCTGGCCTACAACATGGCGTCGGGGAACCAGCAGCCGCTCACCGAGGGCTCCCAGAGCGTGCGCGTGCAGCAGGGCGTGGCCACGCAGATGGGCGTGACCGCCGCGTTGATGGCGGCGGAGGGTCTCGCAGGGCCGCGGGAGGCGCTCGAGGGGACGTTCGGGTACTTCCGTGTCTATCACGGCGGGCGCTACGACCGGCACGCGCTCCTGAAGGATCTCGGCGCCGAGTTCCAGCTCATGAACATGAGCTTCAAGCCGTGGCCCTGCTGCCGGTTCATCCACCCCGCCATCGACGCCACCCTCGAGATCCTGGGGCGCCGGCCGCTGGCCGAGGCCGAGGTGGACGCCGTGCGGGTCCGCGTCGACAACCTGAACCACTACAACGTCGTGTGCGACCCGCTCGCCGAGAAGCAGGCTCCCCGCACGCCCGCGGAGGCACAGTTCGCGCTGCCCTTTGTCATCGCCACCGTCCTGCTGAGAGGCCGCCTGACGCTCGCCGACCTCAACCCCGACGCGCTGAGCGATCCGGCCGTCCGGCGGCTGGCACGCCGGGTGACCACGGAGATCTCCCCCGAGGCGCGGCGGGCCGACGGCCGCGCCGGCTACCCTCCCGGCCGCGTGGAGGTGCGGCTCGCCTCCGGCGAGGTCCTTCGGGCGGAGATCCCGATCAGCAAGGGGCACCCCGACCGCCCGCTCGGCGATGGCGAGCTCACGGCGAAGTTCCGTGACTGCGCCTCGATCGGCGCCTGGCCTTACGGGCGCGCCGCGCAGGACCGGATCATCGAGGCGGTGCTGGGGATCGAGCGCGTGGCGGACGTCCGCGAGATCACCGCGCTCCTCACCGCGCCGACCGCGGAGTAGGGCCCGACCATCCCGGCGCTTCGGACCCTACAGTAGCTCGCTTCACCCACAGAAATGACGCAGACGGATGGTTGACCGATGCCATCGACCGCAGCCAGTCTTTGTCGCGATGAGGTCGTCGTCGGCGTCGCGGCCGCTCCGCGCGCCGAGTGCCTGCGCGGGATGTCCCTCGCGAGGACAGTGACTCGCCGCGCGATGTCGCGGGTGCGCACACTCACCCTTCGAGATCTGAAGAGCCGGAGCGGATATCCCGTGTGATACCGCCCCGGCGAGGCCGCACACGGTACGGCACTCCCCTTGCTTCACGGAATCTCGCAGGAATCGCCGCGCGCCCAGCGCAGCCGGGCCGCCGCGCGAGGAGCCCGGGGGCGCGAACGCGATCGCGAACCCGGTCGAGAGGGCCAGACCGCATGGTGACCGTCAAGCGCTGGATCGACGACCTGCTGCACATCGAGAAGGACTACAAGTCCGCCCACCCGTGGTTCAACTGGCTCATCTTCGGCCTTTGCGTGGCATGGGGCACCTTCCAGATCTGGACCTTCCTCTTCCCGATGCCGGCGTTCTACCAGCGCACCCTTCACATGCTCTTCGCCTACATGCTGATCTTCCTCACGGTGCCGGCGTGGGGGCGCAGAGACCACCGGGTGCGCCCGGCCGGCATCGCGCTCGCCATCCTGAGCGTCGTCACGATCATGTACGCCTACTTCGGCTGGGAGACGAAGGCGTTCACGCGCGGCATGGAGCTGGAGCCGACGGAGCTCGTCCTGGGACTCCTCTTCATGGCACTGACCCTCGAGGTCTGCCGCCGCTCGGTGGGCTGGACGATGCCCGCCGTCGTGCTGATCCTGGTGGGCTACGCCCGTTTCGGGAGCCTGTTGCCCCCGGTTCTCGCCCACCGCGACTACGGCTTCGAGCGGATGGTGACGAGCTTCTATATCAGCCTGGACGGGGTCTTCGGGTTCCTCGCGTACATCTCCACGACGTTCATCTTCGTCTTCGTCCTGTTCGGGAGCTTCCTCAGGATCTCGGGCGCCGGAGATTTCTTCACCCGGCTGGCCCTCAGCCTCTGCGGCAATGTCCGGGGGGGCCCGGCGAAGATCGCCGTGGTCGCGAGCAGCTTCTTCGGAATGGTGTCCGGCAGCGCGATGGCGAACGTGGCCGGCACCGGGCAGTTCACCATCCCCCTGATGAAGCGCACCGGCTTCAGCCCCGTCTACGCGGGGGCCGTGGAGACGACCGCGAGCGCGGGCGGCCAGATCATGCCGCCCATCCTGGGCGGGGCGGCCTTCATCATGATGGAGATCCTCGGGATCTCCTACACGGCGGTGATGAAGCACATCGTGATCATCGCCGTCCTCTTCTACCTGGCGATCTTCGTCATGGTCGACATCGAGGCGCAGCGGCAACGGATCCGCCTCCTGTCCCGCGAGGAGCTGCCGGCGCTCTGGGGCACGCTCAAGGAGGGCTGGATCTTCCTCTTCCCGCCGCTTTTCCTCATGTTCCTGCTGACGTTCACCGGCTTCAGCGTCACCCTCAACGGCTTCTATGCGACCTGCTCGATCGTCGTCGTGAGCTGGTTCCGGCGGGAGTCACGGATGGGGCTCAAGGAGATCCTGCTCGGTTTCCAGGAGACGTGCCACACCTTCGGGTCGATCGCGGCGATCCTGGCGGCGGCGGGGCTCCTGGTCGGGCTCGTCAACATGACCGGATTCGGGCTCATGCTCTCCGGGACGCTGGTCAGCCTGGCGCAGGGCAACCTCTTCCTGCTCCTCGTGTTGACCGCCGCCACGTCCATCATCCTCGGCATGGGCGTGCCCACCTCCGCGGCCTACATCATCCTGGCCATCCTGGTGGCTCCGGCGCTCATCCAGCTCGGGGTGAACCCGGTCGCGGCGCACCTGTTCATCTTCTACTACGCCGTCATGGCGGTCATCACCCCCCCCTTCGCGCCCGACGCCTTCGTGGCCGCCGGGATCTCGGGCGCCAACGCCATGGCGACGGCCGTCCAGGCCTGCAAGATCGGGCTGATCGGCATGCTCCTGCCCTTCGCCATGATCTACTCCGGAGCGCTGATCATGGTGGGCTCGCCGCTCGCCATCCTCGGCGCCGTCGCCGGCAGCGTGGTCGGGATCCTCGCCCTCGGCGCCGGGGTCGCAGGTTTCCTGTTCCATCCGCTCCGCGGGGTGCGGCGGCTCCTCTGCCTGGTCGCGGCGATCGCGCTGATCTGGCCGGAGCTCTACTCGACGCTCGCGGGCGTCCTGCTGTACCTCGGGGTCTGCGGGCTCCAGAATCGGCAGTTCCACCGTGACATCGCCAACAAGTACG
>MGBV01000101.1:0-24710 GCA_001788415.1 Candidatus Rokubacteria bacterium GWC2_70_16 | reverse complement strand
CCGTTCGACAGCAAGCCAATTCTTCCCAGGAGGGAGAGCCACAATGAGGACGGATCGGGGTCGATGGGGTCGGGTGCTCGGGGCGGTGGTGACGGCGGTCGCGCTGCTGGCCGCGGGGGCGGCTGCCAGCGGCGAGCCGGGGGCGATCAGCTACCGGGTGACGCCGAGCGCGAAGATCACGAAGGTGAGCTACTACCTGGACAAGTACAAAGGCACCGAGACGCTGTTCTTCGAGATCGCGGTCAAGAACATGTCAGACCAGCCCAAGCGTTTCAGGGTCTTCGTCGACATCCCGGACGGCCCCTCGGCGGCGTACTACTACCCGCTGGCGGGCAAGCCGCCGGTCCTCAAGCCGGGACAGGAGGTCTCCGAGAAGCTCCCCCTCGTGATCTACAACCGGTTGCCCTCGGCGTTCTCGCTGGCGGTGGACGAGATCGAGGCGCTATGACGGAAAGGAGACCCAGATGAAGGTGCGTCGCGCTCTTGCGATCGCTCTGGTGGGCGCCCTGGGCCTCGGGGCCGGCCTCGCCGGCCAGGCGGCCGGGGCGGATGTCCGCTACTACTCGCTCGGGACCGCGAGCACCGCGGGGACCTGGTACATCCTCGGCGCCGGCCTGGCGAGCCACATGAACAAGCAACTCAGCGACATCAAGGTCACGGCGGAGGTCACCGCGGGGAGCATCGAGAACTACTACCTGCTGAAGCGTGGGAAGATGGACCTGGTGATGAGCAAGCCCGACATGATCTCCGACGATCTCCTCGAGCGGAAGTACGGCGGAGACCCCAAGGGCAAGATCGCGCAACTCCTCTGGAGCTACCAGATGTCCGAGTACCAGTGGTTCGTCAAGGAGAGCGCGCCCATCCGCACCCTCAGGGACATGAAGGGGAAGCGGGTGGCGGTCGGGCCCCAGGGCGCGAGCTCGCTCATCATCAACCTCCGCATCATCAAGGCGGCCACGGGCTACGAGCCGGACCGCGACTTCAAGGCCCTGTACTACAACTTCGCCGAGGGCCAGCGGGCGCTCCAGGACAACGTCGTCGACCTCGCGATGAACGCGGGCGGCGCCCCGGTGGCGAGCGTGCTCGAGCTGGCGAGCCGGGTCGACTTGCGCTTCCTGTCGCTCACCGACGAGGACATCGCCCGCTTCCAGCAGCAGTACCCGGGCAAGGCCACGCGGACGGTGATCCCCAAGGGCACCTACAAGGGGCAGACCGAGGACATCGTCACGCTCGGCGAGCCGACCGGCATCCTGGTGAGCCCGGCGATGCCGGAGGAGGCCGCCTACAAGCTCATGAAGGCGATGTTCACCAACGTCGCCCAGCGCAACACGTTCCACGTCCAGGCGGAGAAGTTCAACCTCGACGCGACGGTGGGCATCGGCGCCGAGATCGCCAAGCTCGGCATCCCCTTCCACCCTGGCGCCGTTCGGTACCTCAAGGAGACGGGCCGGTGGAGTCCCAAGCTGGAGGTGCGGTGATGATGACGACGGGATGGTTCTCGAGGATCGCGCCGGCCCTGCTCGCCGGCTTCTTCCTGGCCGCGCCGGCTGACGCCGCCCCGGCCCGCTACTACTCGCTCGGCACCGCCAGCACCGCCGGGACCTGGTACATCCTGGGCGCCGGCTTCTCGGGCCACGTGAACAGGCAGCTCTCCGACATCAAGCTGACCGCCGAGATCACGGCGGGGTCCGGCGAGAACTACAACCTGGTGAAGCGGGGGCAGATCGACTTCGCCATGAGCCACCCGGACTTCGCTCCCGCCGACATCGAGAAGCGCGCGATCAGCCCGGGCGCGAAGGCGCCGTTCCGGCAGTTTCTGTGGACGGACGCGAAGAACGACTTCCACTGGTTCGTGCGGAAGAGCTCCGCCCTCAAGAAGCTCGCCGACATGAAGGGCAAGCGCGTCGGGGTGGGGCCGCATGGCAGCGGCGGCACCGTGAAGAACATCCGCGCCATCCAGAAGATCACCGGGTACGAGCCCGGGAAGGACTACCAGGCCATCTACCTGGCCTACGAGGACATGATCCGCGGCATCCAGGACAACACCATCGACCTCGCCGCCTTCTTCGCGGCCTACCCGATCGCGAGCCTGGTCAACGCGGCCATCATGACCGACATCCGCCTGATCTCGCTCGGCGACGATGAGATCGCGAAGGCGGTCGAGGGCGACAAGTCGGCGATGCTGCTCAAGAGCATCCTCCCGGCCGGCACGTACAAGGGGCAGGAGGCGGAGGTCCCGACCATTGGCCAGGTCCAGGGGATCCTCGTCCGGGCCGGGGTGCCCGACGACGACGTCTACCGGATCTTCAAGGCGCTCTTCACCAACCTCGCCCAGCGGAATGCCGTCCACCCCCAGGCGAAGGGCTGGACCGTGGAGGCCACGGTCGACATGGGCGTGCGCCAGGCGGAGGCCGGCATCCCCTTCCACCCCGGCGTCGTCCGGTACCTGAAGGAGGTCGGCAAGTGGAGGCCGGCCCTCGAGGTGAGGTAGTGCCGGCACCGTTCGATCGTGTCGTGATCGTCGGCGCCGGCCTCATGGGGCGCGGGATCGCCCAGGCCTGCGCCGGCCACGGCTGCGAGGTGGTCATCACCGACCAGTCCGCGGCCTGCGCGGAGGCCGCGGCGACGGAGATCGACCGGGGGCTGGCGTTCCTCGCCGAGCGGGGGATCGTGTCGCCGGCGCCGGCGGGCGTCACCTGCCGCGTCGGGCTCGACGACCTTCCCGAGCGGGTCCCCGTGGTGGTCGAGGCGATCACCGAGGATCTCGAGGCCAAGCGCCGCCTCTTTGCGGCGCTCGAGGAGCGCTTCCCCCGCCCCACGATCTTCACCTCGAACACCTCGAGCCTGCGCGTCACCGACATGGCCTCCGGACTTCACGACCCGTCGCGCCTGATCGGGATGCACTTCATCATGCCGGCCCAGGTCGTTCCTGTCGTCGAGATCGTCCGCGGCGAGGTCACCTCCGACGAGACGCTCGCGGTGGCGCGCGCCTTCAGCGCCGCGATCGGCAAGCGCCCGATCGTCGTCAACCGGGACATCCCCGGCTTCGTGCTCAACCGGCTCCAGCACGCCTTGCACCGCGAAGCCTACCACCTGATGACGCTTGGCGTGACGACGGCCGAGGAGATCGACCTCGGCGTCAAGCTGGCGCTGGCCCCCCGCTTCCTCAGCACCGGCCTGCTCGAGCAGAAGGACCTGTCGGGTATGGAGGTCCACTATGCGGTTGCGCAGGGTCTCTACCCCGATCTCTGCACCGACTCGGTGCCCCGCGGGGTCCTGCCCGCGCTGATTGCGGAGGGTCGCCTCGGCGTCCGGACGGGCCGGGGCTTCTTCGACTGGACCCGGGTCGACGTGCCGCGGCACGTGGAGCGGCGGCTTGCCCTGCACGTGGATGCGCTCCGGCTGGCTGCCGCCGCCGGGGCCGGCGCCCGATGATCCCAGCCGACAGTCTTCCACTCGCGGCACCCGGCGCCAGCTTCGCACTGCTCGCGGGCGTTCAGGTCCTGGACCTCAGCACGTCGCTTTCCGGACCGTACGCCACGATGCTGCTCGGCGACATGGGCGCGGAAGTGCTCAAGGTCGAGCGCCCGGGCACGGGCGACGACGCCCGACACTGGGAACCCCCGGTCCTGGATGGCCAGTCACTCTGGTACCTGAGCGTGAACCGCAACAAGCTGAGCCTGACGCTTGACTACAGCCGCCCGGAGGGACTCGCGGTCCTCTACGAGCTCGTGCGCAACAGCGACATCGTGGTGACCAACCAGCTGCGGGCCGCCCAGGAGAAGCTCGGTGTCGACTACGCCTCGCTCCAAGCCGTCCGCCCGGACCTCGTCTTCGTGTCGATCACCGGCTTCGGGCTTACCGGGGCACGGAGCGAGCTCCTCTGCTACGACCTCATCGCCGAGGGGTACAGCGGCGTGATGGACGTCACCGGCGAAGCCGGCGGCGAGCCCCAGAAGATCGGTGCGCCTGCCGCCGACATGCTCGCCGGCCAGGACGCCGCGTTCGCCGCCGTCGCGGCCCTCCTCGACAGGTCGCGCACCGGCCGGGGCCACCAGGTCGACATCTCCCTGGTGGAGAGCATGACCAGGATGATGACCCCGCGGATCGTCACGTACCTCGGCTCGGGCGAGGTGCCCCAGCGGACCGGCGCCAAGGACAGCGTGATTGCCATCTACCAGAGCTTCCAGACTGCCGACGACCCGATCACGCTCGGGCTCGGCAACGACAAGATCTGGAAGCGCTTCTGGGCGGCGGTGGGACGGCCCGAGCGGGGAGAGGACCCCGGCTCGGCGACCAACAGCGCCCGGCGCCGCCTTCGAGCGGCGATCGTGCTTGAGATCCAGGAGATCCTCTCGACGAAGCCGCGGGCCCACTGGCTCGAGGTCTTCGCCCGCGCAGGAGTCCCCGCCGGTCCGATCCACGGGGTCGACGAGGTCGTCGCCGACACGCACCTCCATGCGCGCGGGCTCTTCTACGGAATCCCGACCGGCGGTGCCCCGATCCCCCAGGTTGGGACCGGCATCAGGATCGACGATCGGCCAGCCGGGTACCGCTACCCGCCGCCCCGCCTCGGCGAGCACTCTGCCGAGGTGCTCGGGAGCCGGCTCGGCTACAACGAGGAGCGGATCGCCTGGCTGCGGGAGATCGGCATCCTATGACGGCGGGCGCAACGACCCGCGCGATGGTCTTGGAGGCGCCCGGACGCATGGCGCTCCACTCGTTCCCGCGGCCGGCCCTGGGTCCCGACGAGGCGCTGCTACGGGTCGAGATGGTCGGCGTGTGCGGGACGGACGTCGGGGTCTACCGCAACAAGAGCTACGACGCCACGTGGCCCTACCCCCTGATCCTCGGCCACGAGATCGTCGGGGTCGTCGAGGAAGTGGGGGACACCGCCGCGCGGCGGCACGGGGTGGCTTCCGGGGACCGGGTCACGATCTCCACCATCGTCGGCTGCGGTTTCTGCCGGCCGTGCCGGACGGGCCGTCCGGTGCACTGCGACTCGACACGGAAGTACGGGCTCACCGTGTCCTGCGCCGGCCCGCCCCACCTCTGGGGCGGAATGGCCGAGCACCTCTATGTCGATCCCCGGGCGTTCGTGCACCGGCTCGCCCCGACGACGCCGCCGGAGGTCGGCGTGCTCATCTCGGCGGTGCTGGCGAACGGCATCCGGTGGGTGGGCACGCGCGTGTCGATTGGCGATACGGTCGTCGTGGTGGGGCCCGGACCCCAGGGGCTCGCAGGCCTCATCGCGGCCCGGGAGGCCGGGGCCTCGAAGGTGATCGTCTGCGGACTTGCGCGCGACCGCCGGCGGCTCGAGCTCGCCCGCGAGTTCGGCGCCACCGACGTGCTCGAGGCCGACAAGGACGACCCACTCGAGCTCGTGCGGGACCTGACCCGCGGCGCGATGGCTGAGGTGGCGATGGACGCAAGCGGCAGCCGCGCCGGCGCCCGCCTGAGCCTGGACCTCGTCGGCAAGGGCGGGAAAGTGATCACGCCAGGCCTCTACGGCTTCGACACCGAGGTGCCCTTGATCCTGGACAAGCTGGTGGCGAAGGAAATCACGCTCCACGGGGTCAGGAGCCAGGATGTCGATTCGGTGATCGCGGCTGTACGGGTGGCCGAGTCCGGGCGCTATCCGCTGGAGAAGATGGTGACGCACAGGTTCCCCCTCGAGCGGAGCGCGGACGCGATCCGGCTGGTGGCGGGGGAGATTCCCGCGGACGACTTCGTGAAAGCGGTGGTGGTGCCGTGAGCGGGGCCCCGGCGGCTGGTCCGTCGACCGAGGCGCTGCGGCTGTTCGAGCCAGGGCGGATCGGCGAGATGTCCCTCCGGAACCGACTTGTCATGGCCCCGATGGGCATCGGTAGCCTGGCCGAGGCCGACGGCCGCGTGGGGCCGCGGGCCATCGCGTTCTACCGGGCGCGGGCGCGGGGTGGCGTGGGCCTCGTCATCACCGGCGCGACCCGTGTGACCCGCGACTTCGAGTACCTGCCGGAGGCCGCCGGCTATCTCGGCATCGAGGGAAGTGCCTACGTCGGCCCCCTGAGCGAGCTCGCCGACGCGGTTCACGCGGAAGGCGCGCGGCTCGCCGTCCAGCTCACGGCAGGTCGCGGCCGGGTCTCGCCGCTCGAGTACGTGCGGCGCCTCGGGGCGGTCGCCCCCTCCGCGGTGTCCTGCTTCGCCGCCCCAGACGTGCTCGCCCGCCCGCTCACCGTGGAGGAGATTGCACGGCTCGTCGAGAGCTTCCGCCAGGCCGCGCGCCGGCTGCGTGCGGCCGGCGTCGACGCCGTCGAGCTCCACGCCCACAATGGCTACCTGCTGGATCAGTTTCAGACGGCCCTCTGGAACCGGCGCACCGACGCCTACGGTGGCCTGCTGGACGGGCGGCTTCGCCTGGCCGTGGAGGTGGTCCGCGCGATCAAGGACGGCGCTGGCGCTCGTTTCCCGGTGATCTACCGATTCGGTCTCGTCCACTACCTCCCCGGTGGCCGGGAGGTGCCCGAGGGGCTGGAGATCGCCCGCCGGCTGGAGGCGGAGGGGGTCGACGCCTTCCACGTCGACGCGGGCTGCCATGAGAGGCGTTACTGGGCCAGCCCCCCGTCCACGCAGCCGCCAGGCTGCATGCTGGACCTGGCCGCCGAGGTGCGTCGGGTGGTCCGGGTGCCGGTGATTGCCGTCGGGCGGCTCGGGTACCCGGACGTGGCCGAGGCCGCGCTCAGCGACGGCAAGGCGGACTTCATCGCGCTCGGTCGGGCGCTCCTGGCCGACCCTGAGTGGCCCCGCAAGGTGCGCGAGGGCCGGCGCGAGGAGATCCGTCCCTGCGTGGCCTGCTACGACGCCTGCCTCGGCCGGATCCAGGAGGGCAAGTATGTGACGTGCGCCCTCAACCCGCAGACCGGCATGGAGCGCGAGCTCGAGGTCCGGCCGGCGCCGTTGCCGCGGTCGGTGCTCGTGGTCGGGGGTGGTCCGGCCGGGATGGAGGCCGCACGCGTCGCCTCCCTCCGCGGGCACCGCGTGACCCTCTGGGAGAGGGCCAAGGTCCTGGGCGGCCAGCTCGTCCCCGGCTCCGTCCCCTGGTTCAAGCGCGACTACCTGACGCTCGTCCGCTTCCTGAGCGGCCAGCTCGAGCGTCAGGGGGTGGTGATCGAGGCGGGGCGCGAGGCGACCCCCGAGGCGGTGCGCGCCGCGGCGCCCGACGTCCTGATCGTCGCCACCGGCGGGCGGACGGCCATCCCGAGGGTGCCCGGCATCGACAGTCCGCATGTCGCCATGGCCGCGGACGTATTGGCGGGGACGCGGGTGGCGGGCCGCCGGGTGGCGGTGATCGGCGGGGGCCTCGTCGGATGCGAGACCGCACTGCACCTCGCCGAGGCTGAGCGCGAGGTCACGGTCGTCGAGATGCTCGAGTCCGTGGCGCGCGACATGTTCTTCGCCAGCCGGCTCCACCTCCTCGAGCTTCTCCGCGCGGCCGGCGTGCGGATCCTCACTGACACCCGGCTGCTCGAGGTGACGGAGGACGGCGTGACCGTGGCTGGCCGGGACGGCGCGACGGCCATCGCCGCGGACACCGTCGTGGTGGCGGTCGGGCTCGAGGTCGACGGCGCGGCCGTGGAGGCCCTGCGCGCGTCGGCGCCCGAGGTCCACCTGATCGGCGACTGCGTCGAGCCGCGAAAGGTGTATCAGGCGGTCACCGAAGGCTTCCTCGTGGGGCGGCAGGTCTAGCAGGCCGCTGAAGAAGGCCCATCTGCTTCGTTGGCGCCCTCAGCCGCACGCTCAACGTACAGAGAGTACGCCTCGCGTGCGGCCGTCAGGCGCCGCCTCGCATCTGGACCTTTTTGAGCAGCCTGCGGGTTTTTCAGCAAGCTGCTAGGACCAGGGAGGGAGGCACCATGGCCCGGCTGGAGCACTCGGCAGCGCTCAACAGCACGGTCCGGCGGGACGACTTCGCCGACCTGGGGGTGTCCACGTGGGCGCTCGTCCGGCAGGCGGTCGAGAGGGGGGAGCGGGAGGCCGCACTGGCGTGGCTCGAGCACGGCTGCGCGGAGGCCCGCGCGATGCACGACAGCATCGTCGGGTTCGTCGACGACGCCCTCACGTACATCGCCCGCTTCGGGGAGGAGGAGATCGGCCGGTTCCTCCGGGGCAAGTACACGCCCCGCGTGCACGCCTGGCTCGGGTCGACGCCGGGCGTCGAGGAGACGATGCACCGGTTCGCCGAGTTCCAGCGGGCGCACTTCGCCGAGATCTCGGTGGTGGAGGAGCCGGACCGGTACGTGATGAGCGGTCCCTGCGGCAGCGGAGGGCGTCTTCGCCGGAGCCGGGCGGTCGGCGCGACCGGGCGTGCCCACCCATGGTGCTGGGGCCGGGAGAACGTGCCGTACTACTGTGCCCACTGCTGCGTGGCGTGGGAGATCCTGCCCACCGAGATGCGCGGCTACCCGCTGCGCATCCACGAGCTGCCCGAGAGGCCCGGCGACCCCTGCGTGCACCTGTTCTACAAGGACCCGGCCGCAATCCCCGAGCCCTACTTCACACGCATCGGTCTCCCACGTCGCGGCGGCGACCGCCCGGCCGGGGGCGCCGACGGGGGCGCGGCCGGCGCCGGACGGCAGGGCCCAGCGGATGGGTGAGGGGCCCCTCGGGGGCAAGGTGGCGATCGTGACGGGCGCCGGCCGCGGGATCGGCCGGGAGATTGCGCTCTCGCTCGCGCGCGAGGGGGCGCACGTCGTCGCCGGCGCGCTCCGGGCGGCGGCGGGGTTTGCCGAGGCCACCGCGCGCGACATCACCGGGATGGGCGGCACGGCGCTCGCGCACTACGGTGACGTGGCCGACTTCGAGGTCGCGCGCGAGCTGGTCGAGGCGGCCATTCGCGCCTTCGGCCGCGTCGACATCCTGGTGAACAACGCCGGCATCTCCGGGTCCGGGATGCCGTGGGACCTCAGCGAGGCGGACTGGGACCGGATGATCGCGATCCACCTCAAGGGGACGTTCAACTGCACCCGGCATGTGGCGGGTCATATGAAGGAGCAGGGGTGGGGGCGGATCATCAACTGCACTTCCGGCTCCTGGATCAGCCGGGCCGGCGCCTGCCATTACGCCGCGGCCAAGGCCGGCATCGTCGGCTTCACGCGGGCGATCGCGATGGACATGGCGTCCTGCGGCGTGACCTGCAATGCGTATCACCCCTTCGCGAAGACCGACCTCCTCGGGCCCCAGACGCGCTACACGGTCGAGCAGCGCTTCAGGCAGGGGAAGATCGACCGGGAGGAGTTCGAGTGGCAGAGCAGCCCGCCCGGGCCCGAGGGGGTGGGTCCCGTCATCGCGTACCTCGCCTCGCCGGCCGCCGCGGGCATCACCGGCAAGGTCTTCTACGTCAGTGGCGGCAAGCTCGCGATCTACTCGGAGCCGGTGCGCCGGCGGACGATCCACAAGGCCGGCGCCATCTGGTCGGTGGCCGAGCTGGTCGAGCGCGTGCCGGGGCTCCTGGAGGAGTAGCCCCGGCGGGCGCGGATCGCGGACTGACGAAGATACACTACTGATATGAGCCTATTGGCCTATTGTCTGCTGCGGGGCATGGAGATGACAGTTCAATCAGCTAGTGCGCGCTCACCACTCAGTATTGCCCAGGAGGGCAGACGATGACACATGGTTCCCTCGAAGCCCCGCCCCTCGAGCAGCGCCTCCCCGAGGGCGGAGCCCGCGTCCTCTCGCCCCAGGAGGAGCGCATCGAGCGGGGCTGTGGCCTTGCGCGTCCCGACGGCACGGCCGCCGTCAGCGATCGCGTGGCCCGGATGATGATGGGTTTCCGGGACCGTCCCCCGGCCGTTGCCGTCGAGCGCGCCCGCTACCTGACGGAGTCCTTGCGGCAAACCGAGGGCTTGCCACCCGTCCTCCGCTGGGCGCGTGGGCTCGACAACATCATGAGCAAGATCGAGGTGTCGATCGGCGACGAGGAGTTGATCGTGGGTCGCTGTGGGCCGCCAGGCCGCTACGGCATCCTCTATCCCGAGCTCCGGGGCGCCTGGCTCGAGCGGGGTCTCGAGACCCTCGCCACCCGCAAGGAGGGCTCGATCACCTTCACCGAGAGGGACGCCCGCATCATCCGTGAGGAGATCCTGCCCTACTGGAAGGGGCGGACGGTCTTCGAGGTGCACTACGCGATGGTTCCCGAGGAGACGCGGCGCATCCTCTACCGCGACGAGGACCCGTACACGCCGCGCTACCTCGTGACCGAGTCGACCACCGACCGAACGGCGCTTCAGTGGTCGCTTGACTACGAGAAGGTGCTGGCGCGGGGCTTCAACGGCATCAAGCGGGAAGCCGAGGAGCGGCTGGCCGCACTCGATCCGTTCGACCCGCAGCACAACATCGAGAAGCTGCCGTTCTACCAGGCCGTCATCATCATCTGCGACGCGATGGTGAAGTTCGCGCGGCGCTATGCCGACCTCGCTCGCAGCATGGCCGGCACCGCACCCACGCCGGAGCGGGCCCGCGAGCTCCTCGAGATCGCCGAGATCTGCGAGCGGGTGCCCGGGAACCCCGCCCGCACCTTCCGGGAGGCGGTGCAGGCCCAGTGGTTCGCCCAGGTCGGCTCGCGATTCGAGACCTTCCACGGGGGCAACATCGGCAACGGCCGGATCGACCAGTACCTCTCCCCCTACTACGAGCGGGACCGCGAGGCGGGGCTGATCACCGACGACGCGGTGCTGGAGCTTCTCGAGCACCTGTGGCTCAACATCGCGCAGTGCGTGTGCTTCCGGCAGTCGGGCGCCATCGCTCACCAGGAAGCCTACCCGCACTTCGAGCACACGACCATCGGCGGCCAGACATCCCGGGGGACGGACGCGACGAACAGGCTCTCCTACCTGGTCCTGCAGTCCAAGAAGGACTTCCCGCTGGACTACCCGGACCTGTCGGTCCGGATCCACGCGCGCACCCCGGAGCGCTTTCTCCTCAAGGTGTGCGAGGTCCTCAAGGAGGGCACCGGGTTCCCGAAGTTCCTCAACGACGAGGCGATCATCCCCCTGCTCCTCGCCAAGGGAGCGAAGATGGAGGAGGCCCGGAACTACTCGGGCTCGGGCTGCACCGAGGTCCGCATGCTCAACCGGGACACCTACATGACGGGGAACTCCATGGTCAACCTTGGGGCCGTCGTCGAGATGGCCTTGAACGACGGGCGGCTCCGGTTGAGTGGTGACGAGCGCTTCGGCGCTCAGACCGGCGACCCGCGAGGCTTCCGGACGTTCGCGGACGTCATGACCGCCGTCAAGCGTCAGGTGGAGCACCTGGTGCGTCACGTGTTCGTCCAGAACCGGCTGGCGGACATGATCCGTCCGACGATGCTCGCCGCGCCCATCGAGTCGTCCCTCCACGACCTCTGCATGGACAGCGGCCTGGACATCTACCAGGGGAAGATCGAGGGAGGGATCGTCCTGGGGAGCTGGGACCCGATCGGATTCGGCACAGCGGTCGACTCCCTGGCCGCCCTCAAGAAGCTCGTCTTCGACGACAAGAAGGTCACCATGGGTGAGATGGTGGACGCGCTCGCCGGGAACTTCGAGGGCAACGAGGTGCTGCGGCAGATGGGCCTTCACGCCCCGAAGTACGGGGACAACGATCCCTATGCCGACGACATCGCGGTGGAATTGGAGGACTTCTTCCGCTCGCTCTCTGACGGCTACACGAACCTGTACGGCGGCAAGCTGGATGTCCGCTACGTGCCCGTCACCGCCTACATGCCGCTCGGCCGGGTGGTGGGGGCGACGCCGAACGGGCGAAAGGCCACCCAGCCGCTGTCGGACGGCATCTCCCCATCGCAAGGCTGCGACTCCAAAGGGCCGACGGCGGTGCTCCTGTCGATTGCCCGGACCAACGAGTCGAAGTACAGGCACACCGCGGCGAAGCTCCTCAACATGAAGCTCTGCCCCCAGGCGGTGCATGGCGAGGAGGGGACGCGCCGGCTGGCGGCGCTCATCCGGTCCTGGTGCGACCTGAAGCTCTGGCACATCCAGTTCAACATCATCAACAACGAGACGCTCCGGGCCGCGCAGCGGGACCCGGAGAAGTACCGGAATCTCCTGGTCCGCGTGGCAGGGTACAGCGCCTACTTCGTGGATCTGACGCCAGGTCTGCAGGAGGAGATCATCCGCCGGACCGAATGGAGCTTCGGCACGGCGTGAGCGGCCGGGCAACGCAGCAGGCGCCGGTGAGGACCGAGGGCCTGGTCTTCAACATCCAGCGGTTCTCGGTTCACGACGGGCCGGGCATCCGGGATCTCGTGTTCCTCAAGGGCTGCCCGCTCCGCTGCCGCTGGTGCTCAAACCCCGAGTCGCAGGACCCGCGGCCAGAGATCGCCTGCAACGCCGACCGCTGCATCGGGATGGATGCGTGCGGGCGCTGCCGCCCGGCGTGTCCCGAGGAGGCCATCGGCACGGAGGGCGGAAGGATCCGGCTCGACCGTGGGCGGTGTACGCGGTGCGGGCAGTGTCTCGAGGCGTGCCCGGCCGGCGCCCTCCGGCTCTTCGGCCAGCCCATGTCGGTCGAGGAGGTCGTCCGGATCGCGGAGGAGGATAGCGTCTTCTACGCGCGCTCGTCCGGTGGGATCACGGTGAGCGGCGGCGAGCCCTGCCAGCAGAGCCACTTCGTGGAGGCCCTGCTCCGGACGTGCCGCGACTGCGGCATCGGCACCTCTGTGGAAACCACCGGCCACGCCGAATGGGAAGAGGTCGAGCGGGTGTGCCGGTACGCGGATACCGTGCTCTACGACGTCAAGTCCCTGGACTCGAGCAAGCACAGGGCCTTCACCGGCGTCCCGAACACCCTCATCCTCCAGAATCTCGGTCTGCTCGCGCACGCCTTCCCCGCCACGCCGATCGTGGCTCGGACGCCCGTCGTGCCTGGCTTCAACGACACCGTGGCGGACATCGCGGCGATCGTGGAGTTCCTTCGCACGGTCCCAACCGTTCGGTCGTACGAGCTGCTTGCCTACCACCGCTTCGGTGAGGGTAAGTACGCTCAGCTCGGGCGCCGCTACCCCTTCGGCGGGGTCACCCCGCCGCCAGAGGAGCGGATGCGCGAACTCCGGACTGCCGCGGCCCGGTTCGGCTGACCGGGTCCGGTGGCCCCGGCCGCCGAAGGGCGCGTGGCCTCCGCGCGGCTCGCCGGGGAGGTCCCGCGCGAGGCGGCGCCGCTATGGCTTGGCTGGGTGCCCTCCCACCGCCGCCGCGGCGTCGGCCTTCTGGAAGTGGGCGTCGGTGAAGCCGTAGAGTTGCGCCCCCCCCAGGAAGATCTGCGCGGCGATTTCGCGGGGGACGTTCGTGAGCAGGTTGCTTGCGACGTTGGGGAAGTTGGAATCGAAGTGCGGGTAGTCCGTCGAGATGCACATCCGGTCGGCGCCGATGAGCCCGGCCGTCGCCTCGATCTCCGGCTCGCTTCCCTCGACCGCGGCCCAGCAGTTGCGCCGGAAGTACTCCTTGGGGGTCAGGGAGAGGTAGGGGGCGTGCGAGTCACGGTACTGCGGATAGTCCCACTCGATGCGGGACAGGAGTCCGGGCGCCCAGGCATTCTGGCCTTCCAGGAAGGCGACGCGGAGCCTGGGGTGGAACTCGAACACGCCCCCGATGATCATCGCGATGAGGGCTTGCTGCATTTCGATCCAGTGGCTGGCGACGTGACGATAGAAGCGGTTCTCGCCGTACAGCACGTTCATCTGCGAGTACCAGGCGCCCGTGCCCTCGTGGAACCCCCAGGTCACGTCTAGCTCTTCGTGGAGGGTGTAGAGGGGCTCCCAGAAGTTCGAGTGCCAGTAGTGGCCATTCACGAGATTGGGGCGAATGAACGACCCCACGGCCCCGAGATCCCTGACGCACCGCAGCAGCTCCCTGCAGGCCAGGTGCGCATCATGGACCGGCAACATGGCCACGAACTTCAACCGGTCGGGGCTGTACTGGCAGAAGTCGTGGATCCAGTTGTTGTAGGCCTGGCAGAGGGCGAGGGAAAGCAGCGGATCCAGGTTGTCGCGGGCGATGAGGCTCAGTCCCGTGGTGGGGAAGAGCACCGCGACATCGACCCCCTCCATCGCCATCCCCATCACCTGCGCTTCGGCGTTGTAGTTGCGCTCCACGGCGAAGTCCAGCCGGCCGGTATCGGCGAGCCGGGATCCCGAGAGCGGCTGCGTGCTCAGGGTTGCGCCCGGGCGACTCCGCTTCCGGTATTGCTGCAATTCGACGTCCATCGTCGTGGGCAATCCGTCGATGACGATCATGCCGCGACGCGGGCGGCTGTCGACCCCGACCGCGGTGCTGACGCGGTCCTTGAATTTCGGGTCCAGATAGCACTCGAAGAGGTCCGGCGGTTCCATGACGTGCATGTCGCAGTCGACAAACCGGAGTCCATCTTTCATGCCATTCTCCTCGCCGTGACGAGCCTCCGCCCGACCAGCTGGCGATGAACCTCGTTGGTGCCCTCCCAGATCTGCGTGATCTTGGCGTCCCGCATGAGCCGCTCGACCCGGTAGTCCTCCTCGGTGAGCGCGAACCGCTTCAGCGGGCGATCGAAGACCTTCATCGGGCCATCTCCCCGGGCGGTTCACCGCAAGGGCCGTGCCGAGTATCTCGCAGCCTTCTATCGCTGGAAAGGTGGGAGTTCTGACCGTCCGGCGCCAGATTGGGCGTCCCCATGTCGCCGGCGAGGACACGCTCCCCGCTGCCCGGTGTTCTGCCAGAGGACACTCGGCTGTCTTCACGGGGCGGACCGTGCTAGGATGCGCTGGCACGCGACCGAGCGGGTGCTGATGGCCGACGAGACCAGATCGATAGGCGTCCTCCTCACTGACGCAGCGGGGCAGGTCAGGTTCCAGGCTGGGTCAGCCGGTGCCGCGGCCGTCCAGGCTGCGTTGCTCGTTCGTGCCCCGCTGTCCGGCAGCCCGCTCTACGCGATCCAGGCGGGCGACGCCTCGTATGTCGTCCTCCGGCTCGCCACAGGCGACGGACAGCTCTTCCTCGTCCGCCCGGAGAGCGAGCGAAGTCCCCTCGTCGACTTCATCACGGGCGTTGACTTCGCCTTCGAGATCCTGAACCACCTGCTCAGCAGCCCGTACGAGGCGATGACCGTGGTCGATGGTGACGGCATCCTCCGCTTCATGAGCCCCGTGCACGAGCGCTTCTTCGGGCTCCGTCCGGGCGAAGCGGTGGGAAAGCCGGTCACGGAAGTGATCGAGAACACGCGGCTCCAGGAAACGGTGCGGTCGGGCAAGGCCGAGATCGGGCACATCCAGGAGATGCGCGGGGTGAGTCGGGTCGTGAGCCGGATCCCGATCCTCCGCGACGGGAAGGTCATCGGCGCGATCGGCCAGGTGATGTTCAAGGGGCCCGAGCAGGTGCATCAGCTCAGCCGCCAGATCGAGAAGCTCAGGGCTCAGGTAGCGTACTACGAGCGGGAGATCGCCAACCTCCAGAACCGCCCGTACGGGCTGGACGAGATCGAGGGCGAATGCGAGCAGATCCAGCGGCTCAAGGCCATGATCCTGAAGGTCGCGCCGCTCGACGTCCCCGTCCTCCTCGTTGGCGAGAGCGGGACCGGCAAGGAGCTCGTGGCGCACGCCATCCACAACCTCAGCATGCGACGGAGCCGCCCGATGGTGTCGATCAACTCGACGGTGTTCCCGGTGAGTCTCGTCGAGAGCGAGCTGTTCGGATACGAGGCGGGCGCATTCACCGGCGCATCGCGCCACGGGCACAAGGGCAAGTTCGAGCTCGCCGACGGAGGCACGCTCTTCCTCGATGAGATCGGCGATATGCCGCTGGACATCCAGGCGAAGCTGCTGCGGGTCGTCCAGGAAGGCGTGTTCGAGCGCGTGGGGGGCAGCCGTCCCCTCCGCAGCAACTTTCGGCTGATCACGGCCAGCAACCGCGACCTCGAGGCCATGGTGAGCGAGGGGCGCTTCAGGCTGGACCTCTACTACCGCATCAGCGGCGTCACCCTGCAGCTCCCAGCGCTCCGTGATCGGATCGACGACATCCCGATCCTGACGCACAACTTCCTCGAGCGTTACGCGCGTCGTCACAAGACGTCCGTCCGGTCAGTGCACGCGAGCGTGTTCGAATACCTCCGCGAGCAGCCGTGGCCCGGGAACGTGCGTCAGCTCCTGCACGAGGTCGAGCAGGCGCTCATCTTCTGTGATTCCAGCCAGGTCACGGTCGGCGACTTCCGCGGCGCGCGAGCGGCGGCACCGGGCATGCCCCCCCCGTCAGGCGAGGCGAAGGGGAGCATGAAGAAAGCCCTCGCCGACGCGGAAGCAACGATGATCCGGGAAGCCCTGGCCCAGCATGGCGGCAACAAGAAGCGGGTGGCCGAGGCGCTCGGCATCTCTCGATCGTATCTCTACAAGAAGCTGGGCGAGGGGTAGGCCCGGGCTCGCGGACTGTCAGGTCGAAGCCTCGCTGGAGCTGTCCGTCGATCGCCTCTGCCGGCGGGGACCCGACGGGCTCCACGCGGTCGAGGGCGCCGCCGGGCTCTTGCGGCGGCTGAGCGGTGTGTGCTAGCGTCAGTCCCGGCGCCGGCAGCGACGTCGACCCAGGGTGAGGAGGGGTCGAATGGTCCTGCGCGTCGTCCACGCCGCCGTGCCCAGGGAGAAGACGAACGAGTACGAGCGCTTCATCAACAGCACGCTCGCGCCCGCCATCCGCTCGTTCCCGGGCTGCCGCTTCATCTACGTGGCCAGCTGCATCGAGAAGGGGCACGAGGGGGAGGTCATCTACGTGAGCGGGTGGGATAGCCACGACAACTGCGAGGCGCTCGAGGCGACGGATCTCTACCGGGGCGCGGCCAGAACGGTGACGACGTTCTACACCCAGGAGTACAGCGGGGGGGCGCCGCACCTGCACTACGAGGCATTCGCCCAGCACCCCTGAACCGCCATCCGGCCGAGGGGAGATGACCATGATCACTCGCGATGAGCTCGAACCGACCGTGTCGCGCCGGGCTTTCCTCAGGGGGGGCGCCGGGGCCGCCCTTGCCCTGTCCCTGGGACCGCGCCGGACCGACGCCGCCAGCAAGAAGGTCGTCATGTCGCAGAGCGGCGGGGCCTTCCAGAAGATGTGGCAGACCAAGATCATCGAGCCGTTCCAGGAGAAGACCGGCGCTCAGGTGATCCAGGTCTCCGGGAACATGTCGGCGCACGCCGTCCAGTTGCGCGCCAACAAGAGCAACCCGCCGTTCGACGTGTTCCTGGGGTTCGGGACGGACTTCGTTGGCCTGCTCCGCGACGGCTACCTCCAGCCGCTGTCCGAGGACAAGGTGCCGAGCATCAAGGACGTGCACACCAAGTTCAAGGAGCAGTGGAAGGGGCACGCCTCCTACTTCGATTACAGCTCGATCGGGATCGCGTACAACACCGAGGCCATCAAGACCCCGCCCGCCTCCTGGAGGGAGTTCCTCGAGCGGGCTGGCGCGGGGGAGTTCGGCAAGCGGGTCTTCTTCAACAACCTGCCGAGCGCCGTGCGCGGGCCCGAGGTGATGACCATGATCGCCCGGGTCCTGGCCGGCGATCCGACCAAGGTCGACGTGGCCTTCGAGGCCGTCAAGAAGCTCAAGCCCTACGTGGTGAAGTACATCACCTCGCTCAACGACCCGGTGACGCTCCTCCTGAGCAAGGAGGGGACGATCGGGCCGGGCTGGGACGGCCGGACCTTCATCGCGCACGACGAGTCGGGCGGCAAGGTCAACTGGATCCGTCCGAAGGAAGGCGTGGCGACGGGCGCGCCGGTCATCGGCGTGGTCAAGGGCGGAAACGAGGAGTGGGCCTACAAGCTCGTCGATTACGCGCTCGGCGCCGAGGCGCAGAAGGCGTTCTGCGAGGCCATGTTCTACGGCGCGGTGAACGCCAAGGTGCAGTACAGCGGCAAGCTGGGGGAGCGCATCCCGAAGGCCGCCGACGTCATCGTCTCGAACGAGGAGTTCCTGGCCGCCAACATCGGCCAGTGGATCGAGCGCTGGAACAGGGAGATCGCGTCGTAGCCAGGCGCTGCTGATTCGACGGTGAGCGTCGTCGCGGAGCGTCTCCAGGCTGCCCGGCCCCGGGCGGCCCGTTCGCTGCCGTGGGTGGTGGCCATCGGGCCCGCGGCGGTCGTCGTGATCGTCCTGCTCGTGGTGCCGTCGACGGCGCTGTTCCTGCTGAGCTTCGTGCGGTTCGACCCGTTGCGTGGGATCGTCTACAGCTTCACGCTCGAGAACTACCTGGCGATCGCGCGGAGCTCGCTCTACCTCCAGGTCACGCTGCACACCCTCCGCATGGCGGGGCTCGTCACCCTCGCCTGCCTCGTCCTCGGCTACCCCATCGCCTACTTCATGGCGCGCTCGAAATCTCGCCTGGCCGCCCTCTGCGCGGCCCTCGTGGTGGCGCCGCTGTTCGTGAGCGTCGTCATTCGCGGCTTCGGGTGGATGGTGCTGCTCGCCCGCGAGGGCGTCGTCAACCAGGCCCTGGTGGCGGTGGGCGTGTTCGCCGAGCGCCAGCAGTTCCTCTACACCGACCCCGCCGTCCTCATCGGGCTGGTGCACATCCTGTCGCCGTTCATGATCCTGCCGATCGCCAGCGTGCTCCGCGGGGTCGAGCCGGCGCTCGAGGAGGCGGCCCTGAACCTCGGCGCCACCCGGTGGGGCGTCTTCCGCTTCGTCGTGCTGCCGCTCAGCGTGCCCGGCATCATGGCCGGCGCCATCCTCGTCTACTCGCACGCGATCGCGGCGTTCGTGCTGCCGGCCATGCTCGGCTCCATCCAGACCAAGCTGATGGCGACGATGCTGTACCAGCAGGTGCTCGTGGCCGGCAACCTGCCGTTCGGCGCCGCGCTCGCCACGGTGCTGGTCGCCACCACCTTCTTGCTCCTCGCGCTGGTGTACCGCTTCTTCGGCGTGCGGCCGTGGTGACCGAGGGCCGGCTGGGGCGACTGTTCCTCCACGCCTACGTGATCGCCTTCCTCGTGTTCGTCCTGGCGCCGCTCGTCGTCGTCGTGGGCGTCTCGTTCGAGCATCACGCGCTGCTGCGTTTCCCGCCGCAGGCGCTGTCGCTTCGCTGGTACCGTGAGGTGCTCGACAGTCCGCAATTCCTCGACGCCGCCTGGAACAGCCTGATCGTGGCCGTCCTCGCCACCGTGGGCTCCGTCGTGCTGGGCACGCCGGCGGCGTACGCGCTGGTCCGCTATCGGTTCCCCGGCCGCGACCTCGTGGCGACGCTGCTGCTGTCGCCGCTCATCGTGCCCCAGCTGGTGGTCGGCATCGCCCTGCTCCAATTCTTCGCCGCCCTCGGCCTGGCCGCCTCGATCACCACGCTGACGCTCGGCCACGTCCTCATCACGCTGCCGTACGTCGTGCGGACGCTCTCGGCCAACATCGTCGGCCTCGACCCGGCGGTGGAGGAGGCGGCGGCGAACCTGGGGGCCGGGCGCCTGCAGATCTATCGGCTGATCGTGCTGCCGCTGGTGCGGAGCGGCCTCTACGCCTCGATGGTGTTCGCCTTTCTGATCAGCTTCGACAACGCGGTGATCTCCCTGTTCCTGGTGTCCGCCCGGACGACGACGCTGCCGATCGCCATCTACACGTACGTCGAGCACAGCCTCGACCCGTCCATCGCGGCCATCTCCACCCTCCTCATGGTTGTCTCCGTGGTCCTGATGGTCGCCGCCAGCCGGCTCGGGCGGATCGAGCGGATCGACACGTGAGCGACGTCGCGGTCGAGGTCCGAGGGCTCCGCAAGCGCTACGGCGCTGTCGCCGCCGTCGACGGCGTCAGCCTCGGCGTGCGGGCGGGGGAGATCGTGTCGCTGCTCGGGCCGAGCGGGTGCGGCAAGACCACGACGCTCCGGGCCATTGCGGGCTTCGAGCGGCCCGACGAGGGAGAGATCTTCATCGGCGGCGAGCGCATGACCCACGTGCCGCCGAACCGCCGCCACGTCGCCATGGTGTTCCAGGGGTACGCGCTCTTCCCGCACATGACGGTGGCGGACAACGTGGGCTTTGGACTCCGGATGCGGGGCGAGGCGGCGGCGCCGAAGGCGGCGGCGGTCACGCGGGCGCTCGAGCTGGTGAGGCTCGGCGGCTACGAGCAGCGGCTGCCCAAGCAGCTCTCCGGCGGCCAGCAGCAGCGGGTGGCATTGGCGCGGGCGCTGGCGATCGAGCCCCGCGTGCTGCTGCTCGATGAGCCGCTGTCCAACCTCGACGCCAAGCTACGCCAGGAGATGCGGGTGGAGCTCAAGGGCATCCTCAAGGACACGCGGATCGCCACGGTGTTCGTCACCCACGATCAGGAGGAGGCGCTGGTCCTGTCCGACGGCATCGTGCTCATGAACCAGGGGAGGATCGAGCAGGAGGGGGCGCCCTACGAGATCTACGAGCGCCCGCGCACCAGCTTCGCGGCGGCGTTCATCGGGCAGGCGAACTTCTTCCGGGGCGTGGTGCGGGAAGCCCGGCCCGGCGGCGGCGTGGTGGTCGAGGCCGACGGCCTTCGCCTGCGCGGCGTGGCGTGCGCCGAGATCGCGGTGGGTGCGCCCGCGGTGGTGGCGGTCCGGCAGGAGCGCGTCCGGGTCCTGCGCGCGAGCGGGGGCGGGTACGATAACCTGCTGCCCGCCCGCATCGAGCTGCTCAACTACCTCGGCGCCAGCATCCAGCTCGTGTGCTCCGCCGGCGGTCGCACACTGACGGCGGTGCTGGGCGCCGTGGGCGAGACGGACGCGCCACGCGAGCGCGGGGCCGCGGTGCTGCTGGGCTGGCGCGAGGGGGACGCGCTCGTGTTCCCCAGCAGCGGGTGAGAGGTGGCCGCCAACGCCGACTAGGCCAGACATCTGGAGGCTCCTATGACCATGCTCTTCCTGAACGGGACCGTGATCGACGGCAGCGGCCGCCTCATCGAGCGGGCGGGCGCCGTCGTCGAGGACAGCCGCCTCACTGCCGTCGGGCCGACCGCGCAGCTCGAGCCACGCCGGCGCGAGCCGGGCATCACGGTGGTGGACCTCCGCGGCATGACGCTGATGCCGGGGCTCATCGACACCCACGTGCACATCGCCGGCGGCGACTTCGAGCCCCATCGCGAGGGGGAGCCCGCCGGGCTCGCCGCCTTCCGGACGGTGGAGGCGGCCACGCGGACCCTCATGGCGGGGTTCACGACCATCCGCGTCTCGGGCTCGCGCGACCACCTCGACATCGACCTGCGTGATGCCATCAACGCCGGCGCCCTCGTGGGGCCGCGGGTCGTCGCGAGCGGGCGCGGGATCACGACGACCGGTGGCCACTACCACAACTGGTGTGCGGTCGAGGCCGACGGCGTCGACGCCGTGCGGCGGGAGGTGCGGGCGCACATCAAGCGCGGCGCCGACAGCATCAAGCTCATGCTGTCGCCAGGCGTGGCGACCAAGGGCGCCAACGTCAACAGCGAGCACTTCAGCCTCGAGGAGGTCCAGGCGGCCGTGTACGAGGCCCACAAGGTGGGGCGCCCCGTGCAGACGCACGCCATCGGGATCGGCGGCATCCGGAACGGCGTCGCGGCCGGCGTGGACTCCATCGACCACGGGCACTACCTCGACGAGGAGCAAGCCCTGATCATGAAGGCGAAGGGCATTTACCTCGTGCCCACGTTCGGCCCCGTCTACTACTACGTCTCGAAGCGCGAGGCGGAGTCGTGGCGGATTGCCCGGGCCGAGCAGGTGGAGCCGCTCCACGCCAAGGCCTTCCGGATGGCGCTCGACATCGGCGTGCCCATCGCGATGGGCTGCGACTGCGGCGCCCAGTCCCGCATGCCGAACGGCTCGAACGCGCTGGAGCTGGAGCTGATGGTGAAGTACGGGATGACGCCCATGGCGGCGCTGGTCGCCGCCACGCGGGAGGCGGCCCGGCTCCTGCGGCTCAGCGACACCGTCGGGACGCTGGAGCCCGGCAAGGCCGCCGACCTGGTCGTCGTCGCCGGCAACCCCGTGGACGACATCCGCGTGATGCAGACGGCGGTGAAGATGGTCGTGCAGGGCGGTGTCCTGCGCCGCGACGACCTCGGGCTGGCCGGCGGCGCCACGGGCGCCGGGGCATGAGCAACCCCGACCTCTATCGCACGGCGACGCTGGTGGTCCGCCACGCCCTCGACGTCAAGCCGGGCGAGGCCGTCGCTGTCGTCACGGATTCCGGCCGCTCGCCGCGCATCGCCGAGGCCTTCATGGCGGCGCTGCGCACCGTCGGCGCGGAAGCGGTGCTGCTCACCATGTTCGTCCGCGAGGGCCGCAAGGAGCCGCCGGAGGCCGTCCGGGCCGCCCTCGAGCGCGTGACCGCCATCATCACGCCGACGACGATCTCCATGACCTACAGCGACACGCTGCTCGAGGCCCGGCGGCGCGGCGCGCGGGTCATGACGATGCCGCTCATCAACGAGGCGATCTTCGGCCGCGCCGGCGCCGTGGACCCTGACGAGATCGTCACGCTCACCCAGGCCCTCGCCCGGCGGCTCGGCGAGGCGCGGGCACTTCACCTGACCTCCTTGCTCGGCACCGACCTGCGCGTGCGCCTCGGCGGCCACCCCCCCGAGCTGATCGACGGCGTCTGCCGGAACCCCGGGGACTATGACCAGGTGCCCTCGGGGGTGGCCAGCGTGCTGGCCGCCGAGACCGAGGGAGTCCTGGTGGCCGACGCTTCCGTGAGCCAGGTGGGGACGCCGACAGCGCCGATCCGCTTCGAGGTGGCGGACAGCCGGATTACCGCCATCGAGGGAGGGGCCGAGGCGCGGCTGCTCCGGCGGATCCTCGAGGAGGCCGACGACCCGAACGTCTTCCACTGCGCGGCGGAGATCGGCATCGGCTGCAACCGCTGGGCCCGGCACGTGCCCTCGAACGAGTTCAGCATGGAGGGCGTCCGCGCGCACGGCTGGGTGCACGTGGGGTTCGGAGACGACCACACGCTGCCTGGCGGGACGATCCGCGCCAGGATGCACAACGACGCCCTCCTGAGCGACTGTCGGCTGACGGCGGACGGCGTGGTGCTGGCCGACGGCGGCCGGCTCGTCGTCGACAGCCTCGGCCTGCCGCGCACCTGATTCCCACCGACGGCCGACGCCTCCTGGCGAGGCCGGGATCCTGGAGGCAGTTTCCGTACGCCGGAGATTCCCCACGACTGAGGACAGCGACGGGGCCCTCGACATCGCGCGGTTCCTGATGCCGCCGGCACGGACCTCCAGGTCGAGGCCTCGCTGCAGCCGTCGGCGTACAGCTACGCCACGGCGATGAACGGCCTGGCCGACCAGGAAGATCTGTGCCTCCGCTTCGACGTGCTGACGAAGACCAAGCAGCCGGAGCTGCACCGCTACTGGACCCAGCGCGACCGGGCGGCCACCGTGCGGCTCTTCCACCTGGCGGCCGAGATCCTCCACGCCATCGAGCTGGGCGTGTTCGTCCCGAACCCCGGGTGGCAGTGTAAGGATTGTCCCTACCGGAGCCGGAGCTGGGCGGCGGGGTGACGGAGGAGGCGAGGCACGGGTTGCCATGGGTGCATGAGCAACGCGATCATCGTGACGGACACGGTGCGCATCCCGCCTTCGGCGCTCACCGTCCGCGCCGTCCGGGCCTCGGGGCCGGGTGGCCAGAACGTGAACAAGGTCGCGACGAAAATCGAGCTGCGCGTGGTCCTCGCCGCGGTGGAGGGGCTGATCGACGCCGCCCGCGCCCGCCTGCGCGGACTCGCCCGCCACCGCCTCGACGCCGAAGGCCGGCTCGTGGTGACGAGCCAGGCGACGCGCAACCAGGCGCGCAATCTGGAGGACGCGCGGGCAAGGGTCGCCGCCCTCGTCCGGGCCGCCCTCGTACCGCCCCGTCGCCGCGTGAAGACGGCGCCGCCTGCCAGCGCCAGCCGGCGGCGGCTAACGGGGAAGAAGCGCCGGGCGGCGGTGAAGCGCTGGCGGGCGCGGCCGGGCGAGGGCGACTGATCTCGACGCCGATACGGTGACAGCGGGACGCGACCCACGCTCTGCTTTCCCTCAGGCGGCGCAGAGGTCAGCCATCGTCAGCGCATAAGCAATACCGCTCCGCCGTTTCGTGTCCCTTGCGCTCCACGGAGGCTCCGAGAAGCCATACGAGATTGTCGGCGACCGACAACGGAACGCGAGGAGGGGTAACGGCCGCGCCAAGCAGGGAGCAGCGGACGAAGGCCACAGTCTGGAAGTCGCGCCGGCCCACCACACCCGCGAGTTGGCCGATGCGAGGGGAGGCCCAGGCGGTCAGAGCCGAACTCATGAGGTGGCCCGGTGGGCAGCGTGACCTACCCTGTCACACCGGTCTGGGACGCTGGTCAAGCACAGGCGACCGGCAGAGCCCGGCCGGAGCCCGCTTGTCCCCGGGAATCTGCTAATCTCTCGCGGAGAGGAGAAACCCGCCGTCGACCTGCCCGAACCGCACATCCGTGAGGGGCAAATCCTGACGGGGCCGCTGTTCAGCGAGCCCATGCGGGTGGAGACCGTCGCGCCCAACGGGCCAGGGGCCTGGACCCTGGGGGTGGTTGGCACCCAGACCGAGCGCTTCCGGCGGGTCTCTCTGACCAAGGACCAGCTCGCGACCCTCACCATCCTGTCCCCGGGGGCCTCCTTCGACGGCGACGGGCGTCTGCTTCGCCTCGGCCTTCAGGCCTACGCGCTTGGCATCGCCTACGAGTTCGATCCCTACTTCGGGCTGTCGATCTCGCGCGTGGACCCGC
>MGBV01000100.1:166-6495 GCA_001788415.1 Candidatus Rokubacteria bacterium GWC2_70_16 | reverse complement strand
CGGGCGCGGCCGCTGCTCTCGGTCCCGCCGCGGCCCCCACGCGGCTCGCGCGCGGGCTCGACGCGGGGGAGTTCCTCGTCACCGTGGAGCTGGACCCGCCGCGCGGCCACAACATCGAGAAGCTCGTGCAGGGGGCCAAGCTCCTGAAGGAGCGCGGGGTCGAGATCCTCGACATCAACGACGGCTCGCTCGGGCGTGTGCGCATGTCGGTGCTGCCGACGGCGATGCTGGTGCGCGAGGCCACGGGGCTCGACATTAACATGCACTTCACCTGCCGAGACCGGAACCTCATGGGCATCCAGGCGGATCTGCTCGGCGCGCATGCCATGGACATCCGCAACATCCTGGCCATGACGGGCGATCCCCCGCGCACGGGCGACTACGTGAACGCCACCGCCGTGTTCGACGTGGACGCCATCGGCCTGATCCGCATCCTGGCCGGCATGAACCGGGGACTGGATGCCACCGGCACCTCCATCGGCGAGCCCACCGCCTTCTGCGTGGGCGCGGCGCTGAATCCGGCCGCCGAGGAGCCGGGGCGGGAGATGGAGCGCTTCCTCCACAAGGTCGAGGCCGGCGCGCGCTGGGTCCAGACCCAACCCGTCTACGACCTCGAGGTCCTCGACCGCTTCTTCGCCGGGACGCCTCCGCCAGTGCCGGTGATCGTGGGGGTGCTGCCGCTGCACTCCTGGCGGCACGCGGAATTCCTCCACAACGAGGTGCCGGGCATCACCATCCCGGAGGGCGCGCGCGCCCGGCTGCGCGAGGCCGGGGACCGGGCGCTGCGGGTGGGGATTGCGATGGCCCAGGAGCTGGTCGGCCAGATCCGCGGCCGCTACGCCGGCGCCTACCTCATGCCCTCGTTCGGGCGCTTCGAGGTCGTGGCTGAAGTCCTCGAGGCGCTCCGCTGACCCGATGCCCGCTCTCCACGACCTGACGGCAGCCGAGGCCGCCGCGTACCATGTGCTTGACATCAAGATCGAGGGCGGCATGGTCATCGACGGAACCGGCACCCCTGCCGCGCGCGCCGACGTCGGCATCGTGGGGGACACCATCACGGCCATGGGCGACCTGGCACGCGAGGGCGCGGGGCGGATCATCGGCGCCGCCGGGCTGGCGGTCACGCCGGGCTTCATCGACATCCACTCGCACTCCGACTGGCGCCTCTGGGCCAACCGCCGCGCCGAGTCCAAGATCCGCCAGGGCGTCACCACCGAGGTGGTGGGCAACTGTGGCTTCTCGCCCGCGCCGGTCTCGGACGAGTTCCGGGAGGCGCTGCGGGGCTTCGCCCTCTACCTGCCGCCGGGCATGGATTTCTCCTGGCGCTCCATGGGCGACTATCTCCGGCGCTACGACGAGGGGGGCGTGGCCGTCAACGTCGTTCAGCTCGTGGGGCACGGCACGCTGAGGCTCGCGGCCATGGGCTTCGCGCGGCGCGCGCCGAGCGCCCGGGAGCAGGCGACCATGGAGCGCCTGGCGGAGGAGTCGATGGCGCAGGGGGCCGCGGGGCTCGCCACGGGGCTCATCTACGCGCCGGGCTCGTATGCCACGACGGAGGAGATCGTGGCCGTGGCCCGGCGGGTCGCTGCCCACCGCGGCTTCTACGCCAGCCACATCCGCGGCGAAGGGGCGACGCTGCTGGACGCGGTCGGGGAGGCGATCCGCGTGGGACGCGACGGCGGGCTCCCGGTCCAGGTGAGCCACATCAAGGCCGCGGGGCGCCCCAGCTGGGGACGAGTGAAAGACGCCCTCGCGCTCATCGACGCCGCCCGCGCCGAGGGCCTGGACGTGACGGCCGACGTCTACCCGTACACCGCCTCCAGCACCACGCTCCGCACGCTCCTGCCCGACTGGGTGCTGGAAGGCGGCATCGACGCCATGCTCGAGCGGCTCGGAGATCCCGCCGTGCGTGCGCGCATCCGCTCGGAGCTCACCGGGGGCGGAGCGACGCTGATGCGGGGGCTCGGGTGGGAGGACATCATGGTCGCCTACTGCCCGTCGCGGCCCGAGGCCGAGGGACGCCGCCTCTCGGATGTCGCCGCGGCCTCCGGGCAGGAGCCTCTCGATGCCTTCATCGAGCTGATCGTCGCCGAGAAGGGGAAGGGCTACATGATCCTCTTCCAGCTCGACGAGGCCGACCTCCGCCGCGCGCTCGTCCACCCCTGGGTCATGATCGGTTCGGACGGCTCGGCGCTGGCGGCCCACGGCGAGCTCGCCGCCGGCAAGCCCCACCCGCGCAGCTACGGGACCTTCCCCCGCGTGCTCGCCCGCTACGTCCGCGAGCAGCGGGTGGTCACGCTGGAAGCCGCCGTGCGGAAGATGACCGCGCTGCCGGCGGCGCGCCTTGGCCTGACCGACCGGGGCGTGCTGCGCGTGGGAGCCAAGGCGGACGTGGTGCTGCTCGACTCGGAGGGCGTGGCCGACCTCGCCACCTACGAGGAGCCGCACCGCTACGCCCGCGGCATCGAGGGGGTGCTCGTCAACGGCCGGGTGGTCGTGGACGGCGGGGAGCATACCGGCGCCCTCCCGGGCCGTGTGCTCGGGCGGAGCTGAGCCGGCCCTCGGCGTCACGCGGCTTGCGGTTCGGCCATGGTGGTGTAGACTTGGGCGGGGTGTGAGTGGTCCACCAGTGCCTCCGACGGGCTCCTCGGCCTGGTGGGGCGTGCGTCAGGGCCGAGGAACAACCGAAGGAGAGGGAACATGGCAGCGAAACTGTACGTCGGCGGGCTGTCCTACTCCACGACCAGCGAGACCCTGCGGGAGTACTTCGCGCAGTGCGGGACCGTGGAGTCCGCGTCGGTGGTCACCGACAAGTTTTCCGGTCAGTCGCGCGGCTTCGGCTTCGTCGAGATGGCGACGACGGAGGAGGCCCAGCGGGCCATCGCCGAGCTGAACGGCAAGGACCTGGACGGGCGGAAGCTCACGGTGAACGTGTCGAACCCGCGGGCGCCGGGCGGGGGCGGCGGTCCGCGCGGTGGCGGTCGCGGTCCCGGGCGTCCGGGTGGTGGCGGCCGTGGCGGCGGCGGGGATCGGGGCGCCTACGGCGTGCCCCCGTCGAAGAAGCCGTTCCGCTGGTAGCGGGCCGGTCCGGCTGAGCTGAGAGGCTGAGGGGCGCGGTGGCCACCCACCGCGCCCTTGGTCTTTACGCGGTCCGGACGGCGTCGCCGGCGCGGATCATGCCCTCGGCTCTCGATCCCCGGGGCGGTGCGCGCCTCGGCGAGGGTCAGCATGGCCAGTCGTCTGCGCTAGGCAATTAGTTCGTTCGGGTGATGTCGAGGCTAGCGTGCGGCTGATACCGTGGGCGCTCGTTGACTGCCAAACCCATGAGCGCCAACGGTCTCCGCGTCCTGCTGGTCAACTGCAACACCCCCATGGACAACCTCATCCCGGCGGGCGTGTCTCTTCTCTCCGCCGTCCTCAAGGCCGAGGGGTGCCAGGTCCGCTGCTTCGACACCACCTTCTACCGCCCCGCGGACTTCGTGACCGGCGACGAGGCCCGGGCCATGACGCTCCAGGTGAAGCGCACCAGCTTCAGCGAGCTGGGCATCCACCCGAAGCCCGGCGCCGCCGAGGACGATTTCCGCGCGCTGGTGGCCGGGTGGGAGCCCGACCTGATCGGCTTCTCGGTGATCGAGTGCACGCACCGGCTGGCGCTGGATCTCGCCCGGGCCATCGCCGACTACCGCCCCGAGGTGCCCCGCATCTGGGGGAATGTCCACGCCACCTTCGCGGCGGAGCGCATCGTCGGCGCGCCCGAGCTCGACATGCTCTGCGTGGGCGAGGGCGAGGTGGCGATCCGCGAGCTGGCCCGCGCCCTGGCCCACGGCCGCCGTCCGTCGGGGATCCCGAACCTGTGGATCAAGAACGGCGGTGTGGAGCGCAACGCGCTGGCCCCCCTGGTGCGGCTCGACGACCTGCCCGAGCAGGACTGGGAGATCTGGGAGCGCGAGCGCTTCTTCAAGCCCATGGGGGGCCGGATCTGGGTGACCGGCACCTTCGAGATGAACCGGGGCTGCCCGTACTCCTGCATGTACTGCGTCAACTACGGGCTCAACCGCCTCTACGCCGAGCAGGGCGGCTACTTCCGCGAGAAGTCCATCCCCGTGCTGGTCCGCGAGATGCTCGACAAGAAGAAGCGCTACGGGCTCGAGTTCGCCTACCTCGTGGCCGAGAGCTTCCTCACCACGACGCGCCAGCGCCTCGAGCAGTTCGCCGACCTCTACCCCGCGGTGGGTCTGCCCTTCTGGGTCGAGGCGCGTCCGGAGTCCATCACGCGGGAGAAGGTCGCCCTCCTCGAGCGCTGCGGTTGCGAGGGCATCTCCATCGGCGTCGAGAGCGGCAGCCATGAATTCCGCCGGCGCTTCATGAACCGGAACATCCCCAACGACAAGATGGTCCGGGCCATGGGAATCCTGGCCGACTCGCGGTTGCGGGTGAGCGCCAACAACGTGATCGGCTTTCCCACCGAGACGCGCGACCTGATCTTCGAGACCATCGAGCTCAACCGGCGCTTCCCGCGGGTCAACGGCGTGATGTGCGCCATCTACAACCCCTACCATGGCACCCGGCTCAGGGAGATCGCCGAGGCGGAGGGCTACATCTCCCCCGACGAGGTGGCCGGCGACTACCGCAAGGAGACCATCATGCGGATGCCGCATCTGTCGCCCGACGAGATCAAGGGGCTGCAACGCACCTTCCCCCTCTACGTGAAGCTGCCGAAGGCGCGCTGGCCCGAGATCCGCCGGGCCGAGGCGCCCACGCCCGAGGGGGACCGGATCTACGCGGCGCTGGCCCAGGAGTACACGGAGCGCCACGGATGATGCGCGTGGGGATGATAGGCCTCGGGCGCATGGGCGGCCCCATGGCCGGGCGCCTCCTCGACGCCGGTCTTCCCCTCACGCTGTGGGCCCGCCGCCCGGCGAGCCTCGCCGCGCTGGCCGCGCGCGGGGCCGCCGTGGCCGACTCCCCGGCCGCCCTCGCCGCCGGCTCCGACTGCGTGCTGACCTGCCTGCCGCGCCCGGCTGACGTCGAGGCGGTGGCGGCCGACGTGCTCGCGGGGGCGCGTCCGGGCAGCGCGCTCGTGGAGATGAGCACCATCGATCCGGAGACCAGCCGCCGCGTGGCCGCCGCCGCCCGCGCCCGCGGCGTGGACTACCTCGACGCCCCCGTCAGCGGAGGGCCCGAGGGTGCGGCGCGAGGCACGCTCACCATCATGGTGGGAGGGGAGGCGCGCGCCCTCGAGCGCTGCCGGCCGGTGCTGCAGGCGCTCGGCGCCCGCATCCATCACATGGGGCCCGCCGGCAGCGGCCATCTCGCCAAGCTCTGCAACCAGGTGCTCACCGGCGTGGCGTACGCGGCGGTGGCGGAGGCGGTCGTCCTCGGCGCCAAGGGCGGCCTCGATCCCGCGCGGCTCCTGGAGGTCCTGTCCACGTCCTCGGGCCGCTCGCGGACGCTGGAGCAGGCAGGCCCGGCCATGCTGGCCCGGGCTTTCGATGCCTCCTTCACGGCTGACCTCGCGGCCAAGGATCTCGAGTGCGCGCTGGCCGCGGGCCGCGCCCTCACGGCGCGCCTGCTGCTCGCCAGCACGGCGCATCAATGCTACGTGGAGATGCGGGGCCTCGGGCTCGGCCACCTCGACCAGGCCGCGGTGGTGATCCCGGCCGAGCGCATCGCCGGCATCACGGTGGGAGCCCGGCCGACGTGACGTTCCCGGCGGCCAGCGCCATCCACCGCGGGCTCGACCGCTTCGAGGTCTTCGACATGGCCCCCGAGCGCCTGCCGGCTCTCGACGTCCACCTGCTCTGCTCCCCCTGGCCGTTCAGCGTCCACGCGCCCCTGTGCCGCGAGGAGCCCGGGCGCGACCCGTCGGCCGTCTTCTTCCTGGCCGACTCGCCCGAGCGCGAGCAGGGCTTCGCCGATCTCGAGGGGACGCTCAGGGCGGCGGTGGCGCTCGGCGCCGAGTACCTCGTCACCCACCTGAACTGGACCGACGACGTGCTGTCGGAGGCCCGGGCCGAGGCCCTGGCCCACGACGCGGGCGCCAGGCTCGCGGCCCTGTCGCGCGCCCACGGCATCGCGATCCACGTCGAGTGCGGGGGCTACTTGGGCGGTTTCCACCGGGCCGAGCAGTTCGCCCGGCTGGCGCAGGCCTTCCCGGAGCTGGGGCTGTGCCTGGACGTCGGACACCTCTGGCTCATCGCCCAGGCGCGGGGCCGCGCCGCCTACCGGGAAATCGAGATCCTCGCTCCCCACGCCCGCTCCATGCACCTCTGGGCGGCGCGCGACATGGAGACTTACCAGCGCGGGGGGCACCTGCCGCTCAGCCCGGC
>MGBV01000100.1:0-156 GCA_001788415.1 Candidatus Rokubacteria bacterium GWC2_70_16 | reverse complement strand
GCGGACGGCTGGCTGGATCTCGAGCGGGCCGTGGCCCCGATCCTGGCCGCGCGGCCTAACTGCCCGGCCATCTTCGAGTTCGCCTGGGAGCCCGGCGAGGAGGCGGCCGTCGCCGGCGGGCTCCGCTGGGCCGAGAATCTCCTCCGGGGGCTGGCT
>MGBV01000099.1:34429-71294 GCA_001788415.1 Candidatus Rokubacteria bacterium GWC2_70_16 | reverse complement strand
GAGCTCGATGAGGGTGAAGCCGCGCTGTCCCCCCAGGACTTTCCGTCTCTTGTGCCAGAAGCTCAACATGGTGTCGTGTGTCCCCCTTTATGTCGTTGTCTGGGCCGGCCCGAGCGCTTGAGAAGAGAGGCCGACCGGTCAAGACCGATGCAGGGAAGGTGCCACGTCGCGGTAGCCGCGGAAGCGTCGGCCCGCCGACAGTTGTGCCTCATTTCTCAAGCCACAGACAGGTACGAGGCCACCCAAGACCGTGACTTTTCAGGCGCGCCGGGCCGAGTCGGTAAGCGGTGACCGGACCATGCGAGCGGCTTCCGGGTGACGCGCGCTGTAACCTCGGAGCCGAAGAATGTCACTCCTCCGGGGCTGTCCCCCGGCGGGTCATCGTGTGTTTCTGCAGCTTGTACCGGAACTGGCGGAAGGTCATCCGCAGCAGCTCGGCCGCCCTGGTCTGCACCCCCCCACTCCGATCCAGGGCTCGCTGCAGGTACCGGCGCTCGAGGGCGTCGAGCGTGGCCTCGAGGTCCATGCCGTCCTCCGGGAGCTCCACCTCGAGGGCCTTCACGGGGCGCTCCCGCCGGACGGCCTCAGGCAGGGCATCGGCGCCGAGCGCCTCGCCCGAGCCGAGCACGATGGCCCGCTCCAGCACGTTCTCCAGCTCCCGGATATTGCCCGGCCAGTGGTAGCGCTCGAGGATGGCCAGGGCCTCCGGGGTCACCCCCCGCACCTCCCGGCTCAGCTGGCGCCCGAACTTCTGGAGGCAGTGGGCGACCAGGAGCGGGATGTCCTCGCGCCGCTCGCGCAGGGGCGGGAGGTGGATCGGGATGACGTTCAGCCGGTAGAAGAGGTCCTCCCGGAGCACTCCCTCGCTCACGGCCTGCTCCAGCTCCCGGTTCGAGGCGGCGATGAGGCGCACGTCCACCTTGACGTCGCGGGTATCCCCGACGCGCCGGATCTCCCGCTCCTGGATCGCGCGCAGGAGCTTGACCTGCAGCAGCGCCGGGATCTCGGTGATCTCGTCGAGGAACAGCGTGCCGCCCTCGGCCGCGGAGAAGAGCCCCACCTTGTTGGCGACGGCGCCGGTGAAGGCGCCCTTGACGTGGCCGAACAGCTCGGACTCCATCAGGGCTTCCGGGATCGCCCCGCAGTTCACCGACACGAAGGGCTTGCTGCGCCGCTGGCTGTTGAAGTGGATGGCACGCGCCACCAGCTCCTTGCCCGTCCCGCTCTCGCCCGAGACCATGACCGTCGAGGGGCTGTCGGCGATCTTCCGGATGGTGTCGAAGACCTCCGCCATGCCGGCGCTCTTGCCGACGATGTTGTCGAAGCGGTGCTGGGTCTCGAGCTGCTTGCGGAGGTAGAGGTTCTCGTCGCGGAGGCGCTTGCGCTCCAGCGCCCGCCGGATGATCAGGTGGATCTCGTCCAGCTTGAACGGCTTGGTGATGTAGTCGTAGGCCCCGAGCTTCATGGCCTCGACGGCGGTCTCCGTGGACCCGACGGCGGTGATCACGATCACGACGGTCTCGGGAGAGTGCTCCTTGGCCGCGCGGAGCACCTGCAGGCCGTCGGCGTTGGGCATCCGCAGGTCGGTGACGACCACGTCGAAGCCGTCTCGCCGCACCGCCCCGATGGCCGTCTCGCCGTCCTCGGCCACGCTGACGTCGTAGCCCTGCCGCTCCAGGGTGATGGCGAGCAGCTCACGCATGCTCTTCTCGTCGTCCACCACCAGCACTCGCGCTTCGCTCATGGGATCGCCCTCGGTCCGGGGCGGCGGCGGGGGCTGCCGACGCGCTCTCCCCGGCTGGGGCCATAGCCTAGCACGGGGCAGCCCGCAGGCACGCGCTTCCCCTACCCCTGTCCCTCGATGGCCGGCAGGCTCAGCGTGAAGGTCGTGCCCGTGCCCGGCCAGCTGCGCACGTCGACGTCCCCACCGTGATCCTGCACGATGCGGTAGACCAGCGCCAGCCCGAGGCCGCTGCCCTCCGCCTTCGTCGAGTAGAAGGGCTCGAAGATGTGGGGCAGGTCCTTCTCGGAGATTCCCTGCCCGCTGTCGGTCACCCAGATGGACAGCGCCGGCGCCTCCCGGGCCTCCTGTCGCCGCCGGCCCCCGACCCGGAGCTCGCCGCCGTCGGGCATGGACTGCACGGCGTTGATGCAGAGGTTCCAGAGGGCCTGGCGGAGCTGCTGCGGGTCGGCCCGGATCCACAGGCTCTTGCCGTACTCCCGGATCACCTTGACCCCGGCGGGGAGGGGCCGGTGCTCGAGGAGCAGCAGCACCTCGTCGAGCACCTTCGCCGCGTCGACGTCGACCAGGGTGAGGGGCGCCGGCCGCGCGTACTCGAGGAAGTCGGAGATCAGCCGGTTGAGCCGCTCCGACTCCCGCAGCACGATCTCCACGAGCCGGCTGCGCGTCGTGTCCGGCGGGAGCTCGCGGGCCAGCACCTCGATGGCGCCCGACACCGAGGCCAGGGGGTTGCGGATCTCGTGGGCGATGTTCGCCGACAGCCGCCCCACCGTGGCCAGCCGATCGGCCTGGCGCACCCGCTCCTCCATCTGCTTGATGGAGGAGAGGTCCTGGCAGACGCCGATGACCCCTGCCGCGCCGCCCTCGCCCGACTTGAGCAGCCAGAAGGAGATGCCCACCGGGACGACGCGCCCGTCGCGCCGCCGGAGCTGGATCTCGTGGCGCTGCGACTGGCCGCCGCCCGCCACGGCCGCCCGCACCGCTTCCAGATCCACGGCGCCGCCGAAGATCGACGCCCACGGCTGGCCGAGGGCCTGGGCCGCCGCGACGCCGGTGATGGCCTCGGCGGCCCGGTTGAACGCCGTGACGCGGTGCTCGGGGTCCACGCCGATGAGCCCCGTGCCCACGGACTCGAAGATCAGGTCCCGGAAGGCCTGGACGTCCGACAGGTGCCGCTGCTGCACCTCCAGGTCCCGCCGGGCCAGCTGGTAGCGCTCGGCGAGTGAGCCGGCCACGATGGCACTGATCATGAGCACACCCGCGTTCACGAACACGGTCAGGATCTCCAGCGCCGTGGTCTCGGTGGGCTCCATGAGGTCGACGAGCGGGAGGATCGTCTTGCCGAGCACGAGGCCGATGTAGAGGAGGCTCGACAGTCCGGCCACGACCATGCCCCCGACCCGCGAGAGGAGGAAGGAGCCCTCCATGACCAGGAGCACGTAGACGAAGGTGAAGAGCGACCGCGGGCCGCCGCTGGTGGCCACGATGGCCGTGACCAGGACCACGTCCAGCGAGAGCTGGAGCCAGGCGAAGCGGCGGGGGTCCGGGATCCGCAGCGGGCCCAGCAGCAGGGGCAGCGAGGTGAGCGCGCTGCCCCCCGCGGCCAGGAGGAAGAGCGGGAACTGGAAGGGCAGGGCGTCGGCGTACCAGAGGGCGGTGCCTGCGCCGAACACGAGCGCGGCCATCGCGAGCCGCGCCCAGCCGAGCCCCTGGAGGGAAGGCCGGAGCAGCCCTGCCGGGTGAGCCACGATGGCCGCGCTACTTGATCAGCGTGACCAGGCGGAAGATCGGCAGGTACATGGCCACGACCAGACCGCCGATGATCACGCCCAGGATGACGATCATGAGCGGCTCCAGCAACGCGGTCAGGGCGCCGACCGCCGTGTCCACCTCGTCATCGTAGAAGTCGGCGATCTTGTTCAGCATCGCGTCCAGCGCGCCGGTCTGCTCTCCCACGGCGATCATCTGCGTCACCATGGGCGGGAAGACGCCGGAGGTCTTGAGCGGCTCGGCCAGGGTCTTCCCGGCGGTCACCGCGGCGCGGCACTGCATGACCGCCTTCTCCACCACCTTGTTGCCGGCGGTCCGGGCGGTGATGCGCAGGCCCTCGAGGATGGGGACGCCCGAGGACACCAGGGTCCCGAAGGTCCGGGTGAAGCGCGCGACCGCGACCTTGCGGATCAGGACACCGAAGACCGGCAGCTTGAGCAGCAGCGCGTCGACGGTCGCCCTGCCGGTCTCGGTCCTGTAGTACCGTCGCAGCAGGTACACCGCGCCCATCACCCCGAGGATGATGAAGATGATGTAGCCGCGCACGAAGTCCGACAGCCAGAGGACGATCTGCGTGGGCAGCGGCAGGTCCGCCCCGAGGTTCTTGAACATCGTGGCGAAGGTCGGGATCACGAAGGTGAGCATGAAGATGACGATCAGGAAGGCCACGCCGATGATCGTCGAGGGATAGACCATGGCCGCCTTCACCTTCCGCTTGAGCGCGGCGGCCTTCTCGATGTACACGGCGAGGCGCTGGAGCACCACGTCGAGGATACCGCCCGCCTCGCCCACTTGGACCAGGTTGGTGAAGAGATCGTCGAAGGTCCGCGGGTGGCGCCGCAGTGCCTCGGCCAGGGTCGAGCCGGCCTCCACGTGTCGGGCCACGTTGGCGGTGACGCCGCGCAGCGTCTTGGAATCGCTCTGCTCGGCCAGGATGTTCAGGCACTGCACCAGCGGCAGCCCGGCGTCGATCATCGTGGAGAACTGCCGGGTGAAGATCGCCATCTCGCGGTCCTTGACCTTGCCGCCGAACTTGACGACCGTCTTGCCGCCCGCCTTCTCCTCGATCTTCGTGACCAGGATGGCGCGGCTCCGCAGCTCTCCCACCGCCGCCGTCCGGTCCGGGGCCTCGATCTCCCCGGTGCTGAGTCCCCGCGCTCCCCGCCCCGTGTAGGTGAAGACCGGCATGGTGGGTTCTCCTCAGCGCCGCCCGAAGGGCGAGCCGCCGCCGGTGGCCGCGGCCGCGGATGGCCCCAGGCCTCCGGCCTTGAGCAGCTGGTCCAGCTCCTCGGGCATCGTGCTCCGGTTCAGGCCCTCCTCGCGGCTGATGCGCCGCTTCTGCACCAGCTCCGCCAGGGACTGGTTCATCGTCTGCATCCCGAACTTCTGCCCCGCCTGCATCGCGGAGTAGATCTGGTGGATCTTCTCCTCCCGGATCAGGTTGCGGACGGCGGGGGTCGTGACCATGATCTCCAGCGCCATGGCCCGCCCCCGCCCGTCGGCCGTGGGGATGAGCTGCTGGGAGAGCACCCCCTCGAGCACCAGGGAGAGCTGGGCGCGGACCTGGCCCTGCTGGCTCGTGGGGAACACGTCGATGACGCGGTTCATGGTCTGGGCGCAAGAGTTGGTGTGCAGCGTGCCGAGGGTCAGGTGGCCCGTCTCGGCGATCGTGAGCGCCGCGGCGATGGTCTCGAGGTCGCGCATCTCGCCGACGAGGACGACGTCCGGGTCCTGGCGCAGGATCGACTTCAGGGCGTTCTTGAACGACTGCGTGTCCGAGAACACCTCCCGCTGGTTCACCAGACACTTCTTGTGCTGGTGGACGAACTCGATGGGGTCCTCGATCGTCATGATGTGCTCGCTGCGCTCGGAGTTGATCTTGTCGACCATGGCCGCCAGCGTCGTGGACTTGCCGGAGCCCGTGGGGCCCGTGACCAGGATCAGGCCCTTGGGCCGGTCCGCCAGCTGCTCGACGATGGGCGGCAGCGCGAGCTCCGCGAACGTCCGGATCTTGAACGGGATGACGCGGATGGCCGCGGCGACGGCGCCACGCTGCCGGTAGACGTTGCACCGGAAGCGCGCGAGCCCCTGGATCCCGAACGAGAGGTCCAGCTCGTTCTCCTCCTCGAACTTCTGCTTCTGCCCCTCGTTGAGGACGCTGTAGGCCAACCGCTGGGTGTCCTGGGGCATCAGCACCTCGAACTGGTTGAGCGGCGTGAGCTTGCCGTGCAGGCGGATCTGCGGATAGGTGCCCGTCGTGATGTGCACGTCGGAGGCGCCCCGCTCGATCATGATGCTCAGGAGGTCGTGCATCGTGGCGGCCATGGGCTACCTCGCGTTCGGCGTGGGGTCGGGCCCGGTCATGCCAGCGTCACCCGGAGCACTTCCTCCAGAGTGGTCACCCCGTCAAGGACCTTCTGCAGCGCGTTCTGGCGGAGCGTCTTCATGCCCTGGGAGAGGGCCAGCTCGCGGATCTCCGCGCTGGGCGCGTTGCGCAGGATCAGCTCCCGCAGCTCCTCGCTGACGGGCATCACCTCGTAGACGGCCACGCGCCCCTTCATGCCGGTGAAGCTGCAGGTGTGGCAGCCCTTGCCCTTGTGGAACTGCACCTTGCCGAGCCCCTGGGGCACATGCCCGTAGGGGGTCAGGCTCTCCTCGTCCGCCTCATAGGGCTGCTTGCAGTCCTTGCAGATCTTGCGCCCGAGGCGCTGCGCCAGGATGAGCGTCAGCGCCGAGGAGACGAGGAAAGGCGGGATGCCCATGTCCAGGAGCCGGGCGACGGTGGAGGGGCAGTCGTTGGTGTGCAGCGTGGAGAGGACGAGATGGCCCGTGAGGGCGGCGCGGATGCCGATCTGGGCCGTCTCCAGGTCGCGCGTTTCGCCGACGAGGATGATGTCCGGGTCCTGGCGCAGGAAGGAGCGCAGCGCCGCGGCGAACGTCCGCCCGACCCCCTCATTGACCTGGACCTGGTTGACGCCCTTGAGGTTGTACTCGACGGGGTCCTCCGCCGTCATGATGTTGACGTCGGGGGAGTTGATGTTGTGGATGGCCGAGTACAGCGTCGTCGTCTTGCCCGAGCCCGTCGGCCCCGTGATGAGGATCATGCCGTAGGGCTGGTGGATGGCCTTCGTGAACTGTTCGAGGCTCCAGGGATCGAAGCCGAGCATGGTCAGGTCCAGCTGGAGCGACTCCTTGTCCAGGATGCGCATGACGGTCTTCTCGCCGAAGATCGTCGGCAGGGTGGAGACCCGGAAGTCGATCTCGCGCTGGCTGTACCGGAGCTTGATCCGCCCGTCCTGGGGCAGCCGCCGCTCGGCGATGTCCAGGTTCGACATGATCTTCACGCGGGAGGTGAGCGCTGCCTCGAGCCGCTTGGGCGGCGTCATGATCTCGTGGAGCACCCCGTCCACGCGGAAGCGGACGCGGAAGACCTTCTCGTAGGGCTCCAGGTGGATGTCCGACGCCCCGCGCCGGATGGCGTCCACCAGGATCATGTTCACGAGGCGCACCACCGGGGCCTCGTCCGCCGACTCCTTCAGCTCGAAGATGTCGGCCTTCGCCCATGACTCCTCGTCGCCCTCGACGACCTCGACGTCGCCGGCGCTCCCCTCCATCTCCGAGATGACCTCGGCCATCCCCGAGCCCTGCGCCTCGTAGAGTCGGTCGATGGCCTTGCGGATGGCCCCCTGCGAGGCGACCACCGGGACGACCTGGAGGTTGGTCATGAACCCCACGTCGTCCACCGCGAAGACGTTGGTGGGGTCGGCCATGGCCAGCGTCAGGGAGTTGCCCGCCCGCTTGATGGGGAGGACCTCGTATTTCTTGGCGATCGGGGCCGGAACGAGCTTGAGGACGTCGGCGTCGATGTCGAGCTGGGACAGCGTGATGGAGGGGATGCCGTACTGCTTGGAGAGGAAGGCGATCAGCTGGTCGTCGGTGATGACGTTGTGGCGGACCAGGATGGAGCCGAGCTTCTCGTTGCTCCCCTTCTGCTCGGCGAGGGCGCGCTGGAGCTGCTCCTGGTTGATGAGCCCTTCGCGAACCAGGAGGTCCCCGAGACGTCGGCTAACCGGTTGCCCTAGTTTCGGTTCCGCCATCGCGTCCGGGCCCGTTCTCGGGGTCCGGTCCGGTCATTGTACTCCACCCGCCTTTTTCAGCACATCCGTAAATGCCTTGTGGGCCTCGTCCTGGTAGAGGACGAACAGGACCTTCTGCAGACTCGACTTGCCCCCCTTGAGATGCTCCACGAGAACTGCCACCATCGCCTGGGCCGACTTCTCGGGCGGGACCCCGCCGACCCCGCTCCCGAGGGCCGGGAAGGCGATGGACGACAGCCGGTGCTTCTCGGCGATGGCGAGGCTCGCCCTGGTCGCCGCGGCGATCTTCTCCGGGTCGGTCCTGAGATCGCCCCCCATGGTCGCCGCGTGAATGACGTGCGTGGCCGCCAGGTTGCCGGCGACGGTGAGGACAGCCTCCCCCACCTCGATGGGGCCCTGCCTCACGGCATCCTCCTCGATCACCGTGCCGCCCTTGCGCTTGATGGCCCCCGCGACGCCGGCGCCCATCCAGAGCTGGGAATTGGCCGCGTTGACGATGGCGTCGACCTCGGCGTCGGTGATGTCGCCGCGCGCGACCGAGACGGTGGCGGATCCGAGCTTGACCTTCATGGCGCGCCCCCGGACCCCGTCCCGCGCCCGAGCTCGCGGGACTTCACCGCTTCCCACGTCAGGTCCAGCTGCTCCGGTGACGCCTCGCCCACCGTGCGGTCCGTGGCCCTCATCGCAGCCTCCACCTCCTTGAAGCGACGGGTGAACTTCTCGGCGGCCTGCCTCAGGCAGTCCTCGGCGTCGACGCCGAGGAGCCGGGCCGCGTTGACCATGGAAAAGAGCAGGTCGCCCAGCTCCTCACGCACCTGCTGGGCGTTGCCCTCGGCCGCGGCGCGATCGAGTTCCCCCACTTCCTCGCGCACCTTGGCCCACGCCTCCTCCCAGCTCGGCCAGTCGAAGCCGAGGCGCCCGGCCTTGCTCTGCAGCCGCTGGGCTCTGAGCAGCGCGGGGAGATTCCGCGGGACGCCCTCCAGGGCTGACCGGGGCCCGCCCTCGCTGCCGCCCTCGCCCCGCTTGATGCGCTCCCACTGGCTCAGCGCCTCCTGGGCGTTCGCCACGGCGCCATCGCCGAAGACGTGCGGGTGGCGGCGGACCATCTTGTCGTGGAGCCGTGCCAGCAGATGGGCCATGGTGAACTCGCCCTGCTCGCTCGCCACCTGGCAGTGGAACACCACCTGGAAGAGAACGTCGCCGAGCTCCTCCATGATGTGCTCGGGGGAGCCCTCGTCGATGGCCTCGAGGGCCTCGTAGGCCTCCTCGATCAGGTACGGCTTGAGGGACTCCCGCGTCTGCTCGCGGTCCCAGGGACAGCCGCCTTCCGCCCTGAGGCGGGTCATGACGGAGAGCAGGGATTCGAAGAGGGCACCGGCGGCGTCAGCCATGGACGATCCTGGAGGTGATCGGCATTATACACAAGGGCGCCGCTCCTTGTAAGGAGTTCGACGGACGTGTTAGGTTCGGGCGGACGGCGCTGCGCGCGCGCCTCGCCCTCCGGGAGAGCGCGGCTGGGGGCAGGTCAGGCCAAAGCACGGGCGCAGGCCCGGGAGAGCCATCGAAATGACCGCCGAGGAAGAGGGCTTCAAGGTCACGGACCGGCGAGGCCTCGAACGCGAGTTCACGGAGGGGCGCGGGCCGGCCCCGACGCCACCTCCGCCTCCAGGCCCGACCCCCTCCGCGTCGGCTCCGCCCCCGCGCCCCGGCCCGCGCGAGGAGCCGCCCGGGGAGGCCGATCTGAGCGGGCTCTTCGTCATGTTTGCCAGCTCTGCCCTCATCGGTCTCGGCGCCGCCCCGGACCCGGTGACGGGAGCGCAGCGCGTGGACTTCGAGCAGGCGCAGGAGGCCATCGAAACCCTGCTGCTGCTGCGAGCCAAGACCGAGGGCAACCGGACCGAGCAGGAAAGCCGCTTCCTGGAGGATGTCCTCTACGACCTGCAGATGCGCTATGTCCAGGCCACGAGGAGGGCCGGCCGCCCCGGGTGAGGCCGCGCCAGCCTCAGCGGGTGTGGATGACGACTCGGCCTTCCTCGATCCTCACCCCCTGGACCACGGCCGGCACCTGCCATCGCAGCAGGCGGCCGCCCGTGGGCCCGAGCATCACTGAGAGCAGCCACGTTCCCACGGGCTGCTGTCCCAGGTCGAACTCGGTGAGGTGCACCCGTCCATAGCTCCGGGTGGCGCCGGCGGGCCCCGGCTCGATCACGATCCGCCCCTTGATCGTCACCCAGATGGGACGCTCGATCCTCTCCGTCGGCAGATACGGGAGGAGCTGCGCCAACGGGGGTCCCTGGAGCAGGTTCCTGAGCGCTGTCTGGCCCCTCACCTCCATGAGCCCTCCAGTGAACTTCACGCTCAGCGGATTGAAGGGCAGATCGGCGGCCTCTGCGAGATGGATTGCCAGGAAGGCGTTGACTTCCTGCTGCGTCAAGACCACGTCGTCCTGGCGGGTGGATCGGCCGGACTGTCTGAGGACGATCTCGTAGAGCTTCTGCTGCGCCGAGAAGCCGTCGCCCCTGGTGAAGCGGGTGGGCGAGAACTCCGGCGCTGCCGCGATGTTTCCCGAGAGGAACAGGAAGCCAGCCGCGGCGACGACCACGACCAGAATCGTCACGACCAGGGTGAGGCAACCGAAGCAGCCTATCCTCATCAGGAAGACCTTAGCACCAGCCCTCCCAATGCGTCAAAGATTCGAGCACTTCCGTAGTGTTAGGGATTTCTTGCCACGAGATCTTGACACGAACGCACTCAGGGAATATATATGAAACAGGCTTAGATATTGGATTGCCGGAGTTGAGGATACCCGGCGAAGGAGGCTTGTGTATAGCCACCTTGAGGTGGCATCCGATGAATGAGGGGGTCGAGCGGTGGGAGGTGAATCGTCTCTTCGACGGCGTCTTCGGCCGGCCAAGCCCCCTGGGCGGCGTCGACAGAGCCTGGGCCCCGGCTGTGGACATGTACCAGACGAAGGACGATCTCGTGGTGACGGCAGAGCTGCCCCGCCGGCTCCGTCCCGGGAGAGACCAGCGCAGCAACCCGAACAGGAGACATGACTCATGGCGAAGGTGATCGGCATCGACCTGGGAACGACCAACTCGGTGGTCTCCGTCGTGGAGGGCGGCGACCCGACCGTCATCCCCAACCAGGAGGGGAGCCGCCTGACGCCCTCGGTGGCGGCATTCACGAAGGAGGGGGAGACGCTCGTCGGTCAGGTGGCCAAGCGTCAGGCCATCACCAACCCCGAGAACACCGTGTTCTCCATCAAGCGCTTCATGGGGCGTCACCACGACGAGGTGCTCCAGGAGATCAAGCTGGTGCCGTACAAGGTCATGAAGGCCCAGAACGGGGACGCCCGCGTCGAGATCCGGGGGAAGGTGTACTCGCCGCCGGAGATCTCGGCGCTGGTGCTCCGGAAGCTCAAGGAGGCCGCCGAGGCCTACCTGGGCGAGAAGGTGACCAGGGCCGTCATCACCGTCCCCGCCTACTTCAATGACAGCCAGCGGCAGGCCACGAAGGACGCCGGCGCCATCGCCGGGCTGGAGGTCTTGCGGATCGTGAACGAGCCCACGGCGGCGGCGCTGGCCTACGGCCTGGACAAGAAGAAGGACGAGACCATTGCCGTGTACGACCTGGGGGGCGGCACCTTCGACATCTCCATCCTGGAGATCGGCGAGGGCGTCGTCGAGGTCAAGGCGACCAACGGTGACACCCATCTGGGCGGCGACGACTTCGACCAGCGGATCATCGACTGGATCGCGGACGAGTTCAAGCGGGACAACGGCATCGATCTCCGGAAGGACCGCATGGCGCTCCAGCGGCTCAAGGAGGCGGCGGAGAAGGCCAAGTGCGAGCTCAGCACGACGCTGCAGACCGAGGTCAACCTGCCGTTCGTCACGGCCGACGCCACGGGGCCGAAGCACCTCGTGCTCACGCTCACCCGGGCCAAGCTCGAGTCGCTGGTGGCCGACCTCGTCGAGCGGAGCCTGGCGCCCTGCCGCGAGGCGATGCGTCAGGCGGGGGTGACGCCGGCCGACATCGACGAGGTGATCCTGGTGGGCGGCCAGACCCGGATGCCCAAGGTGCAGGAGGAGGTCCGGGCGCTCTTCGGCAAGGAGCCCAACAGGTCGGTGAACCCCGACGAGGTGGTGGCGGTGGGCGCCGCCATCCAGGCGGCGGTGCTCACGGGTGAGGTGAAGGACCTGCTGCTGCTGGACGTCACGCCGCTGTCGCTGGGCATCGAGACGCTGGGGGGCGTGATGACGAGGCTCATCGAGGCCAACACGACGATCCCCACGAAGAAGAGCGAGGTGTTCACCACGGCCTCGGACAGCCAGCCGTCCGTGGAGGTGCACGTCCTCCAGGGCGAGCGACCCATGGCACGGGACAACCGGACGCTCGGGCGCTTCCACCTTGACGGGATCCCCCCGGCGCCGCGCGGCGTGCCGCAGATCGAGGTGGCCTTCGACGTCGACGCCAACGGCATCGTGAACGTCTCGGCGAGGGACAAGGCGACGGGGAAGCAGCAGAACATCACCATCACGGCCTCGTCCACGCTCACCAAGGACGAGATCGAGCGGATGAAGAAGGAGGCCGAGGCGAACGCGGCCGAGGACGCTCGGCGCCGCGAGGAGATCGAGCTCAGGAACCAGGCCGACTCGCTCGTCTACGGGACCGAGCGCACCCTGCGCGAGCATGCGGAGAAGATTCCGGCCGAGGACAAGCAGGCCATCGAGGGAGCGCTGGGGGAGGCCCGCGAGGCCCTCAAGGGCGACGACCTCCAGCGGATCAAGCGCGCGCAGGAGGTGCTGACCCGCGCCTCGCACAAGCTCGCGGAGATCATGTACCGCGAGGCCCAGGCGGCGGCCCCGGGCGCCTCCGGCGGCAGCGCACCCGGCGGTGGCCAGGAGGGCGGCGCGGCCAAGGGCGATGTCATCGACGCCGAGTTCAAGGACCTCGGCGAGAAGAAGTAGCGGGCCGCGAGCGACTCGCGAAGCGTGAGTGAAGAAGCGAGCCCGCGAATCCGTCGGGCACGGGCGGGCGCCAGCCCGGGTGCCCGTGCCGGGTGAGGAACCATGAGGGACTACTACGCGGTGCTGGGCGTCAGCCTCGACGCCTCGCAGGCGCAGATCCGCCGGGCGTATCAGGGACTGGCTCGGCGCTACTCGCCGGACGTCAACCTGTGGGACCGCGAGGCCCAGGCGCTGTTCGAGGAAATCTCCGCGGCCTACCGGGTCCTGAGCGATCCCTCGGCGAGGATGCTCTATGACCGTCATGGATCGGGGGCCGGACAGGCCGCGCGGGAGGCAGGCGCGGGGCAGTCGCACCGGGACGGACGCCGAGGGGAGGACCTGCATGTTCCCGTGGAACTCGCCTTCCACCAGGCAGTGACGGGGATCGCGGCTGACCTGGCCGTGGACCGGCTGTCGGCCTGCGAGGGCTGCGGTGCCACGGGGGCGAGGCCCGGGGCGCCGGCCTTGCGCTGCGGGCACTGCGGCGGCGCCGGCCTGGTATGGGTCGGCGAGACGGCCGCGCACGCCGAGCGCTGCCCGGCCTGCGACGGGCTCGGGGAGCGAGTGACGGAGGCATGTCCGGCCTGCCGGGGACGCGGCGCCAGCCGTCAGCGCGCGGTGGTCCGGGTCCCCATACCGCCCGGCATGGACACGGGCGCCCAGTTGCGCGTCCCGGGCGAGGGCCACGCGGGTCCCTTCGGCGGCCCCCGCGGCGACCTCATCGTCATCACGCGGGTGCACGACGATCCCGTCTTCACCCGCAAGGGGGACAACCTCTACTGCGAGCTCCCGCTGACCATCGTCGAGGCCGTCCTGGGCGCCCGGATTCCCGTCGGCACGCTGCACGGCCACGTGGACCTCGTGATCCCGCCGGGCACGACGAGCGGCCAGGTCTTCCGCATCCGGGGCCGGGGCATGCCGAGGCTGGCGGCGGACGGACGGGGCGACCTCTATGTCACGGTGCGGCTGGAGATCCCCCGCGGGCTCGACGCGCGCACCCAGGAGCTGTTCCGCGAGATCGGCCGGCTCCTGCCGCAGGCGCCCCGCGGGGAGCCCCGGGCGGCGGCGCGGGCATGAGCGACAAGAGCAAGCCCCTCTACATGATCGGCGTGGTGGCAGAGATGCTCAAGCTCCACCCCCAGACGCTCCGCATGTACGAGAAGAAGGGACTCATCCGGCCGAGCCGCACCGTGGGCAAGACGCGGATGTACTCCGCCGAGGACGTGGAGGACGTCGCCCGGCTGGTCCGGCTCACGCGGGACCTGGGGGTGAATCTGGCGGGGGTGGAGATCATCCTAAAGATGCGGCGCCGGATGACCGCCATGCAGCAGCAGCTCGAGGAGCTGTCGCGGTACGTGCGGACGGACCTGGCGCAGGCGCGCGATCCGGCCGCGCGCGGGACGGGCGAGGCTCTCGTGCGAGCCGCCGCGAGCCACCTCTCGCCGCTGGAGCCGTTCTAGGACGGGCTCCCGGAAAGGAAAGGATTGAGGCGCATGGCTGAGACGACGGTCGGCAGTGGAGCCGCTGGAGAGCTGGGAGCGGGCGGCAGCGTCCCCGAGGTGCTGTCCATCCTGCCGCTCCGCGACACGGTCCTCTTCCCGCAGGCGGTGACCCCCCTGGCCGCGGGGCGAGAGGCCTCCGTGCGCCTGATCGAGGACGCCGCCCGCGGTGGTCGGCTCATCGGCGTGTTCGGGCAGCGGGATCCATCCGTGGAAGACCCCCAGCAGGCCGACCTCCACCGCGTCGGCACCGTGGCCACGATCCTCAAGGTCGGCAAGCAGCCCGACGGCATCGTCCGCCTGCTCGTCCAGGGGATCGCCCGGGTCCGCATCGTGGAGCTGGTGCAGACGCGCCCCTTCCTCAAGGCCCGCGTCGAGGCGGTGGAGGAAACGCTGCCGCCTGCCGGGGATCTCGAGACCGAGGCCCTCATGCGGAACGCGGTCACGCTCTTCCGCCAGACGGTCGAGCTGTCGCCCTTCCTGCCCGACGAGCTGGCGGGGGCGGTGCAGCATGTCGCCGAGCCCGGGCATGTGGCGGACGTCATCGCGGCCGCGCTGCCCGGGCTCAGCACGCAGGTCAAGCAGGAGCTGCTGGAGACGGCGGCCGTCAAGGCGCGGCTCCAGCGGCTGGTGGCCTCCCTGACGAAGGAGGTCGAGATCCTGACGCTCGGCTCCAAGATCCAGTCCCAGGTGGAGTCCGAGGTGGGCAAGACCCAGCGCGAGTACTACCTGCGCGAGCAGCTCAAGGCCATCCAGAAGGAGCTGGGCGAGAGCGACGAGCGCAGCCAGGAGATCGGCGAGCTGCGCCAGAAGATCGAGGCCGCCGGCATGACCGAGGAGGCCAGGAAGGAGGCGCTCCGCGAGCTGGACCGCCTGGCGAAGATGCCCCCGGCCGCCGCCGAGTACACCGTGGCGCGGACCTACCTCGAGTGGCTGGTCGCGCTGCCCTGGGCGAAGGAGACCCAGGACAACCTGGATCTGGCCGCGGCCCGCGCCATCCTCGACGAGGACCACTCGGGGCTCCACAAGGTCAAGGAGCGCATCCTCGAGTATCTGGCGGTCAAGGGGATGCGCCCCGCGGGCAAGGACCCCATCCTCTGCTTCGTGGGCCCCCCAGGCGTGGGCAAGACCTCGCTGGGGCGTTCCATCGCGCGGGCGCTCGGCCGGAAGTTCCACCGCATCTCGCTGGGCGGGATGCGCGACGAGGCGGAGATCCGCGGCCACCGGCGCACCTACATCGGCGCGCTGCCCGGCCAGATCATCCAGGGGCTGCGCCGCGCCGAGTCGCGGAACCCGGTGTTCATGCTCGACGAGATCGACAAGCTCGGGATGGACTTCCGGGGCGATCCGGCCTCGGCGCTCCTCGAGGTGCTCGACCCCGAGCAGAACATGGCCTTCCGGGACCATTACGTCGACGTGGCCTTCGACCTGTCCCGGGCGCTGTTCATCACCACGGCGAACCTCCTGGACACGGTGCCGCCCGCGCTGCGCGACCGGATGGAGGTCATCGAGATCGCCGGCTACACGGAGGAGGAGAAGGTCCACATCGCCCGGCGGCACCTGATCCCCAAGCAGACGGCCGACCACGGGCTGGCCGCGGGCGAGCACATCCGGTGGACGGACGAGGCGCTGCGCCTGCTGATCCGCGGCTACACGCGCGAGGCGGGCCTGCGCAATCTGGAGCGCGAGATCGCGGCCATCACCCGCAAGGTCGCCAAGCGGCGGGTCGAGGGGCACGCCGAGGCCGTGGAGGTGACGGAGGCGCTCGTGGGTGAGCTGCTGGGCGCCCCCAGGTTCCTCTTCGAGGAGCTGGAGGAGCGCACGCGGGTGCCCGGCGTGGCCGTGGGCCTGGCCTGGACGGCGGCCGGCGGCGACATCCTCTTCATCGAGGCGACGCGCATGCGGGGCGGCAAGACGCTGGCGCTCACGGGGCAGCTGGGGGAGGTGATGAAGGAGTCCGCGCAGGCCGCGCTCTCCTGGGTCCGCTCCCACGCCACCGAGGTCGGCATCCGGCCGGACTTCTGGGAGCACTCGGACCTGCACGTCCACATCCCGGCGGGGGCGATCCCCAAGGACGGACCCTCGGCCGGCGTGACCATGCTCACCGCGCTGGTGTCGCTGCTCACGCGGCGTCCGCTGCGGCCGAACCTGGCCATGACCGGCGAGGTGACGCTGTCGGGGCGCGTGCTGCCGGTGGGGGGCATCAAGGAGAAGGTGCTGGCGGCGCGACGGGCGGGGGTCAAGACCGTGATCCTGCCCGGTCGCAACGAGAAGAACCTCGTGGAGGACGTGCCGCAGGAGGCGCGGGAGGGGATGACCTTCCACCTGGTGGACTCCGTGGACCAGGTGCTGGCCCTGGCGCTGGAATCGGCTCAGGTCCCGGCCGAGCCCGCGCACACGGGGCTGCTCGCCTCCAGCAACTGACCGGCAACCCGCAGCAGCACAAGGCGAAATCGCTCGCCGGCGACGAGCGCCTCTTTTTTTCGTTGCCTGGGGGCCGGCGGGTTCGCTATCTATAGAGGCGCGGTGATCTTCTCACTCCTGGTACCCCTGCTCATCGGCCTCGCGGCAGTCACGCTGCCGTCTGTCTCCGCGGCCGGGTCCTACCGGCTCACCGATCCGGACGGCGTCACTCACTTCACCAATGCGCCCACGGACCCGCGCTACCGCCGCATCCCCGGCATGTCCGGGACCCTGGCCGGCTGGCTCAGGCTCCCCGAGGGGGCGGCGGGGAAGTATGCGCAGGACATCCGCGAGATCGCGGCGCGCTACGGTCTGAGCCCGGGACTGGTGGAATCGGTGATTCGCGTGGAGTCGGCCTTCAATCCGTGGGCGATGTCACGCAAGGGGGCGCAGGGGCTCATGCAGCTCATGCCGCAAACCGCCTCGTCGCTGGGCGTGCGTGACGCCTTCGACCCCCGGCAGAACATCGAGGGCGGCGTGCGTCATCTCCGCTCCCTCGTGGACCGATACCCGGGGAACCTGCCGCTGGCCCTGGCGGCCTACAACGCGGGGGAGAACGCGGTGACCCACTACCGCGGCATCCCGCCCTACCCCGAGACGCAGCAGTACGTGCGGAAGATCCTCGAGACCCACGGCGGCGGCGAGCCCGTCCAGGTCATCTACCGCTACGAGGATCCCGACGGGACCGTCACCTACACAAATATCCGCCCGCCCGCAGGTCTCAGGCTGCGCTGAGCCCGCGGGCTCCACGCCCCGCATCCCACCCCACTCGACGCGTCGAGGAGGCGAGCATGCGTGCACTCATCTGGGTGTTACTCACGGGAACATCTCTTCTCGCCGGCTCGGCGGCGGCGCAGACGCACGGCAGCAGCCCGGCCCACGGCGGAGCCGCGCCGGGGCACACGGCGGGGCACCCGCAGGGGCACATCGAGGCGCTGCGCTGCGAGGAGCGCTTCGAAGAGGTGGTCCGACAGGGGCTGGGGTTCGGGATGGCCTTCACCGCAGATCGGAACGGCTACCCCGGGCCCACCCACGTCCTCGAGCTGCGGGAGCGGCTCCGGCTGACCTCCGAACAGGAGGGACGGGTCCGGGCGCTGGTCGCGGCCATGCATGCCGAGTCGCGGCCGGCCGGCGCGGCGCTGCTCGAGGCCGAGGCGCGGCTGCGTGCGCTCTTCGAGACGAAGCGGGCCGCGGAGGAGAGCCTGCAGGCCCAGGTGGCCGAGAGCGAGCGCCTGCGCGCCGGGTTGCGGCTCGTCCACCTGCGCTATCACCTGAGGACCCGGGAGATCCTCACCGAGGCGCAGCGGGCGGTCTATCACGCCGCGCGCTGGGACGCCTCTCGATAGGCGCGGCCCCGGGGGGCTCAGCGGTCGCGGTGCCAGACCAGGTCCAGGAGGCGGTCGAGGAGCCCATCCTTGATGAACAGCTCCACGGCCTCCCGGGTGGCTGACTGGTCCATCCCCCAGAGCGCCACCCGCTTGCCCGCGTCCTGGTTCATCTGGACGAAGAGCCGCTGATCGCGCGCGACGGCCACGGGCAGCTCCTCGTAGATCTGGGCCGTGAAGGCGTTGACGCCGGGGCCGCCGACGGCGATGGCCGGGAAGAGATCGGCCATCTCCTGGTTCAGCACCCACATGTCGGTGACCACCACGGCGCTGCGGCTCTCCGTGCCCTCGCCGCGCGAGTCGATCATCCGCTTGAGCTCGTAGGCCGTCGGCCGGTCCTCCGCCTCGGCGAGGATGCCGTAGCCCACCACGATCAGCACGGTGGAGCCGATGTCGAAGTAGCGCGGCATCTCAGCGGATGAGTCTGGCCAACTCGCGGAACTCCTCGGTGTCGCCCTGCCCCAGCAGCTGGAAGAGCACGGTCTCGGTGCTCGTGACGACGGCCCCGGCCTGGCGGAGCTGATCCATGGCCAGCCGCCAGCTGGCCTGGGTGCGGGAGGTGACGGCGTCGGCCGCCACGTGGACCCCGTATCCCTCGGCGAGCAGATCGAGGGCTGTCAGCAGCACGCAGACATGCGCCTCGATGCCCGCGAGAACGACCTGGCGGGTGCCCGCCGCACGCAGGTGGGCGCGCACGCCCTCGGCGGCGGCGCAGGAGAAGGCGACCTTCGGAAATACCTCCACGCCGGGCCCCAGCGTCTCCCTGAGCTCCGGCAGCGTGTGCCCGAGGCCCTTCGGGTACTGCTCGGTCACGACCACCGGCAGCCCGAGCCGCCGCGCCGCCGTGGCCAGCACCTTGATGTTGCGCATGACCTCCTCGCGGTGGTCGGCGTCCATGGCTGGGAAGAGGCGCTCCTGGACGTCCACGACGAGGAGGGTCGTTCCCTCGCGGCCGATCCGCATCGGATGGGGGCTCTGCGCGCTGGTCATTGAACGGCCTCCCGGAGAGAGGATCGGTGGCGGCCGTCGAGCCCCCGGACCTGCGGGGCCTCGGCCACGCGCTCCAGCGCCATGGTCTCATATTCCGGCGGGTCCGCAACCGTCATGGGCTCAGGGTCCCGTCGGCTCGCGCGCCGGCGAGCGCGGGGCGCGCCGTCCGAGGCGGCTGGTCAGGTGGCCAGCGCGGGGAGGGGGATGGCCCCGGCGGCGGCCTCGAACCACTGGAGCCGGTGGCCGAGCGCGACGACCTCACCGACGACGACGACGACGGGAGGCGCAAGCCCTGTCGCCCGTGGGAGGATGTCTCCGAGGGTGCCGGTGATCGTCTGCTGGGCCGCCGTGGTTCCCCACCGGATGAGGGCGACGGGGGTCTCCGGTGACAGGCCGCCGGCGAGGAGATCGGCCACGATTCCGGGCAGGGCCGTCACGCCCATGAGGATGACGAGCGTGTCCACGGCCGTCGCGAGCCGCTTCCAGTCCACGGCGGGCTGGCCCTTGCCGGTGTCCTCATGGCCGGTGATCACGGCGAAGGAGCAGGCCAGGCCCCGATGGGTGACCGGGATGCCGGCGTAGGCGGGAACCGCGACGGCGGAGCTGACGCCGGGCACGACCTCGAAGGAGATCCCTGCCGCCAGGAGGGCCTCGGCCTCCTCGCCGCCCCGGCCGAAGACGAAGGGATCCCCGCCCTTGAGCCTGACCACGCGCCGGCCGCGGCGGGCATGCGCGATGAGGAGGGCGTTGATCTCCTCCTGAGGCAGGCTGTGGATGGCCGTGAGCTTGCCGGCGAAGATCCGGATCGCCTCGCTGGGGGCTTCCTCCAGGAGGGCCGGATTGACCAGGCGGTCGTAGACCACCACCTCCGCCTGGCGCAGGAGCTCCAGGCCTCGCACCGTGAGGAGCCCTGGATCGCCGGGACCTGCGCCGACCAGATACACGGGGCCTACGGGCATGGGGCGAGCCTCGCCAGGAGCCTGGCCTTCGCCTCCGCCCGTCGTCCCTCCGCGACCAGCCGGCGGAGATCGGCGTCGAGAGCCTGGCGCCACGCCTCTCCGCCGGGGGAGCAGGCGCGCTGCCTCAGCTCCCGCCTGACCTCGGCGACGATGTCGGCGAGCGCGGCATACGCTTCGGGGAGGTGGCCCTCGAGCTCCTCCCTGACCGCTCGCGCCAGCGCGGGGCTCGCCCCCCCGGTGGACACGGCCACCACGAGGTCACCGCGACGGAGCACCGCCGGGAGGGTGAAGTCGCAAAGATCGGGAGCATCCGCGGCATTGACCCAGACGCCGCGCTCGCGGCCCTCGCGGCTGGCTGCCGCATCGACCTCGCGCTTCCCGGTGGCGGCAAGGGTGAGCCGGTTTCCGGCCACATCCCCGGGCCCGTACTCGCGCGGCAGGTGGCGGATCCGCCCCCCGCGGGCCAGGGCCGCCAGGCCGGCCGTCAGCGAAGGGCTCACGACGGTCACCGCCGCCCCCGCGGCCAGGAGGCCCTCGACCTTCCGCTCCGCGACGGGCCCGCCGCCGATGACGAGACAGGGCTGGCCCGCAAGCTCGAGGCACACCGGATAGCTGCCCATCCGTCAGGGGCTCCCTGAGGCCTGCTCACCGATCCGGGCCGGCGCGGCGGGGCTGTCAGCGGGCCCTCGCTCCTTGCCCGTGACCTCGTTCACCATCAACTGCTTGAGGATCAGCTCCTGCAGCGTGGTCCGCTCGAGGATGTCGGTGATCCAGGGCCGGATCTCTCTCCACCGGCAATGCACGGGGCAGGGGTTGGTCACGTCGCACTCGCTGCCCCAGAAGAAGCACTGGTTGGTCACCTCGGGCCCCTCGATGGCCTCGAGAATTTCGCGGAGCTTGATGTGCTCCGGGGCCCGCGCCAGGGCATACCCTCGCGTGGCGCCGCGGTAGGCCCTCACCAGCCGGTAGCGGACGAATTTCGGGAAGATCTTGGCCAGGAAGTGCTCGGGCAGCCCCTGGCGCGCCGCGATCTCCTTGAGCCCGACCACGCGGCCGGGCGCCTGCTGGGCCAGGAAGATCAGGCCGAGGAGGCCGTACTTGCTCTCGCGCCTGACCTTCATGGCTCGACGGGGGCCCGGGCCCAGCGGGAGTGGGGGTCGGGGCCACTCGGCTCCCCCCTCACGGCGGCGACGACCTTGAAGAGCACGGTGGCCAGCAGCGAGCCCACGGCCCAGATGGCGAGCGCGATGGCGACCTCCGGCAGCGTCGGGGCGTAGCCCGTCACCTCTCCCAGGGGCGAGGGCACGAAGCCGCCGACGATGAGGCCGAGGCCCTTGTCCATCCACAGCGAGGCGAACACCATGGCGCAGGCGGCGGCCAGGAGCCGCATGTCCTGGCGGCAGCGCGGCGTGAGGAGCAGGCCCAGCGACATCATGGCCAGGACCACCGAGGCCCACATCCACGGGACCAGCCCCGCCTGGCCCTCGAGTCCGAGGAACAGGAACTCGAAGTGGTGCATCGCCTCGGGCGCCTGGCTGTAGAAGACCGTGAAGAGCTCCACCAGCACGAAGAACACGTTGACGGTCATCGTGTAGGCGACGATCAGCCCGAGCTTCTGGAGGGCCTCCCGGCCGACGTCGAAGCCCGTGAGTCGGCGGAGGAGCATGGCCAGGAGGATCAGCAGGGCGGGCCCCGAGGCGAAGGCCGAGGCGAGGAAGCGCGGCGCCAGGAGCGCGGTCAGCCACAGGTGCCGTCCGGGGAGCCCGCTGTACAGGAACGCCGTGACCGTGTGGATGCTGACGGCCCAGGGAATGGAGAGCACGATGACGGGCCGGAGCCACCGGGGCGGCGGCACGCCCCGGTGCTCGGCCGAGAGCGTGGCCCGGGCGATGACGGCGTTGAGCGCCAGGTAGCCGGCGAGCACGAGCATGTCCCAGAACATGATGGAGTTGGGCGTCGGGTACAGGAGCACGTTCAGCGCGCGCGCGGGCTGGCCCATGTCCACGAAGACGAAGAGCAGGCACATGGCCACGGCGGAGACGGCGAGGCATTCGCCGAGGATCGTGATCTTGCCGAAGACGCGGTAGTCGTGCAGGTAATAGGGCAGGACCACCACGACGGCCGAGGCCGCGACCCCGACCAGGAAGGTGAACTGGGCGATGTAGAGACCCCAGGTCACATCCCGGCTCAGCCCCGTGATCCCCAGCCCCAGCGTGAGCTGCCGCTGGTAGGCCAGCGCGCCCGCGACGATCAGCGCGGCCAGGGCGCCGAGCCAGGCCCAGTACCGCCCGCCCCCACTGAGCCCCTTGTCAAGCACGGCCGCCTCCCTGCCTCCTCATGCCAGGTAGTAGACGCTCGGCTCGGTGCCGAGCTCGGGCTTCCGCCTCATGGCGTGACGGCTCCGCAAGAGCCCGCGCACCTCCGAGCCGGGGTCCCGCAGGTCCCCGAAAGTCAGGGCCCGCTCCCGGCACGCCTCCACGCAGGCCGGCCCGCGCCCCTGGGCGAGCCGCTCCTCGCAGAAGTTGCATTTCTCGACGACCCCTCTGGTCCGCGTGGGGAAATCCGGGTTCACCTCCTTGACCCGGGGGCGCGGGTCGAGCCAGTTGAAGCTCCGCGCCCCGTAGGGACAGGCCGCCATGCAGTAGCGGCAGCCGATGCAGCGGTGCCAGTCCATCATGACGATGCCGTCTCCCCGCTTCCACGTGGCCTTGACGGGGCACACGCGCACGCACGGGGGATTGTCGCAGTGGTTGCAGAGCACGGGGACGCGCTTGCCCCTGAGGGCCTCGTCCCCGTACCCGCTCCCGCGCTGGGCGAAGGCCCGCTCGTAGGGCTCCCGCCAGATCCACTTCACCTCGTGGGCCCGCGACTCGAGCCGCGGCACGTTGTGCGCGCGTTCGCAGGCGGCGATGCAATCGGTGCAGCCCCGGTCCTCGAGGCATTTCCGCAGATCGATGACCATGCCCCAGCGCGGGGCGCGGCGCCCCTCGGGCGTTGTCTCCGGGCGGCCGGCGCCGGCCAGGGCCTCGAGGGACTGGGTCCCGGTCATGGCCAGCGCGGAGAGCCCGGCCGCGCCCAGGAAAGCCCGGCGATCCATGCTCATCGCTGAGCCTTCCGGAGTGAGGCGGGGTCGATGTGGCACTCCCAGCAGGTGAGCTTCACGGCGCCGTAGTCGTGGCAGCGGTCGCAGAACTCCGCCTTGCTGGTGTGACAGCCGAGACAGGTGCGCGTGAGGCTCTTGGCGTAGGTCTTCCCGTCGGGGCCCACGAAGTTGCGGTCCTGCCCTCGCACCACGTCGTCGCGCCACGCCATGAGCAGGCTCATGTGGGAAGCGCGCATGTACTCCGTGGGCCCAACGCAGCGCCCGGTCCCGGCGGGGCGCACGGGCTCGGGGCCCCGCGTGGGCGTCCCGGCGGCGACGTTGTACCAGACCGGGAAGGTGATCACGGCCACGAAGAGGGCCAGGCCGCCGACCAGCAAACCCCGGTCACGCACCGGCGGGTGCCTCCGGCGAGACCAGGGGCTGGCCGCGCAGGTCCTGGGTCCGCGCCTTCTCGCCGTCGACCACGAGGGCATTGCCCACGAGCTCGTGCACGCCGGCCACGTTCATCCCCGGCACCCAGTACTCCAGGAGCGGCGGGAGCGTGGCCTTGTCGATGGCGCAGATGCACGCCACCAGGTTCACGCCGAACCGGTCTTGCACATGCCTCACGGCATTGGCCCGGGGGAAGCCGCCCCGCATGCGCATCTCGAAATTCTCGTCCGTGCCGAGACCCGACCCGCTGCCGCAGCAGAAGGTCCGCTCCCGGATGGTGCTCTCGGGCATCTCGTGGAAGCGCTGGCACACGCTCCGGAGGATGTAGCGCGGCTCCTCGAGGAGCCCCATGGCCCGGGCCGGGTTGCAGGAGTCGTGGAAGGTCGCGACCCAGTGGTCGTTCCGCCGGGGGTCGAGCCGGAGCTTGCCCTCGCGGATGAGATCGGCCGTGAACTCGCAGATGTGCACCATCTTCGTGGACCGCGCCTGCTCGAACCGCGTGCCCGTCACCGGCGAGACGGGCTCCTCCAGGAAGTCCGCCGGGCCGTTCATGGTGTCCATGTACTGGTGCACGACGCGCCACATGTGGCCGCACTCGCCGCCGAGGATCCACTTGACCCCCAGCCGCCGGGCCTCGGCGTAGATCTTGGCGTTCAGCCGCTTCATCACCTCGTGGGAGGTGAAGAGGCCGAAGTTGCCGCCCTCGGAGGCATACGCGCTGAGCGTGTAGTCCAGACCGATGGCGTGGAAGAGGAGCAGCGTGCCCAGGAGCGTGTAGTAGTGGGGCGTCCCGAAGGTCTCCGCCGACGGGATCACGTACAGGATCTCGGCGCCCTTCTTGTTGATGGGAGCCTCCACGCGGATGCCGGTCATCTCCTCCAGCTCGTCCACGGCGAAGTCGACGCTGTCCTTGAAGGCATGGGGCTGGATCCCGAGGTGGTTGCCCGTCCGGTAGCAATTCGCCGCCGGCTCGAGGATCCAGTTGATGTTGCAGCCCACCAGGGTCAGCAGCTCGCGCCCCATCATGGTCACTTCCGCCGTGTCGATCCCGAAGGGGCAGAAGACCGAGCAGCGGCGGCACTCCGTGCACTGGTGGTAGTAGTAGAACCACTCCTTGAGCACGTCCTCGGTGAGCTCCCGCCCGCCCGCGAGCCCGCCCAGCAGCCGGCCGGGCAGGGTGAAGTAGCGCCGGTACACCGAGCGCATCAGCTCGGCCCTCAACACCGGCATGTTCTTGGGGTCGCCGGTGCCGAGGTAGAAGTGGCACTTGTCGGCGCAGGCCCCGCAGCGCACGCAGATGTCCATGAACAGGCGGAAGGACCGGAAGCGCTCGAGCCTGTCCTTCATGCCCGCGAGGATGGTCTGCTTCCAGTCGGGGGGGAGCTTCCAGTCCGCGTCGTGGGGCTGCCACGGTCGCGGATTGGGCAGCCCCAGGTACTGGAGGTTCTTGGGCGCGGCGCTGTAGCAGTAGGTCCCCTTGCGGAAGTCGACGGCGGCCTCCCGCCAGTCCCGCGCCGGCGGCCGGTAGTCGACCTGCGCGAGCTGCGCGGGGGCCGGGGCCTCTTCCGCCATGGCTATCCCTTCTCGAGCGGCAGGCCGGCCGCCCTGATCTTGTCCCGGAACTCGTCCTCCCACTCCTCGTAGCTGTGGGTGGCGACGGGCGCGTTCCAGGGGTTGACGTGGCGATGCGCCCGGCTCGTATTGGCCAGGTTCCGCGTCGGGCTCAGGAAGATGCCGCCCATGTGCATGAGCTTGCTGAAGGGGAAGTAGGCGGCGAGCGTGCTCAGGAGGACGAGGTGCAGGAGCGCCAGGGAGCCCACGCCCTCGGGGACAATGGGGGACAGGGTCACGAGGCCGAGGGCGAGCTGCTTCACCGCCACGACGTCCGTCCGGACCACATGCCGCATGAGCAGGCCGGAGGCGGCCAGCCCCAGCAGCAGGTAGAGCGCGAAGTAGTCGGCGGACAGCGACAGGTACCGGAGCTGCGGGTTTGCGAGCCTCCGCCAGAGGAGATAGCCCAGCGCGGCCACGAGGACGACATCCGTGGCGTAGAGCCCCGGGGCGCCCAGCTGGAAGAACCCGTCCACCGCGGCCAGCGTGCGGATCGCCGCGGGCACTGGCTCCAGGACGAAGCGCAGGTGTCTCAGGACGACGACGAGAAGCGACCAGTGGAAGGCCAGCGCCGCCAGCCACAGGAGCCGGTCGTCGGCGTACACCAGCCGGGGCCCTTCCCGCAGCTCGGCCCGGCTGCCGCGGAGCAGCGACCGGAACAGACACACCTCCAGCGCCATGCGCGCCACGACGCCAGCTGTCGAGGACGGGTTCTCGATGCGGCTCTGCCTGATCCAGGGCAGGGAGCGCTGCTGGCCGCAGGTGGTGGGGATGCGGAAGGGGACAGGCGCTCGCACCCACACGAGGATGCGATGGCACACCCCGAGGAGGAAGGTGACGAAGGCCGCGTAGGGGAGGAGCACGCCGAGCACGGGGCGGAGCCCGGAGAACTGCCCGCCGGCCAGGGCCAGCCCGGCCAGGAGCAGGACGAGGGCCAGGGGGGCCAGCGCGCTCACGGCGCAGTTCCCGGGTCCGCCCCGGCGGGCTCGCTCCCGGGCCGGCCGGCCCGCTCGCGGATGCGGTCCAGGAGAGCCGTCCGGCGTCGGGCCTCGTCGGCCCGGATCGCGTGGATCTGCTCGCGGCAGCGCATGAACAGGTCGAAGGCCGAGAGCGCCATCTCGTCGACCCGCGCCTCCACGGCCGCCAGCCCGTCTCCGGCCGGCAGTCCCCCGCCGCTGTCGATCTCTTCGCGAAGGGCCTGCCTGGCCAGGAACACGAAGCTCACCGCCTCCTTCGCGCTCACGTCCTGGACGGCGCGGATCCTCACGACGCTGTCCAGGAGGGCGGCGACCCTGGCGGGGTCCATGGCCCCGACAAGCTCCTCCGCGAGGCCAGACAGCGCCTGCCTGAGGGTGTGCCCGACGGGGTTGCGGAAGGGGTCCGTCTCGCGCGCCAGCAGGCGCGCGGTGGGGGCCGGGTAGCCCTCGAGCGTCAGCGCCAGCCACCGGCCGGCAATGGCGCTCCGCCGTGCCGCCAGCGCCTCGAGACCTGGCCCGCCCGCCGCGCGGGCGCCCGCGGGCAGCGTCACCCGAGCCTCCGCCCGCCTACACGCAGCCCGTGGGCTTGGGGAGCCCGGCGACCTTGCAGGCCCCCTTGGCCGGCCCCGAGGGGAAGAGCTGGTAGATGTACTTGAGGTCGAAGCCGGTGTCCTTGACGACCTTGCGGATCATGGGGGCGACGCCGAACTGCAGGTAGTAGCCGCGGATCATCTTCACCACCTTCCAGTGCTCGTCCGTGAGCTGCCCCAGCCCCTCCTGGTCGGCGAAGTACTGGGCCACCGTCTCGGACCAGAGATCCGGATTCTGCAGGAACCCATCCTCGTCCAGCTCCATCGTCTTGCCTTCGAGCTCTACCGTCGCCATGGCCGTTCTCTCCTCTCGTGCGAGGGACCTGAGCTACCAGTGGAACCGCACCCCGGTACGGGCCGACATGGGCCAGAGGACGTAGCCGTCGAGGAGCTTGTCGCTCATCGGCAGCCCGGCCTTCTCGAAGAACTTGTCCCAGCCGATCCGCGCGATCCAGTCGCCGATCCGCTCGTCCCGCCGGGCTCCCTTCACCCACACCTCCACGATCTGCCTCACCGCCCGCGTGACCTCGGGCCAGCGCGGCGGGCTGTTCGGGAGGTAGGGGATCACGAACTTGGCGAAGGCCGGGCCGTTCCCCGAGTTGCCCGCCTTGCCGCCAACCACGACCGCGACGCCGTCGGTGTCGGGGTCGCCGATCTGCATCCCCTGGCACGGCGCGGCGCAGGCCACGCAGTGGATGCAGCGCTCGGGATCCACCTGGACGCTCTTCGGCGGCTTGGGCCTGATGGCGCCGGTGGGGCAGACCGAGACGATCAGCGGGATCTCGCAGCGGGCCACCTCCTCGTCGATGACCCGGGGCAGGTCCCGGTGGATGCCGACGATCCCGATGTCGGCGGTGGACCCCTCGCCGCACTGGTTCACGCAGCCGGAGATGGAGATCTTGAGCTTGGCCGGGTAGCGCTCGGTGAGGAAGTCCTCGTACAGCTCGTCGGAGATGGCCTTGGCCACCGCCGGGGCATCGGTGGCAGCGAACTGGCAGTGGATCCAGCCGGTGCAGGACACCGTGTTGCGGAATGTCCGGCCGGTGCCGCCCACGGGCAGCCCGAGACCCCGGAGCCGCTCGATCAGCTCGTCGATCCGGGCCGGGTCCACTCCGACCAGCTCCAGGCTGTGGCGCCGGGTCAGGCGCAGGTGCCCGCCGGCGAAGTCGTCCGCGAGGTCCGCGATCTTGCGGGCGAGCGTGGTGGAGACCCGCGCATTCGTCGGCATCCCGGCGCGCACGGTGTAGCATGCCTCGCCGCTCTCGGCCACATGCTTGAGGACGCCCGGTCTCGGCTCTTCGTGGTCCAGCCACTTGCCGTAGTTGCGGAGGACGATGGGCGGCAGGTTCCGTTCGAGCGGGGGGAGGCCGACGCCCGGCATCAGTCGGCCTCCTTCCGGGAGGCCTGCAGCTCTTCGGGCGTCCAGTGGTAGAAGGGATTGATGCGGGGAGAGACCATCTGCTGAGGGGCCGACGGCACGCCGACCAGGCGGCAGAACTGGTCGATCCCCGTGCGGTAGATGAAGTCCCCCAGCCGCTCCTTGCGGCGCGCGTGCTCGTCGTAGACATCGGTGATCTTGGCGCAGAGGTCGAAGACCTCCGTGAAGTCCGGCGGGACGGCGGGGACGAATGGCGCGATGACGAAGGGCTGGAGGGGCCCATACTTGCCCCGCATCTTGCCGCCGGCCAGGACGGCCACGCCGCGATCGCCCCCCGGGCGGACGGCCGGGCACTTGTTGATGCAGTACATGCAGCGGACGCAGCCGTCGGCGTCGATGGCCAGCCGCCGGCCGTCCCACTCCATGGCTCGCGTCGGGCACATCCTGACGATGTGGGCGATGTCCCCGCCCCCAGCGACCCAGCCCTCGAGCCGGGCCGCGTCGATCGTCGGCGGATCCCGGAACACCCCGACGATGGCGATGTCCCCCTTCTGCTGCGAGCGCGTGCAGTCGTTGGGGCACCCCGAGAGCTTGAACTTGATCTTGTGGGGGAAGCGCGGGTACTGGACGTCGTCCAGGAAGCGCGTGAAGTAGGCCTGGCGCATGGCCACCGAGTCCACCAGGACCATCTCGCAGCGCAAGGGGCCGATGCACTCCTGGCAGTTGCGGTAGGCATCCCCGGTGGAGCCCACGTCCAGGCCGGCCGCCACCAGCTCGTCCACCGTCGCCCGGAGCTCCTCCTTGGGCACCCCCAGGACCTCGATGTCGCAGGTCGTGGCATGGAGGTGCAGGATGCCGTAGCCGTGGCGGTCCGCCACGTCGCAGAGGGCCCGGAAGGTCTGCGTGGAGTAGAACGTCCCGCTGGGACAGAAGGCGCGGACCAGGTTGGCGCCCTTGGCGATGTCGGGCCGGGCCGAGGCCCGCATGAGGATCCCGGAGGCCACACCGGGAATCGAGGTGTAACCGCCGAACCCCCACTGGGTTCGCTTCTGGCGGAGGCCCTCCTCGTACATCTGCATGTGGTACCGCGTCTGCTTGAGCTCGGTCACGTGGCTGGGCCAGGGCCCGCGCTCCAGCTCGTCGCATAGCGGCGTCGGCGCGACGGCCTCGCCCGCAGGTACCGCCTCGGGCGGCGCCTCGGCCTCGGCCATGAGCTCGGCCTGGGGCCCAGCCTCCACCTCCACCCGGCGCTCCTCGAGCTTGGCGGTTTGGCTGAGGCAGCTCGGGCAGAGGGTCTGCTTCTTCCTGAGGTACTGGTAGCGCTTCTGCTTCTGGGTGTCCGCCTCCAGCTGGGCGGCCCCGTACTGCTCGATGACGAAGCCGCACCTGGGACAGGCCAGCTGCACCATCAGCATCGTCGCTCTCTCCTCACCGTGTCCCCTCCCGTCATGCGCGGGGTTGGCCTACCAGCGGAACCGCACCCCGGTGCGCGCCGCCATGGGCCAGAGGACATAGCCGTCCAGGTGCTTGTCGCTCACCGGCAGCCCTGTCTTGTCGAAGAAGCGCTCCCAGCCGATCCGGCTGATCCAGTCGCCGATGCGCTCGTCCCTCCGGGCCCCCTTCGTCCACACCCCGATGATGCCCGTCACGGCCTGGACGACCTCCGGCCAGCGCGGCGGGCGGTTGGGCAGATACGGGATCGCCAGCTTGCCGAAGGCGGGGCCGCTCCCCTGGTTGCCGGCCTTGCCGCCGACGTAGATCGCCACGCCGTCGGTCTCGGGGTCCCCGATGGGCATGCCGACGCATTGCCCCACGCAGGCCACGCAGTGGATGCAGCGCCTGGGGTCCACCTGCACGCTCTTGGGGGGCTTCGGACGGATGGCGCCGGTGGGGCAGATGGAGACGATCAGCGGCACCTCGCACTTCGCCACCTCCGCGTCGTTGACCCGCGGCAGGTCGCGATGGATGCCGATCACCCCGATGTCGGCAGTGGAGCCCTCGCCGCACTGGTTGACACAGGCGGCGATGGAGATCTTCAGCTTGGCCGGGTACCCCTCCGACTGGAAATCCTCCCAGAGCCCGTCCGAGATCGCCTTGGCGATGGCGGGCGCATCGGTGGCGGCGAACTGGCAATGGATCCAGCCCGTGCAGCAGACGATGTTGTGGAAGGTGCGATCGGCCCCCCCCACCGCCAGCCCGATCTCGCGGAGCGCCGCGATCGCCGCGCCGAGCTCGGCCTCGGCCACCCCCACCAGCTCCAGGCTGTGGCGCCGGGTGATGCGGAGGTAGCCGCCGCAGAACCGGTTGGCCACCTCGCAGATCCGGCGGGCGAGCGCGGTCGACACCCGGGCGTTGGGGGGCATCCCCGCTCGCACGGTGAAGCAGGCCTCCCCGCTCTTCGACACGTGCTTCAGGACGCCGGGCCGGATCACCTCGTGCCACACCCACGCGCCGTAATTGCGCCTCACGATGGGAGGGAGATTCGCTTCCATTGGCGCGACGCCGATTCCGGGCATGGCTACACCTCCGCCGCGTCGCTGCCGGGCGGGCCGGCGGCCCAGTGATAGAAGACATTGCTCCGGGGCTCGGCCATCTGATGGGCCGAGGGCTCGATCCCCACGAGCCGGGAGAACTGGTCCATCCCGATCCGGAAGAGGAAATCGCCCAGGCGCTCCTTCCGGCGGGCGTGCTCGTCGAAGACCTCGTCGATCCTGTGGAGGAGGTCGAACAGCTCGCGGTACTCGGGCGGCGCCAAGGGAACGAAGGGGACCAGCACCCGTCCCAGGAGCGGGCCGTACTTGCCGCGGAGCTTCCCGCCCACCAGCACGGCCACCCCGCGGTCGTCCCCCGGCCGGATGGCCGGGCACTTGTTGATGCAGTACATGCAGTGGGTGCAGGCCTCCTGGTCGATCGCAAGCCGCCGCCCGTCCCAGTCAAGGGCCCGGGGCGGGCACATCCGCGCGATGTGGGCCGCGTCGCCTCCCCCCTCGACCCAGGCGGCCAGCCGCTCGTGGTCGATCTTCGGGGCGTCGCGGAAGACGCCGATGAGCGCGATGCACGACTTCTGGACGGAGCGGGTGCAGTCGTTAGGGCAGCCGGAGATCTTGATCTTGAGCTTGTGGGGGAAGCGCGGGAACTGCACGTCGTCCAGGAAGCGCCGGTACCATGCGTCGCGGATCCCGAGCGTGTCGATCAGGGTCGCATCGCAGCGCGCCGGGCCGACGCATTCCACGGTGTTGCGGTAGGCATCGCCGGTGGACCCCACGTCCAGCCCCTGGGCGTTCAGGGCGGAGACCACCTCCTTGAGCTGCTCGGTGGGGATCCCCAGGATCTCGATGTTCCCGCCGGTGCTGTGCAGATGCAGGAGGCCATAGGCGTAGCGGTCGGCGATGTCGCAGACCTTGCCGAGGGTCTCGGTGGAGTAGAAGCTGCCGCCGGGAGGGAGGATCCGGAGGAAGTTGGCCCCCTTGGCGATCTCGGGGCGGGCCGAGGCGCGCACCGCAAGCCCGGCGGCCACCCCCGGCAGCGAGACGTAGCCGCCGAAGCCCCACTGGGTCTGGCGGAGCCTCAGGGCCTCCTCGTACATCTGCATGTGGTAGCGGGTTCGCCTGAGCTCCCTCACGTGGCTCGGCCAGGGCCCCCGCCCGAGCTCGTCGCAGAATGGCGTCGGCCCCTCGTCCGCCTCGGGGGCGCCGGCCTCGGCGGGCGCCTGGGCCGCCGCGAGCACGCTCGCCTCGGCCCCGGCCTGGGCCTCCACCCGGCGCTCCTCGAGCTTGGAGGTCTGGGTGAGGCAGCTCGGGCAGAGCGTCTGCTTCTTCCGGAGGTACTGGTAGCGCTTCTGCTTCTGGGAGTCCGTCTCGAGCTGCTCGGCCGGGTACTGCTCGATGACGAAGCCGCACTTGGGACACGCCAGCTGCACCACCAGCATGCTCGTTCTCCTCTTACGCCGCCCGCCCGGTCCCTGTCACAGCCAGGGCACCACGGGATGCTGCTCCACCAGCTCCACGAAGCCCGCGTAGTCGATCACCCGCACGCCCTCGATCAGGCGCCCGAGCCCGCGGGCCCTGAGGTCGGCTTCCAGCACATAGACGGGGTGCCGGGCCAGGGCCTGGCGCATCAGCTCTTCCACGCGCGTGCCCGCCGCCGCCGCGTACACCCCGTCCTCGTAGAGCACGAGCGGCGTCCCGGCCGGGGCCAGCCGCAGGCAGCCTTCCAGGTTGCCGTGCAGGTAAGGCGACTTGTTCACCGTGAAGAGCATCACTCGGCCTCCTCTAGAACGGCAGGACCGCGTCCTGCTCCTCCAAGAGCCGGGCCATCCCCGCCGCGTCGAGGATCTCGGGCTGGATCACCAGGTCATCCAGGGTCAGGCTCCGATCGGCCAGTGACTGCCCGTCGACGTAGAAGCGGTCCACCTCGAAGTCCGGGAGCGCCGGGTAGGTCTTCGCGATCGCCTTCATCCCCAGGCTGCTCGGGTCCTGCCCCTGGGTGATCGCGAAGACCCCGTCCTCCACGAAGGCCACGGCGATGTCCACCAGACCCTGCATCTTGTAGGCCCCCATGATGAGGAGCACCTGCAGGCCCTCCCAGTTGTAGAGGGTTCCATAAGGGGCCTTGCGCATCAGCACCAAAACCTTCTTCGGTGGAGCCCCGCGGGGCTCCACCTGGAGCTCACCGTGCCCCGACAGATCTTCCATACACCACCCCCAGCCGCTCTATTTGATGCTGACTTTCTTCGTCGTCTTATGCAGAACGAAACTGTCCTTTCCCGCTTCACCTGGCGCAGGATCAGGCTGGTACCGCAGCTCAACCGTCACGTCCATCTCCCTGGCCCGTATCTCTCTCACCCTGGGTTTGCCCTTTTCCTTCTCGACGTCTTCATACGGGAACTTGATTTCGTAGGTCTCCACCCTGGTCTGAAGCGGCTGAAGGCTCGTGTCGCGGGTATATCCCATCTTGAAGTGCGCCCCGTAGACCATCGCATCACCACGACTATTGGTGGCTTGCGGCATATAGATCTTTGAATCCCTGAAGATCTCTTTGCCATCGCTTGTCTTCGCGGTCACGTCCAGGACCGCTCTCTGGGGCGAGGGTCAGCCATCAGGGATTCGATGCCCTGCCTTATTCGTGATTTTCACCGTCACCACGGCTGTCGGGATTGAGTCCCCTGCCTTGAGCAGGAACTTGTATCCCCTCGCCTCCACGTCGACATCCACGGCCCTCTTCGCCATATCCGGGTCGCGGTAGGCGGGCATGAGGTGCCCCTTGCCGTCCTTCTTCATATGGCAGTCCTGACACGTCTCTGTGCCGCCCGCGGGAATATAGGCGTGGAGATAGCTCCCGTACGCGGTCGCGCACTGCGAAGGCTGCGGGAATTCGAAGTTCGGCCCCGTGCCGTGGCACTGGCCACACATCGCCGCCTCTTTCATGACCACGCTGTTTTTCATCGCCGGGTACTTGTCGGGATGCGGACCGTCCTTGGAGCCGTAGACGACGCCCTTCTCGGGCTCCCCATCCTGCCACTTGTGCAGAATCGCCTTCGTGTTGTGGCACACGAGACAGTTGACGTTGACCTTGCCGAGCGTGGCCCGATCAGCATCCAGGTATGCCTTGACGAGTTCCCGCGCGACCTCATCGGTGGCATCCGAAATCTGCGGAAGATGGCACTTGAAACACTGCGCGAGGTGCTCGACTTTGACGTCCCCTACATCCTTCACCCCCGATTTCGTGAATGCCCCCATGAGGCCGGCCCTGATCATTCCTTGGAATCCCCCGATGGTCCGGCCGGTTCCGATGAGGGAGCGCGCGTGCGTTGACTTCTCCCACTCCTCGTAGACCTTGGCGTGGCACTGCTTGCATGAGGCGACGTCGTACATCTTCGCGAGATCGTCCACCGTTCTTGCTTTCTGTTGAGCCAGTGCGACGTCGGGAAGGGAGAGAAGAGCGAGCATCAAGACGGTGAGTCCGCCGATCCAGGAGACACTGGCCCAGGCGGTCTTGCCGGAGGATTGCGGCGTCATGACTTCCTCCTTCGCAATGCGGAGCGTGTCATTTTCCATACCCAGGCGCGGGAGCCCGTCCGGTAGCTTCCTTCAGCACCTCCTTGGCCATGTTCTTCCCGTCCTTCGCGGTCATCTTCACGACGACCTTGTCACCCACCCGAAGGCCCGCCAAAGCCTTGACATCCTCCGCGTGCATCGTCACCTCCTTGCCCTTCTCGTCCTTGACGGCGAAGGTCTTCGCCTTCGTGTCGATCTTCGAGATTGTGCCTTTGTGTTCCATCGGCATCTGGGCCGAGACGCCCACCGACGCAAGGACAACCAGAAGCGTTACGCCAAGAACTCCGACCCCCCTCATTGTGCTCCCCCCTCTCAGTCGCCGAACGTCACGAAGCGGTCGGCTTGCTGGATGAACTCGGCCAGGCTGCCCAGCCCGGAGATCTTCACGTTGGCGACGGCGAGCTCCTGGGTGACGCCCCGGTACGTCGAGTCGGTGACGCACGCCACCAGCGGCACCCCCTGGGCCCCCAGCTCGGACCACCGCTTGCCGATCACCCGCTCGCCCGGCGGGTTCATGAACCGGTTCACGTTGTGCACGCCGTCGGTGTAGAAGAAGACGCCGACGACCTCGTGTCCCCGCGCGAGCGCCGCCTGGACGAACTCCCAGGCGCTGTCGGAGGCCTGGTGCTGATACGGGCCCTCCTGGACCATCACCCCGATCTTCATCGGGCCTCCCTGGCCGGCCGGCGGGCCTGGTGGGCGCGCGCCTGGGCCACGAGGCTCTCGGCCCACCCCGCGGTGCCGGCGGCGTGCAGGTGGGTATAGGCGGCGAGCACGTTGCCCACCACCAGGCCGTCCCGCCCGTCGGCCACGCCCTGTCCGCGCTCCAGGCGATAGGCGAAGCGCGCCGGCCCCAGGTTCACCACTCGGGAGTAGTGGAACTCGTGGCCGCGGAGCTCAGTCCCGACCGGGAAGCAGGGGTTCGCGCCCGTGACGCGCGCGCGCACGTAGCCGTGCCCCTGGGGCCTTTCCGTGACCTCCACGTCGCAGGGCAGCGCCCCCACCATGGCCGCCGAGCGGCCGCGCCAGGCGATGCGCCGAGCCAGGTACATGAGCCCCGCGCACTCGGCATAGACCGGCAGACCCTCGCCAACCGCTGCGCGGATGTCCGCGCGGAGCGCCTCGTTGGCCTCGAGCTCATCGAGGAACATCTCCGGGAAGCCCCCGCCGAGGTACAGGCCGTCGACGTCGGGAAGCGCCCCGTCCCCGAGCGTGTCCAGGCAGACCAGCTCGGCCCCGGCCGCCCGCAGGGCCTCGATGTTTTCCATGTAGTAGAAGGTGAAGGCCCGGTCTCTGGCGATGGCGAGCCTCACCTGGGCGGGAGGCATTCGCTCAGGGCAATGCGGACCCACCGGCAGGGCCGGCGCGCCGCGGGCCAGACCCAGCAGCGCCTCCACGTCCACCGAGGCCTCCACGGCGGCGCGGACCCGCTCCACCACGGGGAGGAGCCCATCGTCCTCGTCTCTCGGGACGAGCCCCAGGTGGCGGTCGGGGATCGACAGCGAGGGGTCCCGGGGCAGGGCGCCCAGGAGCGGGATGCCCGTGTGCCGGGCGAGGGCATCGGCCAGCTTGGCGCGGTGGCGAGGGCTGCTCACCTGGTTCGCGATGACGCCGGCGAGCTGGACGCCGGGGTCGAAGTCCCGGAATCCCAGGACCAGGGCGGCCACGCTCTGGGTCATCCGGGTCGCGTCCACGACGAGCACGACAGGCGCCTGGAGGAGCCTGGCCAGCCGGGCCGTGCTATTGGCTCCGTCCCCGTCGAGCCCGTCATAGAGGCCATGAGCGCCCTCGACGAGGGCCAGGTCTGCCGACTGGCAGGCGCAGGCCACTGTCTCCAGGGCCCTGTCGGCATCCATCAGGAAGAGATCCAGGTTCCGGCAGGGGCGGCCGGCGGCCTCGCCGAGCCAGCTCGGGTCGATGTAGTCCGGCCCCTTCTTGAAGGGCTGGACCCTCAGCCCCCGCCGGGCGAAGGCGGCTGCCAGCCCTATCGCCACGGTGGTCTTGCCCGACCGGCCATGGGGGGCTGAGATGACCAGGCGGGGGATATGCACTGCGCCTATACCTCGTCCACCTTGATGGCGCCGGTGGGGCACACCTCGACGCAGACCATGCAGCCGAGGCAATCCGCTATGGCCCCGCTCACGACGCATTTCTTCTCGTCGCCCTCGCCCTCTTCGGACAGGATGGCCACGGGGCATCCCTGGACGCATTCCCCGTTGCCGTTGCAGACTTCAGGATCGATGGCGACGATGTACACGCGTAGCTCCGCGGGGCGCCCTCAGGGCCCCTTCCTGACATAGAAGATGAAGGCGCCGCCCTCCTCCCGGGTGGAGACCAGCGCGTTGCCGGTGCGCTGGCAGAAGGCAGGAACGTCGTCCCGGGAGCCGCTGTCGGTGGCGCTGAGCTCGATGATCTGCCCCGCCTGAATCTGAGTGATGGCCTTGGACAGCTTCAGGATCGGCACAGGGCAGGCCAGCCCTCGGCAGTCCAGCATCAGGTCGGCGCTCAGCTGCGCCATTGCCACCCCCTCTCCGCGCCAGCCCCGTCGGCCGCGCGGGCAATCCCCGGCAGCGAGGACTTCCATCGGGCTGCGGGGCCGTTCACGTTCGTGTCAGGAGGGATAATGCCCTGCCGTCCACCTCCGGGGCCGGGCCTGGGTGACTTGATGGGCCCATTCACTCTGCTGGTATGTTGGCCCACATTCTTCCCCGCCCGGCACCTGGTCAATGGGCCTGACACATCAATTTCCTGAAGCGCCCGCCCCAGGTTCAAGGCGCCTGAGGGCCGCGGCCGGCGGGGAGC
>MGBV01000099.1:34218-34339 GCA_001788415.1 Candidatus Rokubacteria bacterium GWC2_70_16 | reverse complement strand
AGGCCACTCTCGAGGCCTGCCTGGCCGCCGCCTTCGCCTCGCGCTACGAGCCCTTCGAGGTGATCGTCGTGGACGACGGCTCCGAGGATCGGTCGGTGGAGATCATCGAGCGCTTTCCCTG
>MGBV01000099.1:14024-34205 GCA_001788415.1 Candidatus Rokubacteria bacterium GWC2_70_16 | reverse complement strand
CTCGAGGCGCAGGCGGGCGCCTCCCGCGCGCGGAACCGCGGTGCGGCGGCGAGCCGGGGGGACATGCTCTTCTTCACCGATGCCGACTGCCTGCTGCAGGAGAACACCCTGGCCGTGGCCTGCGCGGCGCTCGCCGCGGCTGGCCGCGATGTCGTCGTGGGCGGGACCTACACATGCCTGCCGCCCGAGCGGAGCTTCTTCAGCCGCTTCCAGTCGGTGTTCATCAACTACTGCGAGACCAAGCGTCCGGAGCGTCCCGACTACGTCGCCACCCACGCCATGGCCATGGACACGGAGGCCTTTCGTCGCAGCGGCGGCTTCGCCGAGGTCTTCCTGCCCATCCTGGAGGACGTGGAGTTCAGCCACCGGCTGCGGCGGGCGGGGGTGAGGCTCGTCATGGAGCCTGCGCTCCAGGTCCGGCACCTCTTCAACTTCTCGCTCCGGAAATCTCTGCGGAACGCGCTCAGGAAATCCTTCTACTGGACCGTCTACTCCCTCGGGCGGGGAGACCTGCTGGCCGACTCCGGCACGGCCTCGGCCGAGCTGAAGCTGAACGTGGCCGCGCACGCCCTCGCCGTCTTGCTCCTCGGGCTGGCCGCCCTCACCGGGGAGATCGCGCTCCTCGCCTCGGTGCCGGTGCTGGTGGCCGCCAACCTCTTCGCGAGCCGCGGGCTCCTCCGGGCCCTGCGGCAGGCCGGCGGGGTCGGCTTCGCCGCCGCGGCGGCGCTCTACTACGTGGCGCTGTACCCGGCGGCGGTGGGCGCGGGCGCGCTGGCCGGCGCCCTCAGCTACCTCGCGCGCCCTCCCCGGCCTGGCGCGGCCTGACGATGTACGGGGCGCTGCGCCACCTGGAGGCCATCGCCTGGAAGCGGCGGCCCATCCAGCTGACCTTCTTCGTGACCCGGCGGTGCACGCTCCGCTGCCCCTTCTGCTTCTATCTCAGGAGCGCGGATCCACCGCCGGCCGCGGCGCCTGAGCTCTCCCTCGCCGAGGTGGAGCGCATCTCCCGCTCCCTGGGCTCGCTCCTGTGGGTGGCCTTCTCCGGGGGCGAGGTCTTCCTGCGCGACGACCTGGCGGAGATCAGCCGGGCGTTCTACGAGAACACCCGGCCGGCCGTCATGCTGTACCCGACCAATGGCGATCTCCCGGCGCTGATCCGCGACCGCACCGAGGAGATCGCCGCGCATTGCCGGAAGAGCGTGATCGCCGTGAAGCTCTCCCTGGACGGGATCGGCCCGGCCCACGATGCGCTCCGCGGCCGGTCGGGCTCCTTCGAGCGGGTCATGGAGACCTGCCGGCTGCTGGCTCCACTGCTGCCGCGGTATCCGAACCTCGAGCTGGGGATCAACACCGTCATGTGCTCGGACAACCAGGACGAGATGGACGCGGTGATGGACTTCGCGCGCGGGCTCCCGGCTGTCTCGACCCACACGGTCTCGCTGGCCCGCGGCCGGCTGCTCGAGCCGCGCTACACGCAGGTGGACGCCCGGGCCTACGCGCGAGTGAGCCAGCGGCTCGCGGCCGAGCTCGGGCGAGGCGGCCCGGGACTGTACCGCTTCGCGGGGGCGCGCTTGAAGGCCGCGCAGGACATCCTCCAGCGGCGCCTCATCCACCGGACGCTGCTGGCCCGGCGGCGCCTCACCCGCTGCTACGCGGGCCGGCTCAACCTCGTCCTCACGGAGACGGGCGAGGTGTACCCCTGCGAGCTGGCGGTGGAGGGCCTGGGGAATGTGCGCGAGCACGGCTACGACATGCGGCGGCTGCTGGGGTCGGAGCGGGCCCGGCGGGTGCGGGCATCCATCGGGACAGGGCGCTGCCACTGCACCCACGAGTGCTACGCCATGACGAATATCCTGTTCAACCCGCGCTGGTATCCCGCTCTGGCGCGGGAGTACCTGCGGCTGCTGGCTCCCGCTGCCCGTCCCGGGCGCGCCGTCCCGGCGGGGGCCGATCGAACATGTCCCGCCGGGCCCATAGCCAGAAGAGACTTCGCGCTCCCCTGGCGGCGGCCGCCAGGTCGTGGCGGGTCCTGACGGCCAGGAGCCGGCGCAGGAGGAACGAGGGCCGGGAATAGAAGCGCCTGAAGGCGATCCGGCGGAGCGCGGCGATGTCCCCTGGCGCCATCGTGCGAGGGGTGAAGGCCGCCCCCTGGTAGGTGTAGTCGGAGAGCTCGTCGGAGACCGTCCCGAGCCGCTCGCGCTGGTCGTACAGATCCGTCCCGGGGAAGGGCGTGAGGGCGTGGAAGTTGGCGATGTCGGGATCGAGCTCGATGGCGAACTCGATGGTCCTGAGTCCCTCCTCGAAGGTCTCGCCGGGCAGGCCGAAGATGAAGGGCGTGCTGACGGTCAGGCCCGCATCCTTCGCCGCGCGCACGGCGCGGCGCGTCTGCTCCAGCGTGATGCCCTTCCTCACCGCATTGAGGTTCTTCTGGACGCCGCTCTCGGCGCCGAGGAGGATGGCCCAGCATCCCGCGTCCTTGAAGGCCCGGAGCAGTCGGGCGTCGACCTGGTTGACGCAGGCCGAGGCGAACCAGGCGATGTCCAGGCGGCGCCTCCTGATCTCCTGGGCCAGCTCCATCGCGCGCCCGTAGTCCGCGGCGAGGGTGTCGTCGATGAACTTGATCTCGCGGTAGCCCTGCCGGACGCAGAGATCGATCTCCGTGAGGACGCTGTCCACGCTGCGATAGCGGATACCCCGCAACCCGGCCTGCCGCTCCCGGTCCAGCTGGAAGCAGAAGAGGCAGCGCCGGTCGCAGCCGCGGGCGCTGATCATGACGGCCACGGGGCGGCGCCTGTACGTTCCCGGCGGCGGGACATAGCGGTGCGCGTCGCCGAGCAGGTCCCGGGCCGGGAAGGGGAGCGAGTCGAGGTCCGCGATAAGCGGGCGCGGCGGGTTCTCGACGATGCGCCCGCCCTCCCGGGCGATCACCCCCGACACCCCCTCGAGGGAGCGACCGCGCTCCAGCCGCTCCACGACTTCGACCAGCGACAGCTCTCCCTCGCCGGTGACCACCGCGTCCCAGTGCTCGCCGTCCCGGCGGAGGCACTCGGCCCGCACCGCGATCGGGTAGGGCCCGCCGGCGCAGGTGAAGATCGAGCGGTCGAGACGCTTGATGTCCGCCGCGGTCCGCCCGGCTCGCGGCCACCCGAAGGTCGTGGCGTAGATGCCGACGAGCCCGGGGCGCCACCGGGCCACCCGGGCCAGGATCTCCTCGTGGGTGAGGAAGGCCCCATCCAGGAACCGGACCTCGTGGCCGGCCTCGCGCAGGCACGCGGCGACGTAGAGCGTGCCCAGCGGCTGCCAGTAGTTGAGCTGCGACCCCACCGTCTTCGCGGGGAAGATCTCCTCCGGCGCCCACGCGGGGATGATCAGCGCGCACCTCATCCTCTCGCCTCCGAGGGCGTCAGGCCGGCGAGGATCGGTTCCGCCCCCGCCGCGCCGTTCCCCGGCGCCTCCCGCGAGAGGATGTCCGCGGCCGCGCCGAGGCCGGAGGCGATGGCCTGGTCCATGTTCATGTAGGCGAAGGCTCCAGCCCGGCCCGCGAGGTGCAGGTTCCTGAACCGGCCCAGATACGCGCGGATGAGGCGCCGTTGCCCCTCGTAGCCCACCTCGAAGAGCGGATAGGCCCGCGGCACCCGGACCACCGCGCTGTCCAGCACCTCGCGCCGCCCGAGGAGCCCCAGGCGCGCCAGGTGGGCGATGGTGACCTCCGCCAGTCGCTCGTCGGGCGCCCGCCAGGCGTCGTCTCCGCGGAAGCAGAAGTGCTCGGTGACGAGGAGAGTCTGTCCGGGCGGGGCCATCTGCGCGCTCCAGTTGGTGGGCTCGTGGATGCGGCTGAAGGGGACGCGCCGGTCGGGGACATAGATCCACGTCTGGTCGGTAACCCGCGGCCGATCCACCATGACGGCCACGATCACGAGATCGCGGTACCGGAGTCGCGCCGCCGCCTCGAGCACCTCGGCCGGCGGCCGCGGGCGCAGCATCCGGACCAGGGCGGTGAGGGGGATGGTGGACACGAGCTCCGCGGCCTCGAATGCGTGGTCCTGGCCGGCCGCCCGCGCCGTCACACCCCTCACGCGGCTGCCGTCGTGCTCCACAGCCTCGACCGCGGTGGCCGTGAGCACCCGCCCGGCGGGCTCGATCTCCTCGCCGAGGCGCTCCGCGATGCGCCCGATGCCCGGCGGCGGGTAGAGGAACTCCTCAGCGAGGGTCGCCACATGCGGCGCGCGCGAGCCGAGCAGGGCCCTCTTCAGGGCCACGCCGAGGGACAGCCCCTGGATGCGCTGCGCCACCCACTCCATCGAGATGCGCTGGGCGTCGAGCCCCCAGATCTTCTCCGTGTACCCCTTGAAGTAGAGGTCGAACGTGGCCCGCCCGAAGCGGCTCACCACCCAGTCCTCGAGGGAGACCATCGGCGGCGCGGAGAGCCGCGCCCTCAGGCGCTCCAGCACGTAGTCGGCCAGCATCGCGCAGGTGGCCCGCGCGCCGACCCCGGCGAGAGCGTTGAGGGGCCGGAGGGGGTAGTCGACGTAGCGGGCGCCCAGCAGGATCTGGCTGCGCCGGGGGACGGTCAGGAGCTCGGGGCCCAGCAGGCGGCGCACCAGCGCCTCGATGGCGCCATCGGGGGTGTGGAAGCGGTGGCCGCCCAGGTCGAAGCGGAACGCGCCGCGCACCGCCGTCCTCGCCAGCCCTCCGACGCCGGCGTCGCGCTCCAGCACCCAGGCGCTCCGGCCGGCCCGGGCCAGGGCCCAGGCCGCCGACAGGCCCGCCAGCCCGCCGCCCAGGACGAGGGCGCCGGGCCGCTCAGTATCCATCGGAGGTGCCTCGCCCGCGCCCCGCGCCCGTCAGTCCGAGGAGGAGTCCTCGGAGCGGTACCGCTTCCGGCTGCCGGCGGAGTCCCCGGCAGGAGCGCCGTAGCCACCGGCCGGGGCCCTTGAACCCGGCCTGGCCTCCCCGTAGCCTCCCGCCGGGGACTTCCCGCGGGACTTGGCCTCGCCGTACCCTCCGGCCGCGGCCGGCGCACCTTCCCTCGCCGCCCCGTAGCCGCCCCCGGGCGCGCTCACCTCGGCAGCGGGCTGCTGCTTGACGGCGGTGAGCGCCGAGACACCGTAGCCGATGAGGAAGCTCGTCCAGGCCACCACGATCACCATCACGATCCACAGGCTCGTGCTCATCCCGCGCCCCACCCGTGACAGCCCGGCTCCTGCCCCTTCACGCCGCGCTCGTCTTGCGGATCTTCCATGTGTAGGTGCCCTTCTCCAGCGCCCGGCCGAGGATCTCGTCCCCCGTGCTGTCGCACATGGCGGCGATGGACTCGGCCGAGGACGGGTTGTCGAACACCAGCTCCAGCGTGTCCCCCTCCTGCATCTTGTCCAGCGCCTTCTTCGTGTACAGCTGCGGGTGCGGGCAGACATAGCCTCTCACGTCCAGCAGGAACTCGCCGTCGGCCCGCTTCTCGAACTTCATCGCCATGGTGTGTGCTCTCCCGGCCCTGCGGGTGATCAGGCCAAGTCGAAGGCCGCCTCGCGGGCCATCCTCCGCTCGGTCCACCAGCTGAAGAACTTCACGCCGACCCAGGCGCCCGCGATCATGCCCAGCCCGAAGAGCCAGCCCGAGACATCGCCCTCGGACACCCGGACGAAGAAGGCGCCGATATTACACCCGAGCCCCAGCCTCGAGCCGATGCCCATGAGGAAGCCCCCCAGCATGGCCCACGTGGCCAGCTCCAGCGTGGGCGCCTTCCACTTGAACTCGTTGTGCAGGAGTGCCATGACGGCGGCGCCGCCGATGAGGCCGATGGACATCCAGTCGGCGGGGTTGATGAGGGGGTTGGGGATGCCGTTGTTGAGGCCGAAGAAGATGTTGTCCATGTTCTCCCAGCCCAGCCGGTTGAACACCCACCCCACCCACTGGGCTTCCTGCGTCGTCACGTACCAGTAGCCCGGGTCGAACACGGTGCCCGCGACGGAGATGCCGAAGGTGAAGCCCATGCGGCTCATCAACTCGCCGAAGTTCGTCACGCCGAACTTCACCTGGAGCCCCTTCATCACGAACATGTGCAGGCCCGCGGCGATCCCCAGGCAGAGCCCCGCCACGGCCGTGCGCTTGGAGGCCATGACCATGCTCCAGTACCCGGCCAGCTCGGCCCCGAGGCCCGCCGCCGGCTGCCCCGCCTTGGCCCGCCGCCTGAGAAAGGGGCGCCGCGCCCAGCCCGCGTAGATCCACCCCAGGACCAGCGCCGCGGGCAGCGCGATGCCGACCAGCACATTGCCCACATAGGCCGCGGCGAAGGGGTTGGAGAGCCCCAGCAGCCCGCCGAAGGTGGCCACGGGCTGGTTCCAGACATGCCCTGCGAGATACTGGTCCACCCAGCCGTCGCCGACGTTGATGGAGGCGGGGAGACCCTTGGCGAGGGCCGACTCGCGCCAGGCGCGCGGGACCAGCGCATTGACCCAGCCGCCGATGTCCACGAACACCGCCTGGGTGACGCTGATGGAGAGCACCACGAGCATGGCGCTGCCGTTGCCCTCCCCGGTCTTGTACAGGGAGCCCGAGGCGCAGCCGCCGGCCAGCACCATGCCCACCCCGAAGATCAGTCCCGCGATCACGGAGTACAGACCGTAGGGGGCGGCGTGGAACGTGCTCATCCCGAGAGCGGTGACGAAGGCGGAGACGAAGCCGAAGAGCACCATGGCGATCATGATCCCCACGGCCATCCGCGGCACGCCCACCGCGAAGAGGTCCCGGAAGGCCGAGGAGAAGCAGAACCGGCCGTACTGCAGGCACATCCCGTAGATGACTCCGAACCAGAGGTAGGCCGAGAGATAGATGTAGTACTCGTTCCACCCGTAGGTGACGATGCTGACCAGGCTCAGGAAGCCGATGATGACGAAGACCCGCAACTGGTTGCCTCTGTCGACCCCCTCCATGTCAGGATCTCCCTCCAGCGGCCGGCACCTCGGCCTGTCGGTACACCCTCAGCACGGTCGCGTACTGGAACCACGGATCCCGGACCTCGAAGGCCCGCGCGAGCCGGTATCCCCGGAGCGCGCGCTCGACCCCCTCGGTCAGGGGCTGATCGGGCCGGGCCAGGATGAGCACCCGCGTCCCGGGCCCCGGCAGGTTCGCGGCTCCGGGGGTGTAGTAGGCGGGGAGGGCATAGGCCCAGGTGAACCGCAGGGGGGACCGCTCGATCTCCTCGGGCCGCGCAGAGACCGGGGGCTCGACCAGGGCGACGAGGCGCTTGCTGGTGTGCAGGTCCAGGAGCGGCACGGACACTGCCGGGTTGACCCCCGACCCCGGCTGCGGGAGCACCAGCACCTCCACGACATCGGCGTCGATTGCATCCAGATACGCCCCGGCGTCCCTGAGGTTCACGGCGCTCGTCCTCGTGAGATGAGGGAGGTAGCCGAACACGGCCACCACCAGCGAGGCCACCACGATGCAGGCGGCGGTGAAGCGCCGGATCTCAGGCCGCGCGATCGAGCGTAGCCCGCAGGCGGCCATCAGCGCCAGCATCGGCAGCGCCGGGATGATGTACCGGCTGCGCCCGGCTCCCAGCGCCAGCAGGAGGAGCAGGGGCCAAGCCGGGATCGCGAAGCGCCAGTCCCGGCTGCGGACGGCCAGCGCGGTGCCCCACGCGGCCGCGACGGTGACGAAGGGGTGGATCTGGAACAGGAAGGTGGAGGCGAGGCTCTCCCGCCAGCGGCCCAGGCCGGGCAGCTGATAGCTCCAGAGCAGCCCGAGCTGCGCCGAGACCACCTCGAGCTTGACCACGGCCAGAGCGCCCACGACGAGGCCGGATGCGGTCACGATCACCGCCGCGCGCCCCAGGACCCGCCTGGGCTTCCCCCGGGCGTGGACCAGGGCAATCACCGGCACGACGGAGCAGAGCAGCCACGCCGTGTACTTGGACAGGAGCGCGAGCGCGAGGGTCGCCGACGCCACCGCGAGCCTCACGCCCCCCCCGTCCTGGATGGCGGCGATGGCCGCCCATACCGCCAGGGTCAGGAAGAACATCGTGGGGACATCGACGAGCATCAGCGGGACCTGGGTGAGGAGATACGGCATGCCCAGGAGGAGCGCGCCGCCGTAAAGGCCCACGCTCCCGTCCCAGAGCCGCCTGCCGATGCCGTAGGTGAGGAGCACGGTCCCGGAGAGGCAGAGCGCCGTGAACGCCTGGGCCGGCGCCCGCCCCTCGCCCCAGAGGGCGAAGAGCAGGCCGTAGAGGAAGGGAACGAGGGGCAGGTCGGTCCAGGCGGGCATGGCCGTGCCCCACTCGCGGAGGAAGGCGCCGACCCCGTGGACCGCCAGATGCTTGGCCTGGGTGAAGTAGCGCGCGGCGTCCACGATCACCTCGGGTTCTCTCCAGAAGAGCGCCCCTGCGAGGAAGGCCGACACGCCCAGCAGGGGCACGGCGTGGCGCTCGGGCGGCGCGGCCCGACAGAACGCCCAGGCCAGCGCCATGGCTGCGGCGAGGATCCCGGCGAGGCCCACCACGTCGGCGTCGGCGAACACCCACTGCCAGCTCGTCAGGCGGTTGTCGTCGAGCGCGCGGGAGGCAAGCAACGTGAGCCAGGCGCAGAGCGTCCCGAGAGCGGTGGAGGCGGTGAGGACCGCGCAGGCCAGCCGCTGGCCGTGCAGGAGCCCGCCGGCCGCCGCCGTCACCACGAGATGACCCGATCGTGGGCGGCGATCTCGTCGATGACCGTGTCGTACGATACCTCGGGCGAGGACAGGTCGACGACCGTCACCTGGTGCTCGCGCTCCTGCGCCTGGATGATCAGGCTCGAGAGCGGATCGGGCCCTCGCGTGAGGAGAAAGAGGACCGTCACAGGACGAGCACCCGGTCGGCGTCGTGGGTCATCACGGCGTTGTGGAACTGGCTGCCCCACACGATCTCCCCGGGGAGCCCCTCCCGGGTGACGCCGTGGCGCGCGGCGCTGTGCTCGCAGACGCTCATGCTGACGCCGGGGAGCTTCGAAAGGCCGGCGCAGGCTGGCTCCGCCAGGAGCCGGGTCCCCGCGTCCATGGCGAAGAGGGAGACCTGGTGGCCCTTGCCGGCGGCTGCCGTGGTCAGTCCCACGACATGCCGCAGGTTCCTGTCGCCGCTGACGACGATGGCGAGCCTCATGGGGGGAGCCGTCAATAGGCCAGGGCATGGTCGTAGTCGACCAGCCGGCGCGCGATCTCCTCGGTGGACAGCGACTCCATGCCCTCCTGGGGGCCGCAGTTGGTGTACAGCGGCACCTCCATCTCCTTCACGGTTTCGAGCTGCAGGCGGACATCGTCCGTGGGCGCCAGTGGCCGGTCGAGCACATAGACCTCGACCACGTCGCTCAGCAGCAAGAGACCCAGCGCCATCCTCAGCGCCTCGCCCTGCCGGTCCCTGACGAGCACGGCGATCCTCTTGGGCGCCTTGGCCATGTCCGCCGCCTCAGAAGTACATGACGCGATCGGCCTCGAGGCAGCGGTCGAGCGCCCCCGCCACGCCCACGATGCGCACACCGTCGATGAGGTCGGCCTCGGTCATCTTCTCCACGCCCATGGCGTGAGCGCATGCCATCAGCTCGACCCCCGCCTCCTGCGCCTGGCGGAGCCAGTGGGCCAGCGTCACCCCGCTCCCGGCCTCGAGCTCGATGCGCTCGGCGGCCCCCTTGCGGAGCTGGGTGACGCCTTCCATGCTGAACCAGACGGCGACCTTCAGGTCCATGGCCGCCGCCGTCAGGGCGAAGAACAGCGGCGCATAGGTCCGGTGCGGGTGGAGCACGCCGTGGGTCTGGAAGATGAGCAGCCGCTCCCCCGCCATGGCGCCTAGCGCGTCTCGGTCTTCTTCGGTTTCATCGCACGCTCGAGATCATCCACCTGCTGCTCCAGCTGATCCAGCCGCTTGAGCGCCGCGTTCACCTTGACGAAGTCGTAGTAGCTGACATTCCCCACCGGCAGGTCCGGCCGGCTTCCCCAGACGATCCAGGAGTCGTCGTAGTTGCGGACTTTCTCGAAGCCGAGCGAGCGCAGCACCACGTAGCTGAGCGTGGACCGGGTACCCGTCTGGCAGTAGGCGACGACTTCCTTCTTGGGGTCCAGCCCCTTGTACAGCTCGCGGAGAGCCTGGGCCTCCTTGAGGGCCATGCCGTCGCGGCTCGTCACCCGCCCGTCGCCGAGCTTCTTCGCCGCCTCGGGGTCCACCCAGTTCTGCTCGAAGGGGATCAGGACGGCCCCGGGGATGTGCCCGCCGCGGACGGCGCGGATGTCGTCCCCCGAGAACTCCTTGGGTGTCCGGGCGTCGACCAGCTGGACGGCGGCGTTCTTCAGGTGGGTCTTGACGTAGTCGGTGGAGGCCAGACGGTCCCCGCGGACCTTGGCCGTGAACGTCGCGGCGGGCAGCTTCCGCTCCTCCCTGCTGAGCGGGTGCTTCGCGGCCTTCCAGTCGTCGATCCCGCCCCAGTAGGCGCGGACCTTCTCCGCCCCCAGGTACTCGAGGATCCAGAACGGCACGGTCATGCCGGTATCGCCCTTGTTGCCATAGACGATGATCTCCTGGTCGCGACCGATTCCCGCCTCGCCCAGGATCTTCTCCAGCGTCTTCACCGGGAGGATGCGCGCATCCACGTCTCTGAGGACCACCGCCGCGCCCCGGCCACCTAGCGTGATGGCGCCGGGAATATGGTCGCTCTTGTACGCCCTGTCCGGGCGCGCGTCGAGGACCACCACCCCCGGCTTGTCCTTCTGCTTGGCCACGTAGGCCGTGTCCACGATGACCTCGGCCGCGACGGCCGGACCCGCGAGGGCCAGGAGGAGCGTCAGGACCATCGAACCCGATGCCGTTCGGTGCCGTTTCATGAAGCGGTCCTCCTCTCCGCGCTGTCCGCGCCCCCGGAGCGGCTCGCGCTCTTGCCAGCTCCTTCGTCGGGGCAGCGCGCCATGAGCCGGGGCCCAGCCGCGGCCATGGTGGTCTGGGTTTCGCCACCTCTCGCCGCCAAACTCAGCCTCCCGTGACGATCACCTCCTTCGCCTTCCCGGCCGGCGCGACCGTCTGCCGGCACGCCTGGTGGCGGCCTGGCAAGCGACGCCCGAGGACTTCGGCGAGGGGGAGCGTGAGACGATGACTTGTGCCATCGGGCGTCTCCCATGCCTTCCGCGTCGCTTCGGCCGCAGACTCGGGGGTCCTAGCCGATCCAGGGGCCCCTCCCGGGGTCCGATCTTGTCAATCGCGGCCGCCGGTCCCGCCCGCGAGAGAGCTGAGAGAGCCAGGGGAGTTAACGGACCTGTCAACTCCTTGGAATCCGACTAAACCAGAGTGAGGGATGGGTCAATGGAATGGCGACATCAATTTCGTGGTCCAAGAGGCCTAATGCTTTCGGGACGTCCGCCAGCGCCGCCCGGCAGGGGCGTCCTCTGGCCGGGCGGGATAACCCCGCGCCGCCACAGCCGCTTCACCTCTCGTCGCCGTTCACGCCGAGCGATCCGGGTCCCGGTACTGGATCGCCTCGGCCACGTGCTCGGCGGCGATGGCGTCACGGTCCGCCAGATCCGCCACCGTCCGCGCGACCTTGAGCAGGCGGTGATAGGCGCGCGCCGAGAGCCCGAGTTGCGAGACGGCCCGCCCGAGAAGGCGGGAAGCGTCCGGGGGGACGCGGCAGAAGTGGCGCGCCTGCCGCCCGCTCATCCGCGCGTTCACGCGAACGCCGGTGCCCGCGAAGCGCGCGGTTTGGCGGGCGCGCGCGGCGAGCACGCGCCGCAGGATGGCGGCCGAGGACTCGGCGGGCGCATCGGTATCCAGCTCCGCGTAGCTCACGGCCGTCAGCTCGACGTGCAGGTCGATGCGCTCCAGGAGCGGCTCCGAGAGCCGGCCGAGATAGCGCTCGCGCTCGGCGGGGGTGCAGCCGCATGTCTCGACGGAGCGGCAGCCGCGCCGGCACGGGTTCGCCGCCCCCACGAGCTGGAAGCGCGCGGGGAAGGCCGCGCTGCCTGCCGCGCGGGTGACGGTGATCACGCCATCCTCCAGCGGCTGGCGCAGCGACTCGAGGGCGCGCTGGGAGAACTCCGGCAGCTCGTCCAGGAAGAGCACGCCGAGATGCGCGAGGCTGGCCTCGCCCGGATGGGGAATGCTGCCGCCGCCGACGAGCCCCGACTCGGATACCGTGTGGTGGGGCGCCCGGAACGGGCGCCGCGCCACGAGGCCCCGCTCGGCGGTCAGGAGCCCCGCCACGCTCCAGACCACCGAGACCTCGATGGCCTCGTCCAGCGAGAGCGGCGGGAGGATCGTGGCCAGGCGCTGGGCGAGCATGGTCTTGCCGGCGCCGGGCGGCCCGAGCATCAGGACGTTGTGGCCGCCGGCGGCCGCGATCTCGAGGGCGCGCTTGGCGTGGGCCTGGCCCCGCACCTCGGCGAAGTCGGTGTCCTCGCTGCCGGGCTCGAGCGAAACCGGCATCGGGGCCTCCACCGCCCTCAGTGGCCGCTCCCCGTTGAGGTGCTCCACGGTGTCGTGGATGCTCCGGACCGGGATCACGTCGACCCCCGCGACGACCGCGGCTTCGCGGGCGTTGTCCCCGGGCACCATCAGGTGAGGGATCCCTTCCCGCCGGCACAGGAGCGCCACCGGCAGGACGCCTCGCACGGGACGGACGCGGCCGTCCAGGGACAGCTCTCCGAGCAGCGCGGCGCGCTCGAGGAGATCGGGCTTGACCAGCCCCGTGGCGGCGAGGATGCCCACCGCCATGGGCAGGTCGAAGGCCGTGCCGTCCTTGCGCAGGTCGGCCGGCGCCAGGTTCACCGTGATGCGCTCCGCCGGGAACTCGAAGCCCGCGTTGTGGATGGCGGCGCGGACGCGGTCGCGGCTCTCGCGCACGCTCGAGTCCGGCAGCCCCACCGTGGTGAAGGACGGCAGGCCCGAGGCGACGTCCACCTCCACGAAGACGGTGGCGGCCTCGATGCCCTGGAGCACGGCCGAGCGGACACGCGCGAGCACGGGTCCAGTGTCGGGTCACGCTGGGAGTCGGTCAACGCCTCGGAAGAGATACACCTCCAGCGCGACCGGCGAGCCGCGAATATCCCGCGGCGTGCCCCGTCGAATCTCGGCGGAAGGCCCTAGCCATTGCCCCGAGGAGGCACGCCCATGACGCCGATACGGTCTCTCGCGACCATCGTGGCAGTCCTGGCCCTGGCGATCCCGGCCGCCGCGGCCAACAGCCCCCCCGCCCGGGAAGGCGCCGCGACTGCGGTGGCCCACGAGGAGCTCGGCCGGGCCTTCGAGGAGCTGGCGGGCCAGCTCCGCGGCCTCGGCGCCCGGTTCCGCGAGCACTTCCTCCCGGGTGATCCGCAGGATCGCCCGCTCATCACGCTGATGCTCCACTACAGGACCGAGCTGGCCCTGACGCCGCAGCAGGTCGACACGCTGGAGCGGCTCAGGAGCGACTTCCAGCGCGAGGCCATCCGGCGGGATGCCGATCTGCGTGTGGCGGAGATGGACCTGGCCGCTCTCAGGCGGCGCGAGCCGGTGGACCTGGGGCAGGTGGAGGCGAAGGTGCGCGAGATCGAGCGGCTGCGGGCCGAGCAGCGCCTGGCGCGGATCCGCGCCATCGAGCAGGGAAAGGGCCAGCTCACGCCCGAGCAGCGGGAACAGCTGCGCGGGCTCCTCGCCGGTGGCCTGGCTCCTCACCGCTTGTAGCTCCCGGCTCCGCCAGCCATCCAGCGGCCAGCGCGCAGACCCTCGCCCGGCGCCGGGCCAAATGACGAGCCAGACGAGGCCCGAGGGAGGCGCGGGCGCGAGGCGTACGTGGGTGTACGTTGAGCGCCCGCGCCGACCGAGAACGAAGTATGGCGAAGTCAGTTGGCCTGGCGCTACTCGTTCAGGCGGCGCTTGGCGAAGCCCAGGAGGCCCTGGGGCATGAAGATCACCATGGCGGTGAAGATGATGCCCACGGGGATCAGGTAGTACTCGGTGAAGTAGCGGGAGACGCCCTCGCGCAGCAGCAGGAAGAAGGCCGCGCCCGCCACCGGCCCCACCAGCGTGCCCATGCCGCCCATGACGTTGAAGATCACGACCTCGCCGGACACCAGGAAGAAGACGAAGTCGGGCGCGGCGAACTTGTTCTGGACCGCGTAGAGGATGCCGGCGAGTCCCGCGAAGAGTCCCGAGAGCATCACCGCCACGATCTTGTAGCGCTCGACGGCGTAGCCGATGGCCCGGGTCCGCGGCTCGTTCTCGCGGATGGACTGCAGCACCATGCCGAAGGGGGACTGGGTGATGCGGCGGAGCAGCAGGTAGGAGATGGTGACCACGGCGAGCACGAACCAGTGGAGCGTCTCGGGCGTGAAGCGCCCGGCCCAGAGACCCGGGATGGAGAGCGGGGGCTGGGCGAAGGTGAGCCCGTTCTCTCCGCCCGTGAACTCGGTCCACGTGAAGATGATCACGTAGAAGATCTGGGAGAAGACGAGCGTCGTGATGGCGAAGTAGATGTCGCGCAGGCGCGTGGCGAAGTAGGCCACGAAGGCGGCCACCGCCGCCGCGGCGACCAGGCCGTACAGGAGCGCCAGCCAGAGGTTCGGCGGCTTGACGGAGAGGAGCGCGGCCGCCGCCCCGTACATGCCCAGCCCGAAGAAGACCGAGTGACCGAAGGAGACCATGCCCGTGTAGCCGATCAGGATGTCCGAGGACATCGCCAGGAGACCCCAGATCAGGATCTCGGTGACGAAGCGCCGCCAGAACTCGGGCAGCACCAGGGGGGCCAGGGCCAGCAGGACCAGCACGACGGCGAAGCCGGTCCAGTAGGCGGCGGGCGCGCGGCGCGCGGTCATTGGGTTCTCACTTCGGGGGCCTCACTGCGGGCGGCCTCACTTGGGCGTGGGGACGAAGAGGCCCGTGGGCCGGAAGAGGAGCGTGAGGATCAGGACCACGAAGGACACGATGACCGCCTGGGCCGGGCTCACGATGAGGGAGGCGTAGGCCTCGAGCAGGCTGATGAAGATCGAGGCGAAGATGGAGCCGCCGAGGTTGCCCATCCCGCCCACCACCACCACGATGAAGGCCCGCAGCGTGAAGTCGAGCCCCATGTTCTGCGTGACGCCCCCGAGGGGCCCGAAGAGCACGCCGCTGGCGGCGGCCATGCCGGCGCCGATGGCGAAGACGCCGGTGTGGACCCACGGCACCGGGATGCCCATGGCCGAGGCCATGATGCGGTCCTGGGTGGTGGCGCGGATCCAGACCCCGTACTTGCCGTAGCGCAGGAAGAGCCAGAAGCTGCCGATGATCGCCGCCGACAACACAGCGGTGAGGATGCGGTACCAGGGGTACTCCAGGTAGAAGAGCTGGAACTGGCCCGTGAGAGGCTCCTGGATCTTCCGCGCCGAGGGCCCCCACTGCCAGATCGCGTACTTCTGGAGCACCAGCGACATGCCGAAGGTGGCGAGGATCGTGGTGAGAGGATCGCGGCCCAGCAGCGGGCGCAGCGTCGTCGCCTGCAGCGCGGCGCCGAAGACCGCGATGACGAGGGAGGCGACGAGGAGGGCGAGCCAGAAGTTGCCCGTCGCCGCGATGGTCACGGCGCCCGTGAAGCCGCCCAGCATGACGAGGTCGCCGTGGGCGAAGTTGACCACGTCCATGATCCCGAAGATGAGGGTGAGTCCCGAGGCCACCAGCGCGAGGATCATGCCGTTGACGAGTCCGTTCACCGTCTGGATCAGGATCTGGTCCACGGGGATGGCCACGGCTAACGCGCCCGCAGCGAGCTGTGCCGGGTCCACGCGCGCGCCCGCACGGTGCCGGGCCAAATGACGAGCCAGACGAGGCCCGAGGGAGCCGCGGACCGGAGGCGTACGTGGGTGTACGCCGAGGATCCGCGGCGACCGAGAACGAAGTATGGCGAAGTTAGTTGGCCCGGCACTAGACGCCCAGGTACTGGTGGATCACGGTGTGATCGCTGCGGAGCGCCGCGGCGGACGCCTGGTGGCGCACCACGCCCTTCTCCATGATGTAGATCCGATCGCTCGCCTCGAGCGTCAGGGGGACATTCTGCTCGACGAGCAGGATGGCCACGCCGTCGCCGTGCAGCAGCTCGATGATCTCCCGGATCTGGGCCACCATGCGGGGCATGAGCCCCTCCGTGGGCTCGTCCAGCAGGATGATCTTGGGCTCGAGCATCATGGCCCGGGCGATGGCGAGCATCTGCTGCTCGCCCCCGGACAGCGTGCCGCCGGCCTGGCTGCGCCGCTCCGCCAGCACCGGGAAGTGGGCGTAGACCTTCTCCAGCATCTCCCGCTTCCGTTCCTCGGCCACGCCGGGCCGGTCGAGCCCCGTGCGCAGGTTCTCCATGACCGTCAGGAGCCTGAAGATGCGGCGATCCTCGGGGACCCAGGCGATGCCCAGGTGGGCCAGGCGGTGGGCGGCCAGGCCGACGACCTCGCGCCCCTCGAAGACGATCCGGCCCCGCGAGGGGCGCACCAGGCCCATGATGGTCTTGAGCGTCGTGCTCTTGCCCACGCCGTTGCGCCCCAGGAGGCCCACCACCTCCCCGCGGCCCACCTGGAGGGAGACGCCGTGCAGGATGTGGCTCTTGCCGTAGTGGGTGTGGACGTCGTCCAGGGCCAGCATCAGCTCTTCAGGTAGACCTCCTGCACCCGCGAGTTGGCCTGGATCTCGGCGGGCGTGCCCTCGGCGAGCACCTCGCCGTAGTGCAGCACCGTGATGGCCTGGGCCAGCCCCATCACCACCTCCATGTCGTGCTCGACGATGAGGATGGTGAGGTTCCGGGCGATGCGCCGGATCAGCTCCACCGTGGCGTGGGTCTCGGCCACGCTCATGCCGGCGGTGGGCTCGTCGAGGCAGAGGAGCTGGGGCTCGGTGGCGAGCGCGATGCCGATCTCCAGGTTGCGCTGCTCGCCGTGGGAGAGGTTGGCGGCCAGCTCGTCCTCCTTCCCGCCCAGTCCCACGGAGGCCAGGACGGTCCGCGCCCGGTCTATGAGGTCGCCGTAGGCGCGGTGGTGGCGGAGGAGACCCCAGGCGTGCCGCCGCGACTGGGCGGCGATCCGGACGTTCTCCCGCACCGAGGCCCCCGGCAGGATGTTGGTGATCTGGTAGGAGCGCGCCAAGCCCCTGTGGGAGACGCGGTTCGGCGGCAGGCCGGCGAGGTCCTCGCCGTTGAGGATGATGCGGCCGCTCGTGGGCCGGAGCACGCCGGTGATGCAGTTGAAGAAGGTGGACTTGCCGGCGCCGTTGGGGCCGATGATGGCGCGGATCTGCCCGCGCGGCACGGCGACGCTCACGTCGTTGACGGCCGCGAGGCCGCCGAAGCGCATGGTGAGCCCCTCGGTGCGCAGGATCGCGGAGTCGCCACCCCCCGGACCCTCGCGGGCCAGGGAGGTGGCGGGCCGGTGGGAGGTCACGCTAGGCGAACTTGCAGGCCGGCGGGACGAGGGTCTTCTCCTTGGGCACGATCTCCACGAGGTAGTGCTTGACGTTCCTGAGCCCGTAGACGAACTCGCGGCAGAAGGCCTGATGGTCTTCCTTGCGCAGGATCTTGTCGCCCTGCGGGAAGTCGTCGCCCTCCTTCATCTCGAGTCCCTCCAGGGCCTCGATGAGCTTCATCGTGTCCTCGCGTCCCCGGAAGCCGGACTTCTGCATCCCCGCCTTCAGCGCGTTGAAGCCCTCGAAGTTGGACTGCACGAAGCGGTCCGGCAGCGGCCCTGACGGGTCGATGGCCTTGAGCCGGGCCACCGCGTCGTCGAAGAACTTCTTGTGGTGGGGGGTGTTCAGCGGGCCCTCCAGCACGGGGATGTAGCGGTCGATGCCGATGAACCCGTCGCCCTTGGTGCCGATCGCAGGGAGGCTCACCGACGGGGTCATGGCTCCGTCGCCGGCGATCTTGTACTTCTTCGACATGCCCAGGTCGAAGGTCTGGGTGACGAACGAGATGCCCTGGCCGCCGAAGAAGATGCCGAAGAGGCCGTCGAAGCTGCCCGTGATCTTCGACAGGAACGGCGTCATGTCGGCCGTGCCCAGCGGGATGCCCGTCGAGCCCACCATCTCGCCGCCGTTCTTCTTGATCGCGTCGGCGAAGGCGTCGCGCGTGGACTGGCCCCAGGCGTAGTCGGCGTAGACGATGTGCCACTTCTTGCCGAGCTTGCCCACCAGGTAGGGGGCGAAGGCCACCGCCTGCGCCGGGGCGTAGTCGAAGGGGCGGAAGGTGTAGCGGCTGCACTTGCTGGTGGTGATCGTGGTGTCGAGGCACACCGTGATCATGTTGACGATCTTGTGCTCCTCGTATACCGGCATGCAGGCCAGGCACACGTTGGACAGGTAGCCGCCCACCTGCGCGTCGATCTTGTCCTCCAGCACGAGCTTCTCGGCCTTGCGCCGGCCCACGTCGGGCTTCGACTCGTAGTCGCCGATGATCAGCTCGACGGGCCGGCCGTTGATGCCGCCGCCCTTGTTGGCGCGGTCCACGGCCATCTGCACCCCCACCAGCGCCGTCTTGCCGCCGGCCGCCGCCGCGCCCGATAGCGGCTGGAGCGTCCCGACCTTGTACGGCTTGGCCTGGCCGAAGGCCTCGCGCCAGGGCGCGGGCACCAGCATCCCGGCGCCGAGGGCGCCTGCCGCGGTGGCGCCAAGCCCGAGCACCGTCCGCCGCGTCACCTTGCCGCTGTACCAGAACTCCTCGGCCTTGGCCCAGGACTCCTCTTTCCAGCTCTCGCTCATGACGGGTCTCCTCCTTATGCGCCGCGCTGCCCGGCGACCGCCGCCAGCGCCGCGGTGAACACCTCGCTCGTTCGCTGCACCTCGGCCTCCCCGTGCGCCAGCGAGACGTAGAACTTGTGACTGGCCTTGACCACGCCGCGCTCGAGCAGCGCGCGGGTGAAGGCCGCGTGACGCTCCCGGTCCGCGGCGAGCGTGGACCGGTAGTCGGTGATGGGCCGGTCCGTGAAGTAGATCTCGAACACGGGCGCCTCGCCGGCGACCTGGGCGGGCAGCCCCGCGCGGCGGGCCGCCTCCTCGAGCGCCCCCTTGATGCGGGCCCCCGTGGCGAAGAGCCGCGCGTAGGTGCCGGGCTTGCGGAGCTCGCCGAGCGTGGCGAGCCCCGCCGCGGCCGCCACGGGATTGCCGTTGAGCGTGCCGGCCTGGGCGACGAAGTCGGGCGAGCCTGCCAGGTCCGGGGACAGGTGCCGCATGATGTCCCGCCGCCCCGCCACGGCGGCCAGCGGGAAGCCCCCGCCGATGATCTTGCCCAGCGCGACGAGATCGGGCACCACGCCGTAGTACTCCTGCGCGCCGCCGTAGGCGAAGCGGAAGCCGGTCACGATCTCGTCGAAGACGAGCGGGATGTCGTGCCGCCGCGTGATCTCCCGGACGCCGTGGAGGAACTCCGGGCGGGGGGCGATGAGCCGCTGGAAGGGCTCCACGATCACCGCGGCGAGCTCCTGGCGGTGCGCGGCCACGATGGCATCGGTCTCGGCGAGGTCGTTGAACGGCGCCACCAGGACCTGGTCCTGGATCGCGTGGGGGATGCCGGCCGAGTCGGGCGTGGGGGCGGGGAAGGCCTTGGGGCTCCGCGGCTCCACGCTCATCAGGGAGTAGTCGTGGGTGCCGTGGAAGCCCCCCTCGAACTTCAGGATCTTGTCCCGCCGCGTGAAGGCGCGGGCCAGCCGGAGGGCGAAGAAGGTGGCCTCGCTCCCGGAGGAGGTGAAGCGGACCTGCTCGGCGCAGGGCACCGCGCGGCAGATCTCCTCGGCCAGCTCCAGCGCGGGCTCGCTGAGCTGGAAGTACGTGGTGCCCCGGCCCAGCTGCCGCTCCACGGCCGCCACGACGGCGGGGTGCGCATGCCCCAGCACCAGCGGCCCCGAGCCCAGGATGTAGTCGATGTACTCGCGACCCGAGACGTCGCGAAGACGCGGGCCCCGGGCCTCCCGCACGACGAAGGACAGCTCGCGCGGCACGGAGTAGCCGCCCAGCACCCCGCCGGGCAGCAGGCGGGCGGCCTTCTCGAGCAAGGCGTCTTCTTCGGGGCTTCGGCTCGTGGGTTGTGCCATCTGGCCTCGCGCGGGTGACGCAGTGGAAATTTTATACCTCAAGCCTCAGGCCTGGCGCAAGCGTCCTAACGCGGGCGCGCGCTCCACGCCGCGACGTTCTGCTCGATCTGCCGGCTGTGGCCCTCGAGGTGCTCGGCGTTATTCCGCAGCCAGTCCAGC
>MGBV01000099.1:12709-14015 GCA_001788415.1 Candidatus Rokubacteria bacterium GWC2_70_16 | reverse complement strand
CCGGCGGAGCAGCGGCACGGTGTTCGCACGGACCGCCTCGACCGCGGCCAGCGCGGGCTCGAGGGGCAGGCCGTGGTAGTCCAGCGCTCGCGCCCAGCGCTCCTGGTCGTCCCCCACCAGCACGGGCTCGGGCTCGGCGAGGAGGAAGCGGAGGCGCACGCAGGAGGTCGTCTCGCTGTCGGCGCAGTGCAGGATCACCTCGTGGGCCGACCACTCCCCGGGCGCGGGGCGCCACTGCATCGCCTCCGGCGGCACGCGCGCCAGGGCCGCGCGCAGCAGCGCCGGCCCCTGGGCGTACCGGCGGATGGCGTCTTCCCGCTCCGCAGGCGTCACCGCGGCAGCCCGCTCAGAGGAGCCGGGCCTCGCGGAGCGCCAGGCGGATGCGGTGACGCTCCTCGTCGGGCAGGGGCGTGAGCGGCGGGCGCACGTACGCGGCCGGGATCCGCCCCAGGATGGCGAGGGCCTCCTTCATGCGGTTGTGCATGTCCACGAACGGCGGGGCGTAGAAGACCCCCACCAGCGGGGCCAGGCGATCGTTGACGCGCCGGGCGGAGGCCAGGTCCCCGGCCTGGACGGCGGCGAAGAGCTCGGCCTGGAGATCGGCCGCCACGCTGCCCATGCCCGAGATGCAGCCGTCGGCGCCGAGCAGGAAGGTGGCCATGAGCGACATCGTGAAGGAGGAGAGCATCGCCACGGGCCGGCCCGCGGCACGCAGCGCGCGGAGGTTCCTCTCGTAGGCGACGATGTCGTTCGACCAGTCCTTGACGCCGACGACGGACGGGATCTTGCAGAGCGCGCCGAGCGTCTCGGGGCTGTAGCCGATACCGGAGGCCGGCGGGTACTCGAAGACGATCAGCGGCAGGTCCACCCGGTCGGCAAGCGCCGCGAAGTGGCGGAGCACCATGTCGGGCTTCACCTGGGCGCCCCACATGAAGATGGTGGGTGGGAAGACCAGGAGGCCCGCGACCCCCGCGGCCCGCGCGTCTCGCGCGAGCTCGATGGCCTCCTGCGTGCCGTCGGCGTAGACGCCCGCGACGATCGGAACCTTCCCTGCCACCTCGTCCAGCGCCAGGGCCAGCGCCCGTTTCCGCTCGTCCCGGGACAGGGAGGAGACCTCGGCGGCGTGGCCATTGGCGACGATGGCGGTGACGCCGCGGGTGTCGGCGAGCCACCGCAGGTGCTTCCGGTACGCCGGCTCGTCGATCTCGAGGTCGGCCCGGAAGGGCAGCAGGTTGGCCGGGATGCAGCCGCTGAAGCGAAGCTCGCTCGTCATGGCGCGTGTGCCTCCCTCACCATCTCCGCATCT
>MGBV01000099.1:3683-12666 GCA_001788415.1 Candidatus Rokubacteria bacterium GWC2_70_16 | reverse complement strand
CCGCCTCGGCTCGCACTACCAGGCCGCGACGGAGAAGGCGTTGGGGATGTGACGGATCGCCTTGACCCCGCCCTCGTCGTTGACGATCACCGCCACGACGTCGAAGCGGCAGGGCGTCTCCCGCATCCGCTTGAGCTTCAGGTAGCCGTGCGCGAGCCTCCCCAGCCGGTTCTGCTTGCGCGTGTTGACGCCCGCCTGGGGCGGATCGCCCGCGAGGTCCTTGCGCGTCTTGACCTCGACGAAGACGAGGGTCTTGCCTTCCTTGGCGACGAGGTCGATCTCGCCGGCCCTCGTCCGGACGTTCTTGTCCAGGATGGCGTAGCCGCAGCGCGCCAGGAAGCGCGCCGCTTCCTCCTCCCCCCTGATCCCTGTGGCTCTGCGAGTGTCAGTAGGCACGCGTCACTCCTTGATCGACACGAGATCGAACGTCACGTCGGTTCCTTGAACAGCTCGCCCTGGCGGCCCACCCCGCGGAAGCTCATCCGGTGCAGGGGACACGGCCCGTTCTCCAGGATCGCCCGCTGGTGAGCGGCTGTCGGGTAGCCCTTGTGCCGGCCGAAGCCGTACCCGGGATACTCGCGATCCAGCGCCTCCATGATCCGGTCGCGTGTCACCTTGGCGATGATCGAGGCGGCCGCCACCGTGGCAGACCGCCGATCTCCTCCCACCAGGTTGCGCTGCGGGCACCCGAGGCCCCGCAGCCTCACGTGGTCGGTCAGTACCAGTTCCGGCTCGACGCCGAGCCCCGCCAGGGCCTGACCCATGGCCAGCCGCGTGGCCTCCAGGATGTTCACGCGGTCGATGGTCGCCGCATCCGCCGCCCCCACGCCTACCGCCACCGCCTGCTCCCGGATCAGGTCGAAAAGCCGCTCCCGCTCGGCGGGGGCCAGGCGCTTCGAGTCGTCCAGCCCCTCGATGGGGCGCCCGGGCGTCAGGATCACCGCGGCGGCGACCACGGGTCCCGCCAGCGGCCCCCGCCCCGCCTCGTCCACGCCGGCCACCCGGGTCAGGCCCCGGCGCCAGGCCTGCCGCTCGAAGCGATAGGGCGCAGCCGTGGCCGAGCCCTCAGGTCGACGGCGTCTCCCCCGAGGCCGGCACCTGGACGAATCGCTTCTCCTTGAGCCGGGCCGCCTTGCCCGCCAGCTCGCGGAGATAGTAGAGCTTGGCGCGGCGCACCACCGCGCGCTTCATCACCTGGATCCTGTCGATCCGCGGCGAATGCAGCGGGAAGGTGCGCTCCACGCCCACGCCGTAGGAGATCCGCCGCACGGTGAACGAGGCGCTGGCGCCGCCGCCCCGCTTCCGGATGACGACGCCCTCGAAGGCCTGCAGCCGCTCCTTCTCCCCCTCCACGACCTTCACCGACACCTTCACCGTGTCTCCGGGCGCGAACCCCCCGCGGTCCTTCTTGAGCTGTGCCGCGTCGATGAGTCGGATCGCTTCCATGTCCCTCTCCGCTCCTTACGTGATGTAGTCCGAGGGCGTTCGGCCCTGGCTGAAACCAGCCACCCACTTCTGCTGTTCCGGCGAGAGATCCGCCGTCTCCAGCAGCTCCCGCCGGCGCTGCCATGTCCGCCACACGGACATGATCCGGCGCCACCGCTCGATCCGGCCGTGATCCCCCGAGAGGAGCACGGCCGGAACCTGCCACTCGCCGAAGCCCTCGGGCCGCGTGTACTGCGGGTGCTCGAGCAGGCCCCGCGCGAACGAGTCCTGCTCGGGCGCGGCCTCCTGGCCGAGCACGCCCGGACAGAGCCGCACCACCGCATCCGTCACCACCAGGGCGGCCGGCTCGCCGCCCGAGAGGACGTAGTCCCCGATGGACAGCTCCTCGTCCACCAGGTGCTCCCGCACCCGCTCGTCCACCCCCTCGTAGCGCCCGCATACCAGCACCAGGTGCGGGCGCCGCGCCAGCTCCCGGGCCTTGTCCTGGGTGAAGCGCCGCCCCGCCGGGTCCAGGAGAATCACCCGGGAGGCGGGCCCCCGGACCGCCGCGATGCAGGCCGCCAGCGGCTCGGGCTTCAGGATCATGCCGCCGCCGCCGCCGAAGGGCGCATCGTCCGTCACCTGGTGCCGGCCCCGGGCGTGATCCCGCAGGTTGTGGAGGCGGATCTCCACGAGCCCGCGCTCCCGCGCGCGGCCCAGGATCGACTCCCCGAGCGCGCCCTCGAGCAGTCCCGGGAACAGCGTGACGATGTCGATCCTCACAGCTCCAAGAGCCCCTCCGGCGGATCCGCCACGACCCGGCGCCCCGCCACGTCCACCTCGACCACGAATTCCGGCACCGCCGGGAGCAGCCATTCCCGCTCGCCGTCTCGGATCACCCACAGCGGCTGCGCCGGCGAGCCCTCCACCCGGAGGAAGTTGCCCAGCCGCCGTCCCTGGCGTGTCTCCACGACGGCGCCCTCGAGCTGCCAGGGGTAGAACTGCCCCGGCGCCGGCGGGAGGGCCTCGGCCCTCGGCACTGCCAGGAGCTGGCCGCCGAGCGAGCGAGCCGCTTCCGGCGACTCCACCCCCTCCAGCCCTATCAGCACGCCGTCCCCGTCGAAGCGGCGCGAGACGATCCGGCACCGCTGGCGCCCATCGGTGGCGGGCTCCCACAGGAAGCACGCGCACAGCCCCTCGAAGCGTTCCCGCGGGCGGTCCGTCAGCGGCCGGACCCTCACCTCGCCCCTGAGCCCGTGAGGCCGCAGCACCTCAGCGATCGCCACCAGGGGTGGGATGGCCTCGCCCTCGACTCCGCTCCGCTCGGGGGACTTCCCTATCGGCTCGCCTCGCCTGGGCTCGCTCACGCTCGCCCGGTCTGCCATATGCGCTCGCCTCGCCTTCGGCTGCGTCTCGCCCAGCGTGCGGCTCGCCGCCTCGCTCCGCTCGGGGGACTTCCCTATCCGCTCGCCTCGCCTGGGCTCGCTCACGCTCGCCCGGTCTGCCATATGCGCTCGCCTCGCCTTCGGCTGCGGCTCGCCCAGCGTGCGGCTCGCCGCCTCGCTCCGCTCGGGGGACTTCCCTATCCGCTCGCCTCGCCTTCGGCTGCGGCTCGCCGGACTCGTCACTCGAGGATCTCCAGGCACCATCAGCGTCTCGCTCTGCACCTCGTTCACCTGCACCTTCGAGGGATCATCGACTCTCTACCCGTTCCTGACGCCTACCCGGGCGAGGAGGTTCTTCACGGTGTTGGACGGCTGGGCGCCCTTCTTGAGCCACGCCGAGGCCTTCTCGGCCTCGATCTTGATGGTCGGCGGATCGGTCAGCGGGTTGTAGTGCCCGATGACCTCGATGAATCGCCCGTCCCGCGCCGCGCGGGAGTCGGCCACCACCACGCGGTACGCCGGTTTCTTCGTCGTGCCCGTTCGTCTCAGTCGGATGTGGACTGCCACTGGATCACCTCGCTCTCGGTGTGGTCATCGCGGGAGGAGCGGGAGCGCGCCCTTGAGCTTGCCCATCCGCCCCTCCATCTGCTTGAGCCCCTTCATCATCTTCTTGAGCTGCGCGTGCTGCTTGAGCAGCCGGTTCACGTCCGACACCGACGTGCCGCTGCCCCTGGCGATGCGGGCGCGGCGGCTGCCGTTGATGATCGCCGGCACGATCCGCTCGGCCGGCGTCATGGAGGCGATGATCGCCTCGAACCTCAGGAGCTCGTGCTCTTCCCCCTGGAGCTCCCTGGGCATGCCCTTGGCGCCCTTGAAGAAGGGCACCATGTCCAGGATCTGCTCCAGCGGCCCCATGGAGCGGAGCTGCCTGAGCTGCTGGGCGAAGTCCTCGAGGGTGAAGCTCTCCTCACGGATCTTCCGCGCCAGGGCCTCGGCCTGGGTCTGATCCACCGCGGCCTGGGCCCGCTCCACGAGCGAGAGGACATCGCCCATGCCGAGGATCCGCTGCGCCAGCCGGTCCGGGTGGAATGGCTCGAGCGCGTCCGTCTTCTCGCCCACGCCCACGAAGGCGATGGGGCGCCCCGTCACCTCGCGCACCGACAGGGCCGCGCCACCGCGCGCGTCGCCGTCCATCTTCGTGAGCACGATGGCGTCCACGCCGACGGCCTGGTTGAAGCGGTCGGCCACGGTGACGGCATCCTGCCCCGTCATGGCGTCCACCACCAGCAGGATGTGGTGCGGGGCGACCTCTCGCTTGATCTGCCGCAGCTCCTCCAGCATCTCCTCGTCGATGTGCAGCCGCCCCGCCGTGTCCAGAATCAGGGGCGACAGCCCCCGCTGCGCGGCCTCGTCGCGGGCCTGCCGGCAGATGGCCACGGGCGTCTGCCCCGCCTCCCCGAGCGCGGGGATCCCCAGCTGGGCCCCCAGCGTCTTGAGCTGGTCGATGGCGGCGGGCCGATAGACATCGGCCGAGGCCAGGATCGGGTGCTGCCCCTGCTTCTGGAAATGACGGGCCAGCTTGGCCGCGCTCGTCGTCTTGCCCGACCCCTGCAAGCCCACGAGCATGATCACGGTGGGCGGGTGGGGGGCCGCTGCGAGACGATGGCCCGAGCCGCCCAAGAGCTCCACCAGCTCGTCGCGCACCACCTTGACCACCTGCTGTCCCGGGGTGAGCGACTTGAGTACGTCCTGCCCGAGGGCCTTCTCCCTGACGCGCTCGACGAAGGCCTTGGCGACCTTGAAGTTGACGTCGGCCTCGAGAAGAGCCACCCGCACTTCGCGGAGGGCCTCCTGGATATTCTCCTCCGTCAGCCGGCCGTATCCGCGGAGCCGGTCGAAGATCCCGGTCAGACGAGTGGTAAGGCTATCGAGCATTGCGATTCCCGAGATTCGGTCCTGGAAAACCAGAGGGTAACTGCGGAGAAAGGAAAAGTCAAGCCAATTTCACTACTTCCGCTGCACTCCTTAGCTCCCGGACCGCCTGCCCGGGGTCGGCTGCGCCGAAGATGGCCGAGCCCGCTACGAGCACGCTGGCCCCGGCCCCTGCCAGCCGGGCAGCATGCTCCGGCTTGACCCCCCCATCCACGGATAGCTCCACAGCCCGCCGGCCAGTCAAAGTCCTTACTTGTCTGATCTTTGCGTAGGAAGACGGGATGAAGGCCTGACCGCCGAACCCCGGGTTGACCGACATGACCAGGACAAGGTCCAGGTCATCGAGGACATAGTCGAGGATGCCGGGTGGAGTTCCGGGGCTGAGCGCTACCCCGGCCCTGGCCCCCGCCTCCCGGATCTGGGAGAGGCAGCGCTGCAAGTGGGGGCAGGCCTCGGCGTGCACTGTGAGGAGATCAGCGCCGGCCCGCACGTAGGTCTCCACCCAGCGCTCCGGCTCCTCGATCATGAGGTGGACGTCCAGGGGCAGCCGCGCCCGCTTGCGGAGGGACTCGATGACCGGGGGACCGATGGTGAGATTCGGGACGAAATGGCCGTCCATCACGTCCACGTGGAGCAGATCGGCCCCTGCCGCCTCCACGCGCGCGATGGCGTCGCCCAGCGCGGCGAAGTCGGCCGAGAGGATGCTGGGCGCGATCTTGATCACGCCCTCACCATACTCGACCGGTTGCGCCCCTGCAAACTTCGCGCGACCCGGTAACCGGGGGCTACGCGGAGGCGAGTCGGCGGAGCCGGATGGCGCTGAACCCGTCGGTGCCGTGGACATGCGGGAGGAGCCGCACGAGGCCCAGCGGGTCGGGCGCCACGGGGAACCCCTCAGGGGCATCCACGCGCCAGTCCCGATGACAACCGAGAAAGGGCCGGACGACGTCCTCGTTCTCCTCGGGCTCGAGCGAGCACGTGGCGTAGACGAGCCGCCCCCCGGGCTTGGCGAGCGAGGCCGCGGCCGCGAGGATGGCGCGCTGCTTCTGCTGGAGCCGCCGCAAGTCGTCCTCCGTGCGCCGCCACTTCACCTCTGGATTGCGGCGGAGGACGCCCAGATTGGAGCAGGGCGCGTCCACGAGCACGCGGTCGCAGCGCCCTCGCCAGCCCTTGGCGAGCGTCTCCACCGGGCCGGTGTGACACTCGACGATGGTGAGGCCGAGCCGGGTCGCCGACTTCGCCACGAGCCGCAGCCGGGCCGCCTGGGGATCCATCGCGATGATCGCGCCGCGATTGTCCATGAGCTGGGCCAGATGGGTGGCCTTGGTCCCGGGGGCCGCGCAGGTGTCGGCCGCGACGTCCCCCGGGCGCGGGGCGAGGAGGCGGGCGACGAGCATCGAGGCCTCGTCCTGGACCGTGCACGAGCCGTCGGCGAAGGCTCGCCAGCGCCCCGGGCTCCCGCGCTCGACGACGAGCCCCTCGGGGGCCAGCGCCGTGGGGCGCGTCTCGACCAGCTCTTCCTCGCGCAGCCGTGCGGCCAGGGCATCGCGGGAGCAGCGCAGCGTGTTCGCGCGCACGGTGAGCGGCGGGCGCTCGCAGAGCGCCGCCATCAGGGCTTCCGCCTCCTGCTGGCCGTAGCGGGCGATCCAGCGGGCCGCCAGCCAGTCGGGGAAGGACCAGCGCACCCCGGCCGAGGCCGCGGGCGAGTCCGGCAGCGGGGGCGGCGCCTGCGCCCGAGTGAGCGAGCGGAGCACGGCGTTGACGAACTCGGCCGGCCCCGGAGTGCGCGACTTGAGCCTGGCCAGGCTCACCGCCTCGTCCACGGCCGCCCAGCGAGGGATGCGGTCGAGGAACAGCAGCTGATAGGCCGTGAGGCGCAGCAGCGCCCGCACCCACGGGTCGAGCTTGGCCATGGGGCGGCGCAGCTGGGGCGCCAGGCGCCAGTCCAGCTGCCGCTGCCAGCGCAGCGTGCCGTAGACGATCTCGGTGCAGAGAGCGGCCTCCCTCGGATCGAGCCTCGCCTTCTCGAGGGCATGCTCGAGCGCGATGTCGGCGAAGGCCCGGTCCTCCTCCACGCGCACCAGGATTCCGAGGGCCTCGAAGCGCGCCTGGGACACCGGCCCCGCCCGCAATACCGGAGTCACGCGATATTGGTGAGGTGGGCGCCGGGGGCGAGCCGGGCGCCGCGGAGGAACTCACCCCACCGCATGACCTTGCGGTTCTCCGGCTGCACCTCGACCGGAAGGAGGAGTCCGCCGCCCGTGGTCACGCCGACGGCCCCGGAGCCGGCGGCGACCAGCGTCCCGGGGGCGGCCGCCGCCGTGGCCGGCCCTGCTGTGGCGCGCCAGATCAGGAGACGGCCGCCCGGCGCCATCACCGCCGCGCCCGGCCACGGGTTGCAGCCGCGGACCCGGTTGACGAGGATCGGCGCCGGCTCGTTCAGGCGCAGCCAGCCGTCCTCCTTCTTGAGCCGCGGCGCGAGGGTCGCGGCCGCATGATCCTGTGGCATCGGGGCGAGCGAGTCCAGGCGCTCGAGAGCCCCCAGGAGCACCTCCGCGCCCACGCGCGAGAGCCGCGTCGCCAGCTCGCCGGCGGTCTCCTCGCTCCCGATGGGAACGCGCTCCTGGAGGAGCATGTCGCCCGTGTCCATCCCCGGGTCCATCTGGAAGGTGGTGATGCCCGTCTCCACCTCGCCTCGGATGATGGCCCAGGCGATGGGCGCGGCGCCCCGGTAGCGCGGCAGGAGCGAGGCGTGGACGTTGATGGATCCGCGCCCGGGCACCTCCAGCACGGCCCCGGGGAGGATCTGACCGAAGGCCACCACGACGGCGACCTCGGCGTGAAGGGCGGCGAGGCGCTCGGGCCACCCGGGATCGCGCAGGCGCGCCGGCTGCAGCACGGGAACCCCTGCCGCCTCGGCCCGCCGCTTCACCGGAGAGGGCTGCACGCGCTGCCCGCGCCCTGCGGGCCTGTCCGGCTGGGTGACGACGCCGACCACCTCGTGCGCCGCCAGCAGCGCCTCGAGCGTGGGCAGGGCGAAGTCGGGCGTCCCGTAAAAAAGAACCCGCACCCGCGGCCCCTACTGACTCTCGCGGAATACGCTGACAGCGGTGCGGCAGGGCCAGGGCCGCGGGCGTCCCGGGCGCACCCTATGGCGAGCCGTGTCGCCGCCCGCTGCGCAGGGCGGGGCGAGCGCGCGATCGCGGGAGGACAGCCCTCGCGCCGCCCCCTTTGGGGGATGGGGGGTCGCGCTCGGCCCGCCCGAGCGAGGCGCGGCGTACAGGCGAGCCATCCGGGGTGCGCCCGGGACGCCCGCGGCCCTGGCCCGGGGCTCACGCAATTCCGCGAGCGTCATCAGAGCGCGAAGGCGTGGTGGGGGGCCGCCTCGGGCAGCCCCTCCTTCTGGATGCGCTTCTTGATGCGATCGCGGGTGACCGGGGGCAGGTGGTCGATGAACAGCACGCCGTCGAGGTGGTCCACCTCGTGCTGGATCACGCGGGCGTGCAGCCCGCTCGCCTCGAAGGCGATGGGCGCGCCGTCGCCGCCCAGCGCCTCCACCCGCACCCATTCGCTCCGCTCGACCTCGCCGAAGATGCCCGGCAGGGAGAGACAGCCTTCCTCCGCGCACAGGGAGCCGCGTCGCTCGACGATGGCCGGGTTCACGAGGGGCCGGGCGCCCCGCTTGCCGTCGTCCATGACGATGAGGCGGAGGGGGATCCCCACCTGCGGCGCCGCCAGGCCGATGCCCACCTGCTGGAACATGGTCTCGACCATGTCGTCCAGGATCGCCTTGAGGTCGGGCGTCACGGCGGTCACGGGCGCGGCCTTCTGCCGGAGGATGGGGTCACCGTAGCGCCGCACCGTCAGCACAGCCATGCGCGGGGCAGCTCCTTTCTCGCCTCTCACGCGCCCGGCGGAGTCCTCACGCGAGCGAGAGCGGGTCCATCTCTACTTCTACCACACCGCTCGCGCGGCGACCCCGCTCGAGCACTGGCCGCAGCGGCTCGGCGATGAGCCGGGGCAGGTCGGCCGGCCCCTTGATGGCGAAACGCCAGAGCGGGCGCCCGGCGCCCGGGGCCCCACGGGCCGCCGCCGGATAGACGGTGAGCCCCGGAATGCCGCGGAGGGTGCCCGCGCACTCCGCGGCCAGCGCGCGCGCGCCTTCCTCGCTCCGCCCGCGGATCGAGACGAGGCAGAGGCGGCGAAAGGGGGGATAGCCCAGCTCGGCCCGGAACTTGAGC
>MGBV01000099.1:2693-3673 GCA_001788415.1 Candidatus Rokubacteria bacterium GWC2_70_16 | reverse complement strand
AGAACCCCGTCCGGGACTGCTCCTTCACGGCGCGGAGGGCGTAGTGCTCGGGGTGGAGCGTCTGCACGATGACGCGGCCGCCGGGGCCCACAGCCTCGGCCGCGGCCCACAGGCTCGCGAAGGCCCGCTCGCCCGCGCGGAAGTCCGGCATGCGGAGGAGCCCGTCGACGGCGACGAACCCGACGCAGCCGAGGCTTCCCGGGGGCGCCCCGCGGAGCAGTCCCGCGGTCCCGATCACCACGTCCGCCCTGGGATCGAGCCGGGAGCCCGTGGCGCGGGAGATGCCGAGCCGCGGGAAGCGCCTGCGCAGCGAGGCCTCGACGCGCTCGGCGCCCCAGCCGAAGGGGGAGAGCCGGTGCCCGCCGCAGCCCGGGCAGACGGCGGGCAGGGGGACGGCGCGCGAGCATACCCCGCATGTGAGGCGCGCGTCCCGGCGGGACAGCGCCAGCGCCACCCCGCAGTCCGGGCAGCGGAAGGCCGCGCCGCACTCGTCGCAGCCCAGCGCCGCCGCCTCGCGCGTCACCACGAGCGCCGTGCGCCGGCCGCGGCGCGACATCTCCTCGATGGCGCGGGTGAGGGGCAGCGTGAGCGGGTGGTTTCTCAGGATGCCCCGCGTGTCGGCCGTGATCACCTCGGGCCAGGGGCCGGGCGCGGACTCGCGACGGACGAAGTGCCGGCTGTCGGCGCGCCACCAGGTCTCCGCCGCCGGCGTCGCCGAGAGCAGGAGGAGCCGGCTGCCCTCCAGGCGCGCCCGCTCCACCAGCAGATCCCGCGAGTGCATGCGGGGCGCGCCGGGCGGCTTGTGGGCGGGATCGTGCTCGTCCAGGAGCACGAGCGTCGCCGGCGGCGGCAGCGGCGCGAGGAGGGCCGAGCGTGTGCCCACGAGGATGCGGGGGCGCCCGCGGGCGCCGCCGAACCAGGCCGTGCGCCGCGCCCCCTCCGGCACCCCGCTGTCGAGCCGGGCGGCGTCCAGCCGCTCC
>MGBV01000099.1:0-2684 GCA_001788415.1 Candidatus Rokubacteria bacterium GWC2_70_16 | reverse complement strand
GCCGAGCCGCTCCACGAGCCTCGACTCCCGGGCCGCGTCCACCCACAGCTCGGGCGGGATCGGCGCGGCCCGGCGGGCCGGGGGCGGCGGCGCCACGCTCTCGCCGCGCGCGCGTTGGGGAGGCGGGGGCAGCAGGGCCGCGAGCGTGGCGCCCAGCGAGGAGAGACTCTCCTGCGCGGCCCAGCGGCCGAGATCGAGCATGGCGCGGGACAGGATGGGGACAGGCTCCACCGCCGCGGTGATGGGCTTGAGCCCGACGCGCTCCTCCGGGCGCAACTCCACCACGACGCCGACGCGCGTTCGTCCCGCCAGCGGTGCCCTGACGCGCTGGCCGGGCAGGAGCGGCAGGCCGTCGGGAACGAGATAGGCGAGGGAATGCCGGAGGGAGAGATCGAAGACGACGTCGGCGATCATCCAGTGAGGCGTTCCCACTCCCGGCGGGCCAGCTTGAGGTCGTCCCAGGCCATGCGCTTGAACTCCTGGCCCGGGTTCCTCAGGAGAAAGGCCGGGTGGAAGGTGGGCACGAGCACGCTGGACCGGAACTCATAGCTGCGCCCGCGGAGCCGCGTGATCCCGTCCTTCGTGCCGAGGAGCGTCTGCGTCGCGAAGTTCCCGAGGGCCAGGATCACCGCCGGCTGGATGGTGTCCGCCTGGGCCGTGAGGAAGGGGTTGCACGCCGCCACCTCGTCGGGCTCCGGGTTCCGGTTCCGCTCGGGGCGGCACTTGACGACGTTGGCGATGTAGCAATCGCGCTCGCGGTCGAAGCCCACGGACTCCAGCATCCTGGTCAGGAGCTGGCCCGCGCGTCCGACGAACGGCTTGCCCTGCCGATCCTCCTCCTCGCCGGGCCCCTCGCCCACGACCAGGAGGCGGGCGCGCGGGTTGCCCGAGCCGAAGACGATGGTGCTGCGGCTCCGGGAGAGCTTGCACCGCGTGCAGCCCTGGAGCGCCGTCTCCTGGGCCGCGAGCGCCTCGGCGGGATCGGGGAAGGCCGGCCGCCCGAGGGAGATCTCGGGCACGCCCAGGTCGCGGTGGTGGCGCAGGGTCTGGCCGAGGTCGCGCAGCACGTCGGCGAGGATCTCCCGCTCATCCATGTCCGCGCGCTCCCGCTCGCTCAGGGGAGCGGACGGCGGTGAGGTCTGGCGGGATCGGGCGCGGGGGCTGCGGCGGCCCGGAGGGCCAGGACCCGGTCGAGGATGGCCCCGGCCACCTGGAGCTTGCTCATGCGGGGTAGCTCGACCGCGCCGCCCCAGCGATCCAGCAGCAGCACCTGGTTGTCGTCCGACTCGAAGCCGATGCCCTGCTGGCTCACGTCGTTCGCCACCAGGAGATCGATCCCCTTGGAGCGGAGCTTCTCGGCCCCGGAGGCCCGCACCTCGCCGGTCTCCGCGGCGAATCCCACGATGAAGGCGCGGCCCCGCCGGGCCGCCAGCTCCTTGAGGATGTCGGGGTTCGGGACCAGCTCGAGCGTGAGCCCTTCGGTCTTCGAGGACTTGATCTTGCTGGCGCGCGGGTCCTTGACCCGGTAGTCGGCCACGGCCGCCGCCTTGATGACGATCGTGACCGACGCCAGCTGCTGGAGCGCGGCCTCCCGCATCTCCTCGGCCGTCTGCACCGGGACGTACACGGCCCCGGGCGGCGGCGTGAGGGAGGTGGGCCCGGAGATCAGGACGACCTCGGCCCCGCGGCGGAGGGCTGCCGTCGCGATGGCGTGCCCCATCTTGCCCGAGGAGCGGTTGGAGAGATAGCGCACCGGATCGATGGGCTCGCGCGTGGGCCCCGAGGTGACCAGGACGCGCTCGCCGCTCAGGTCGCGCGCCGGGGTCAGCAGGCGGTGGATCGCCTCGAGGATAGCTTCCACCTCCGGCAGCCGTCCCGTGCCGGCCAGGCCCGAGGCGAGCTCGCCCGCCTCCGGCTCGAGCACGGTGACGCCGCGGGCGCGGAGCGTGGCCACGCTCGCCGCGGTGGCGGGGTGAGCCCACATGCCGCCGTCCATCGCGGGGGCCATGAGCACGGGACAGCGCGCCGCCAGCAGCAGCGTCGAGAGGAAATCATCCGCCAGCCCGTGGGCGGCCTTGGCCAGGATGTTGGCGGTGGCGGGCGCCACGATCACGGCGTGCGCCCGCTCGGCCAGGGCTACGTGCTCCACCGCCTCCTCGCTCCGGGGATCGAAGAGATCCGAGAGCGCCGCCCTGCCGGACAGTGTCCGCCAGGTCAGCGCGCCCACGAACCGCTCGGCATGCGCGGTGGTCACCACCGTGACCTGCGCGCCGGCGCGCCGGAGCTCCCGGAGCAGGTACGCCGCCTTGTAGGCGGCGATGCTGCCGGTGACCCCGAGGATCAGCTCCTTGCCGGCCAACGGCATGGCGTCAGGCCTTGCTCCCGTCGTCTTCCTTCACGCGATAGCCCACCTTGCCGTCGGCGATCTCCTCCAGCGAGACGCTGGTGGGCTTCTTGTGCCGGCTCTCGAGCTGCGGCGCCGCGCCGCGATTCAGCTGGCGGGCGCGCTTCGCGGCCAGCACGACCAGCAGGTAGCGGTTCGAGACCTTGTTGAGGGACTTCTCCAGCGATGGGAACGGCATCACTCGGGCACCTCCACGTCCGGGAATCTGAGTGTCAGTCGGCTCGTGCGACAGCGCTCGGCCTGGATGATCGTGGCGAGCTGGTCCACGGCGTCCTTCACG
>MGBV01000098.1:6144-6421 GCA_001788415.1 Candidatus Rokubacteria bacterium GWC2_70_16 | reverse complement strand
CGGGCTGGCCGCGCATCTCTGTGGGCTCTCGGCGCGGGAACGGCTGGACGACCCGACGCTCCGGGGCGCTCTGGTGGAGACCTACGCCGCGCAGAACATCCGCGCCACCATCGACGCACGGTGGCCGGAGGCGCGCCTCGCCTACTGGCACGTGCAGGGGCGTCACGAGGTGGACTTCGTCATCGAGGCAGCCCGCGAGAGCCTGGCGGTCGAGGTGAAGGGATCGAGCCGCTGGGACGATCGCGACACCGCGGGGCTTCGTGCCTTCCTCGGTCGG
>MGBV01000098.1:0-6128 GCA_001788415.1 Candidatus Rokubacteria bacterium GWC2_70_16 | reverse complement strand
CGCTCGGCCCCCGCCTCTTCGCCGTGCCGCTCGCCACGGTGCTCGGTTGATGTCTCGGCGGGCGCGGGCGGCGCCGTGAAGTACCAGTTCAACTGGGCGGTGCTGTGGAGCGGGCAGTCGGGGCAGTGGCTCCTCAGCGGCCTGCTCCTCACCCTCGAGCTGTCGGCCCTGGCCTGGCTGCTGGCGGCGGCGCTCGGCATCGTGGCGGGCGCCTTCCGGACGGCGCCCTGGAGGCCCCTGCGCGCGCTGGCGACCTTCTACGTCGAGTTCTTCCGGAACGTCCCGCTCCTCGTCTGGATGTTCTTCTGGTACTTCGGGGTGCCGCCGCTCCTGCCGCGCGGCGCGCAGGACTGGGTCTTCGCCCACAGCGTCGAGCTCTGGGCGGCGGTCTGCGCGCTGGGGGTCTACAGTGGCGCGCGCTTCTCCGAGGTCCTCCGGTCCGGCATCCAGTCCATCCCGAGGACGCTGCTCGAGGCCTCGGTGGCCTCCGGCCTCACCGTGCCCCAGGCCTATCGCCACGTGATCCTGCCCATCGCGCTGCGGATCATCATCCCGCCGGCCACCAGCGAGTCGCTGAACCTGCTCAAGAACTCCTCGGTGGCGCTGACGATCAGCGTGGCCGAGCTCACCTTCCAGACGCGCCAGATCGAGACGTACACGGCCAGGGCCATCGAGGCGCTGACGGCGGGGACGGTCATCTACCTGGTGCTCTGCGTGACCATCGCCTCCCTCATGGGATGGGTGGAGCGGCGGACGGCGATTCCCGGGCTCATCACCCGCGGCGGAGGGAAGGGCGGATGAGTCTCACGCGGCAGTCGCGGGCACGGCGCGGGCGGGCGACAGCCCGGGTGCCCGCGCCATGGTGATGCTGGACCTCGGGGTCGTCTGGCGTAACCTGCCCTTCCTGCTGGTGCAGGGGTTCCTCGGCTTCGGCAACTTCGTGGGCGGGACGTTGCGGCTGGCCATCCCGGCCATCGTGCTGGGCTTCCTGCTGGGCATCTTCATCGGCCTGGGCCGGCTGGCGCCCCAGCCGTGGATCCGGCTGCCGGCGACCCTCTACGTGGAGTTCTTCCGGGGCGTGCCGCTGGTGATGGTGATCTTCTGGATGTGGTTCATCATGCCCATGGTGCTCCAGACGGCCATCCCGGAGTTCGGGGTGGCGCTGGCCGCCTTCGTCATCTTCGAGGCCGCCTATCTCGGGGAGATCGTGCGGGCGGGGATCCAGTCCGTGCCGCGCGGGCAGGTGGAGGCGGCGACCGCGGTGGGCCTCACGGGGGCGCAGACGATGCGGGACGTCGTCCTCCCCCAGGCGCTCAAGAACATGATCCCCTCGCTCGTCACCCAGTTCATCGTCCTGTTCAAGGACACCTCCCTGGCCTCCATCATCGGCTTCATGGACCTCACCAAGGCGGCCCAGGTCGTCAACAACCGGGAGATCCGCCCCTTCGAGCTCTACCTCTTCATCGCCGTGATCTACTGGATCTGCACCTACTCCATGTCGCGCTACGCCCGCCACCTGGAGAAGCGGTGGGGACCCGCCTGACGCCGTCCGGCGTCCCGGGGTCCTGCCCCGGCTTGACAAGGCCCGGAGCGCCTCCGATAGTGCCCGCTATGGCCGACCCCGACCCATCCGCCGCCCGCCGGCCCTCGCCATTCGCGAGGAAGCCGCCTCCGCCACAGGACGCCGCTCCGGCGGGGCCTGCGCTGCCCCCGCCGCCGTCCGCGGGGAGCTACCGCACCGACCCGAGCATCGTCGCCCCGCACCGCGCGAGCCGCCGGCTCTTCTTCCACGGCAGCGGCGGCTCGCTGTTCGGGATCTTCATCGTCAACGTCCTGCTCACGCTCGTCACGCTGGGCGTCTACTACTTCTGGGCGAAGGTGCGCGTGCGGACCTACGTGCTGAGCCAGTCGGAGATCGAGGGCGATCGCTTCGCCTATCACGGGACGGGGCGGGAGCTGCTGATCGGCTTCCTCAAGGCCGTCCTGTTCTTCGCGGTTCCCATCGTCGCGCTCAGCCTCGTGCGCGACGTGCTCGACGTCTGGGTGGGCCTCAAGGTACTGGCCGGCCTGCTGGTGTACCTGCTGCTCGTGGTCTTCGTCCCCCTGGCCACGGTGGGGGCCCGCCGCTACCGGCTGAGCCGCTCCTCGTGGCGGGGGATCCGCTTCTCCTTCCGGGGCCGGGCGCGGGACTTCGTGCGGATCTTCGTCGCGGGCTCCGTGGCCAGCTCGTTCACCTTCGGTCTCTACTACCCGTTCTTCGACACCCAGCGCTACGCGTTCATGGCCGCGCAGTCGTGGTTCGGCACCCGGCGGTTCGGGTTCGACGGCGCCGGCCGGGATCTTTTCGGTCCGTTCCTGCTGGCCGTCCTGCTCACGCCCTTCACGCTGGGGCTCGTGTGGTTCTGGTACGTGGCGCGCCGGCGCCGGTACCTCTGGGACCACACGACCTTCGGCGAGGTCCGCTTCCGCTGCACGGTCCCCGCCCGGCCGCTCTTCCGGTTGCTGGCCGGCAACCTCCTCCTGCTGGTGCTCACCCTGGGGCTCGGCTGGCCGTGGGCCAAGGTGCGCAGCATCCGGTTCGCCTTCCGGTACCTGACGCTCGAGGGGCCGCTGGACCTCACGGCCATCCAGCAGGACGCCCGAGCCGCCTCGGCCACCGGAGAGGGGCTCGCCGGCCTGCTGGACGCGGGCGGCGGCTTTGACCTCGGCTAGCGTCAGGAGCGACTGGGAGGGCATCTATCTCGACGGGCGGACGCCCACGCGCCAGCGCGCCCGGATCCGGCTCATGCGCGGCGGCCTCGAGGTGATCACGGAGACGGGCGGGACCCTCTGGTGGCCGTACGGCGAGATCCGGCAAACCCAGGGCTTCTACGAGGGCGAGCAGGTGCGCCTCGAGCGGGGCCGGGACCTCACCGAGGCCCTGCTGGTGGGGGATGCCGGATTCCTCGCGAGCCTCCACGCGATCGCGCCCGAGCCGGCCTCCCGCTTCCATCACCCGGGCCGCCGCTCGAGGCGTGTCTGGCTCACCGCGCTCGCTGCCGTGGCGGTGCTGGTCATCGGGGCCGCCCTCTACCTCTGGGGGATCCCCGCCGCTGCGGGAGTCGTGGCCGCGCGGGTCCCCGTCTCGTGGGAAGAGCGTCTCGGCCACGCCATCGTCGAGCACCTGGTCCCGGCGGGAAAGGCCTGCGCGGAGCCGGCGCGCCAGCGCGTGATCGAGGATCTCGTCAGGAGGCTCACGGCGTCGCTGCCGCGCCAGCCCTACACCTTCCGCGTCACCGTCGTGAACGACGCCACGGTGAACGCTCTCGCAGCCCCCGGGGGCTTCATCGTGGTCTTCCGGGGTCTCCTCGAGCGCGCACGCACGCCCGAGGAGCTGGCGGGGGTGCTGGCCCACGAGATCGAGCACGTGCTCCAGCGCCACGCGACGAAGGCGCTGGTCCAGCACGTCTCCACGGGGTTCCTCCTCACGGCGCTGACCGGCGACGTGAGCGGCGTCATGGCCTACGGGGTGCAGAGCGCGCGCGTGCTCGGGGCCTTGCGCTACAGCCGGGCCGCGGAGGAAGAGGCCGACGCCGAGGGGATGAGGCTGCTCCTGGCGGCGCGCATCGACCCCGCGGGCATGATCGCGTTCTTCGAGGGGATGGGGAGGCAGGGCTCCGCGGCCCCCGCCGTGCTCAAGTACCTCTCGACGCACCCGGCCTCCGGGGATCGCGTCGCCCGGCTCCAGCGACTGGCCCGCGCCGGCGTCCAGGCGCCCCCGGTGCGGCTCCTCGAAGGCTACGACTGGCCCGACATCCGCCGCATCTGCGCCTAGCGGCCGAGCGCCCCCAGCATCTCCTCCACGCGCGTGAACTTGACGCGCGGCCGCCCGGCGGCCCGGCCCCGGCTCACCTCCAGCTCGTTGAGGCTGCGCCAGTCCTGGAAGGAGAAGCAGTTCGGCTGGCGCTCCCGGATGAGCCGCTCGGCGGCCTCGGCGGCGGGCGCGGCGGGCGCCAGCGTGCGTCCCCCCGCCAGGTCCTCGACCATGCAAGCCACGGTCTCGGCGGCATCGGGCTTGTTGGTGCCGATGACGCCGGTGGGCCCGCGCTTGATCCAGCCGCCGGTGTACTCCCCCACGAGCGGCCGCGTCGTGGCGGGATCGAGGACGCGCCCCTTCTCGTTGAGGATGACGCCCCGCGACTCGTTGAAGGGCACACCCGGGAGCGGCACACCCCGGTAGCCCACCGAGCGGAAGACCAGACCCACGGGGAGCTCCTCGAATTCGTCCTTCGGCTTCGGCTGGAGCGCGCCGGTGGCCGTGGCCTCCAGCGTGTTCCTGACGAGGCGCATGGCCGCCACCTCCCCCGCGCTGTTTCCGATCAGCTCCACGGGGGAGACCAGGAAGCGCACGGTGAGCGTTCGCGGCTTGCCGCTCGGGGTCCGCTGCCCATAGCCCTGGAGGATCTCGACCTTCTTGGTCGTGGCGCGGTCCGGACGGCGCTCGAGGGCCGCGCGGCTCAGGTCGTCCAGCGCGACCTCCTCGGGGCGCACCACGATGTCGGCGCCGGCCAGCTCCCCCAGCTCCTTGATCTCCGGGGTGGTGAACGCGGCCTGGGCGGGGCCGCGGCGGCCGAGGAGGCACACCTCCCTGATGCGGCTCTTCCTCAGCGCCTCGAGCGCGTAGTCGGCGATGTCGGTGGCCGCCAGCTCCTCGGAGGTGCGGCAGAGGATCCGCGCCACGTCCACCGCCACGTTGCCGACGCCCACCACGGCCGCCCGCTCCTGCGAGAGATCGAAGCGCAGGTCGCGGTAGTCGGGATGCCCGTTGTACCAGGCCACGAACTCGGTGGCCGGATGGCTGCCCGCGAGGTCCTCCCCGGGGATGCCCATGCGCCGGTCCGTCTGGGCGCCCGTGCAGTAGAAGATCTGGTGGTAGTGCTGCCGGAGGTCGTCGACCGTCACGTGCCTCCCGAACTGGACATTGCCGAAGAAGTGGAAGCGCGGGTGGGCGGCGACCTTGTCGAAGGCGGCGGTGACGGCCTTGATGTTCTGGTGGTCCGGCGCCACGCCGGCGCGCACCAGACCGAAGGGCGTCGGGAGGCGATCGAACAGGTCGATCTCGGCGACGAGCCCCTCGTGCTTCAGGAGATGGTCGGCGGCGTAGAAGCCGGTGGGACCGGCGCCGACGATGGCGACGCGGAGCGGGCAGGCCTCGGTTCCGGGCTGGGTCATCGATTCCCTCTCAGGTCTTGTGGGTGATCCGCCGGGCCCCGGCCGGTCCGTCCCTCCCGGGGCCTCCGACCCGCCCTGCTCGGTGCGGCCTCGACGATAGCAGACTCCGGCGCCCCGGGCATCAGCCGACCGACCGAGGCGGGCCCGCGCCCGTCCCGCAGCAGGGCTTCCTTCTGCGCGCGCGTGAGCGCCTTGATGCGCTGCTCTTCCTTGAGCGCCCGGCTCCAGGAGCGCACCCGGCGCGTCCAGACGAGCGCGACGGGCCGCCGCGAGCGCGTGTAGCGCGAGGCGCGGCCGCTCGCGTGCTGCGCGAGGCGCCGGGCGACATCCTTCGCGCTCCCCGTGTAGAGCGACCCGTCCCGGCACCGCAGGATGTAGACGAACGGCATGCTGGCCCCGGCGATGGCTGCGCGCCTCGGTCCGGCGCCCGGGGTCAGCCCCCGCTGTCGCCTGGGCCCCCGACGACACGAGCCCACAGCGCCCGGCACTCGCGGGGCAGGGCGGGGAGGCGGTGCTCGACGGCTGCCACGGATGTCCCGCGCGCGCGCAGCAGGGCCACCGCCGGAAGCAGGCTCACGCCAGCAACGCGTCGATGCAACCGGAGCGCCGCCGGCCGCGCTGACGCTGGCGGTCCAGGAGCCGTCTCGCCTCGGCACGGGAGAGCAGCGGGCGCCGCGCCGCGCGGAAGAGATCCAGATCGCGCTCCCCCAAGGCCAGCGCGAGAGCCACGCGCGCGGCGGGGCTCATGGCGAGCACCGCCTGGCGATCCTCGTCGCGGAGCTCGTCGGCTACGCTGCGCATGGTGCGTGCCCGCTCACGCCGTCGGCGTCCAGGCCTTGAACCGCTCGCGCAGGACCTTCTTGTCGAACTTGCCGACGCTGGTCTTGGGCACGGCCTCGATGAAGGTCACCTCGTCG
>MGBV01000097.1:6120-9232 GCA_001788415.1 Candidatus Rokubacteria bacterium GWC2_70_16 | reverse complement strand
GCGAGGGCGCCGAGGTACGCGGTCTTCTCGTCGTAGTAGTAGTTGGACATCGCGATGAACGACGAATCCCGCAGGCCGGCGCGCTCCCGCATGAGCGCTTCCAGCGCCCGCGCTGTCCGGCCGTTGCCATCCACGAAGGGATGCATCGCCGCGAGGTGATAGTGGGCGGCGATGGCCTGGATGAGGGGATCGTGGTCACGGAACTCGCGCCCGAGGGCCCGTGTGAAATGGTCGAAGGCCCGCTCGCACTCGTCGCCGCCCTCGACCCCGCGATGCCGTGGGGCACCGAAGGTGACGTTCTGATCCTGCTGGCGAAGCTGCCCGGGCGGGCAATGATCGTCGTCCGCTCCCGTGACGATGCGCCGGTGAATCATGCGGATGAACAGGGTGACGGGCCACCAGGCCACACGTACCTCGAGCGGCTGGCCCTCCCGGGCGAACACCTCGAGGGGCATCTCGAGCAGGGGGGCCAGTTCCGCCGGATCCGGCCGGGCCGGGTCCGCCGGCTCTACCCCGAGCCGCTTCAGGATTGCGTGATAGGTGGCCTGGTTCACCCGGAGTGCTCAGCTTCGTGAAGGTCTCGGCCGCCACGGTGACGCTCCCCGGGGAGAACCGTCACACCGTCACAGGCCCAATGAAACCGAATGGTTATCCCGTGACGGTGACGGTGTGACGGTCGCCTCCGGGGGTGAAGCGCCCCGTCACCTCACGAAGATGATCGGCGGTCACCTCGTACCGGGCCCCCTCGCGATCCTTGCCGCGCCGGCGGAAGCCGAAGCGCCGGAGCCAGGCCCCCACCTGCGCCGCGGTGGGGGCGTCTCGCCAGCCGAGGCGCCTCCGGAGAGGCTCGGCCAGCTCGCCGGGGCGCACGGTGATGGATGCGAGGGTGCCGAGCTGATCGGCCAGCTCCGCGAGAAGCGCCTCGCCCTCGGCGGATACCTCGACGCGGTCCTCGACATGCTCGCGCGCGAGGGAGAGCAGATCGGGTGTCACATCGAGCCCGTCCTGGTCAGCCAGGGATGCAACGGCGAGCAGGGGCTTCCACAGCTCGCGGGCCCGCGCTTGCAGCCAATCGGGCAGGGGGACCGCCTGGCAGGCCGACTGCACCTCCCGCCACCGCGTCAGCAGGAGCCGGTAGCAGCCGGCCCGGATGCGCCCGAAGAGCGGCGCGGCAGGGTCCACCTCGGCGTTGACGCGGCTCGGGTCTGTCCCGCGCTGCATGACCACGGGGATGCAGCGGTCCTCGGTGGTCGGGTTCGGCGCGCGGATGGCCGCCAGCGCGAGCGGGGCGTAGACGGAGAAGGGCTCCACCCGCTTCTGGTCCTTCCCCTCGCAGCGCGGGACGGTGGCGCCTGCCTTGTAGCCGGCGTTGACGATGGCAACCACCTCCCGGGCGTCCTCGCGGGCGAGGCCCTCGACCTCGTCCAGCAGCAGCGTGGCGCGGAACTCATGCACGAGCCGGAAGAGCACGGCCGGCGTCGGCGAGAGCATCAGGAGTCCGTGCCAGGCGGTTTCCCGGAGCACGCCCAGCGCCTTCGACTTGCCGCAGCCGCGCTCCCCGGAAAGGGACAGACGCGGGAAGGCAAGGAATGCGGGATGGAAGTAGGTCCCGAGGGCCCAGGTGGCGAGCAGCGCGCGGTGCGCGGGGCGGGGGAACTCCATCACGCGCTCGAGCGTGTGCATCAGGAGCGCGAGCACCTCGGCGAAGGTCGGGGTCTCGGCCCCCAGGAGCCACGCCTCCACGTCGGCGTCGGGCCAGCGCCCGGCCAGGTCGGCATAGGGGCGCGGCGCGAAGGCGAGGGCCGCCTTGGCCTCGGCCGGGTTCCACGTCTCGCGCGCGCTCGTCACGAGCTGCACCTCGCCGGCGTCGGTGAGCCGTCCGACGACGACGCCCTCTGCGTCCGCGTGAAGCCAGGGATGCACGGGGCCACGCCCGAGGAGCGGCAGCGGGGCCAGCGGGAGCGCTCTCACGGGATGGCCTCCTCGGCGAGCGCATGGACGATCTCGCCGAAGTCGCACCCCGCGAAGCAGTGCAGGAGCAGGCGGCCGCCTTCCCCCGCCCCGACACTCAGGCTCGGCTCGCGGTCGGGATGCGCCGGGCATCGCGCCAGCCACCCGGAGCCCACGCGTCGCACGCCCTCCAGACGGGACAGCACGGTCTCCAGGGACGGGCCGGCGTCGTGGCCACGGCGCGCCCGCGCCGGGACCGGTCGGTCCGCCGGCGGTGGTCGGTGGAGCGCGAGCAGATGGCGGACCACGAGGGGGAGCGGCGCCAGCGGCACGTCGCCGAGAGCAAGGCCCGGGAGCCATCGGTAGGGTCGCCCGCTGGGGTGAACGGTCGGCGGCGCGACGACGTAGGAGCCTTCCGCCTGGAGATCCACGCCGGGCAGGAGCGCGGGCACCTTCGCCACGCGGAGCCCGATCGGGAGGTGGAAGTAGTAGTGGCGCCCACCTCCACCCGTCTCGACGGTCGGGGTTGGCGGCAGCCGTGGCGCCAGCTCGGCCAGGCCACCTCCATTCCGCGGATCGCCGTCCACCACGACCAGGCCGGAGATGGAGCCACACACGATGCCGACGCCGGCGCCCGGATGGTGGCGATACCACGAGTGGACCTCATCCTCCGTGGGGCGACGTCTCTGGTACGCCTTCCACGGCCCACACGGGCGCTTGTCCTCGGGGCGCGTGGCGATCACGCTCAGACCCGCGCGGCGATAGCCGAGCGCGGCATTGTCAGCGCGCGTCACATCGTCCCCGCTCAATGGCGCCTCGTCTCCTCGCGGGCCGGCCTGAGGTTCGCGTCGAGGAACCTTGGGTAGTCTTCTTCCGAGACGCGCACTCGACGGCCGAGCCGGCGCACGGGGATGCGCCCCTGTCGGATCCACGCGCGCTATGTGTCCCGGGAGATCTTCGAGTCCCGCTCCATGTCCATGACGGTCAGCAGCGCCATTCGGGCCTCCCTCTCTCCTCGAAGATTGACAGCGTGAACAGTCTCAACCTATCGTGAGAGGGTAGAATTCCGTGAATTTCCGCTCGTGTATGCAGACAGATACACCACGCCCCGGGGAAGCGGAGGGACGCGATGGACGACCACCAGAAGGCACCGACGACGACC
>MGBV01000097.1:0-6103 GCA_001788415.1 Candidatus Rokubacteria bacterium GWC2_70_16 | reverse complement strand
ATCGACTACCACGACGCGGACGGGCGGCGACACCGGAAAAAGGCGGCGCCCGACTACCAGACGGCCAGGATCATCTACCGGGACACGATGACCGCGATTGCCAAGGGCGAGGTCCTCGGCGTGCGCGGCGAGGGGCTCAGGCTCAAGGACTTCGTGGAGCAGAAGTACTGGCCGACCGTGAAGGCAAGCGTCTCCGCGGGGGAACAGGTCCGGGCACGCAGCATTCTCGACACGCAGATCCTTCCCCGCTTCGGTGGCGTGAAGCTCGCCAGGCTCCGGCGCGAGGAGATCGAGCGCTGGCAGGCCGAGCGGCGCGAGACGGTCTCAGGCTCCACGGCCAACAAGGAGCTACAGCGCCCCGGGCATCTGCTCAACCGCGCCGTGGCCTGGGGCTATCTCAAGGCGAATCCCGCGCGCGGCATCAAGCGGGCGAAGGAAGCGCCCGGTCGGACGCGCTACCTCTCTTCCGATGAGCGGGAGAAGCTCCTGAACGGCACCGACGTGACGATCAAGGCCAAGGACGGCCGCGCGTGGACCATGAGGCGCGAGCCCAACCCCGCCCTGCGCCTCTACATCCTCGGAGCCCTTCAGACCGGCGCGCGCCGGGGCGAGCTGGCGGCGCTCACGTGGGCGGACGTGGGCATGAAGGCGCGAACGGTCACGTTCCGCCACACCAAGAACGGGCATGCCCGCACCGTGCCCATGACGGACACGCTCCGGGAGGCGCTCGCGGCGCTCCCCCGCCCGCTCTCCCCGGAGGCCGGGGTGTTCCCGGAGCGAGAGCCTCAGGTCTTGACGCGCGCCTTCGCCCGGCTGGTGCGGGACCTCGAGCTACCCAACCTCCACTTCCACGACCTCCGCCACGACGCCGCCAGCGCCCTCACCATGGCCGGCGTCCCCCAGCGCGCCGTCATGGAGATCCTCGGCCACCGCGACCCGCGGATGACGATGCGCTACCAGCACCTCACGCCGGGCCATCTCCGGGACGCGATGCGGGCGCTCGACCAGGCCATGAAGCAACCGCCCGAGACGGCCAGCAAGGCGGAGGTCAAGGGTGCGGATGGGGCATGAACGACCGGTCCCAGGTGGCACTATTTCGGCACCGGCGGGACACGCGCGACTGACGGCGCTCTGCAACCTCGCGGATGAATTGGTAGGCGGGGCGAGGATTGAACTCGCGACCCCGGCCTTGTAAGGGCCGTGCTCTCCCAGCTGAGCTACCCGCCTGTGGCTTGAAAGTTACGGGGTTATCGAGCGGCTGTCAACGCTCGCGGGGGTCGCTGCTATTGGTCTATGGAGGGGTATCGGGCGACGTAGAGACGCACCGCCACTCCGGTCCCCCTGGCGGCCTCAGCCGGGTGTCACCACCGTCAGTTCGCGCGGCGAGCGGGTCAGGATCTCCACTCCCGCCGGCGTGAGGTGCACCGTATCCTCCAGCTTGAGGGGCAGTCGGTCCGGCTCCATCACGTGCAGTTCCAGGGTCACTACCATGCCGGCCTGCAGGGTGTCCGTGCCGTCACGCACCAGGAACGGCGGCTCGTTGAGTTCCAGGCCGACGCCGTGGCCGACGAAGCGGGCCGCCGGCTGGGACTCGAAAGCCAGGAACGACGCCTCCAGCCCCAGCGCCGTCGCCCGCTCCAGCGCCCGGGCATAGACGTCGCCGGCGGTCAGTCCCGGCGTCAGGTGGTCGAGGACGTGATCGGACACCTCGCGCAGCCGGCCGAAGAGCTCCAGGTCCCGCGGGCTGGCCCGGCTGATGGCATAGGTGCGGCTCTGGTCGGCATGGTAGCCCTCCACGCAGGTCGGGATATCGACGACGACGAGGTCCCCGGCCGCCATGATCCGGCGCGAGGCCCCGGCCGGCACGGCGGCGCTCAGTCCGGTGCCGGTGATGGTGTAGACCGCGCCGCTGGTCCGGCGCAGGTTGGGGCCCGAGGCCAGCGGCCCCCGGCCCATCACGAAGTCCGGCATGCGCATGAAGAACATGCCGTCGTGGCCGGCCAGCCGGTGGGCGTTCTCGACGCGGGCGGCCAGTTCCAGCTCGCTCATGCCGGGCCTGAGGCAGGAGACCAGGGCCAGGTGGCCGGCGTGGACGGCGTCGCAGGCCTTGCGGATGCGGCCGATTTCCTCAGCGCACTTGATGGAGCGCCGGGCCAGCACGTCGGGCGAGATGTCCACCAGTTCGCGGTCGCCCAGGGCCCGGCCCAGGGCCCGGGACTGGGTGACCGCCAGCATGTCCAGCTCGGTGCCGACCTTCTCGCCGGCGCCCAGGCCGGGAAACATGCGGGCACCGATGGTCTTGAGGTTGCCCTCGGCGACGATGCGCTCGGCGGCCAGGCCGGATTCCCGTCGCGCGAAATCGTGGCCCCGGAGCACGAACAGGACATAGTCGTCGGGCCGCACCACGAGATAGGCGGGCTGGGCGGTCCCGGTGTAGTAGTAGACGTCGCGCGAATAGAACAGCACCGCCCCGGCCAGGCGCCGCTGGCGGATGGTCTCCTGGAGATCGCCGATCCGCTTCGCGAAATCCATGGCCGGGATGTCCTGAGATGGCGCGGGCCTTGCTGTGGCCGTGATCAGCAGCGCGCGGGGTCCTGGATGAGCAGGCGGAGGCGGCCGGTCCCCGCGTCGTACTCGAAGTCATTGCCCGGGCACTGAAAGCGCGGCGGCGCCGCAAGAAGCGCGAGCACGCCGGCGATCAGCCCCATGATCACCAGCTCCACGAGGATCTCGATGAGAGCGATCCCGCGCTCGTTCCGGCCGCCCCGCGCTCTGGCCAACCGTGGGATTCCCACGACACCCCTCGCACCCCGTGACATGTCGCTCCCTCGCACTACTATACTCTAGCGATCCCTGGGAGGGGCGGGTCCGCACGCGGCGCCACGTCCGAGTGCGGAGCTGATGTTACCCAGGCCCCACCCGACGAGGCCGCCGCGAGCGCCCCATCACAGGGGAGGGGGACGCCGTAGGCACGGAGAGGAGGGCGCATGAACGCTGACAACGCCACCGGCCTCGTCGTCGGCACCGGCCAGTTCCTCTACGACGTCTTCCGGCCGTGGGGCGTCTTGCCTGCGGGCTGGACCTTCGGGTTGATCAGCCACGTGGCCGTGGACTCGAAGGACCGCGTGTACTTCTACCAGCGCAAGGATCCGCCGGTCCTCGTGTTCGATCACGACGGTAACTTCCTCACTGGCTGGGGTGACGGCCGGCTGCGCGACGCACACGGGATCTACGTCGGGCCCGACGACCACATCTACCTCTGCAACCGGGACGAGCATGAGGTGCTGAAGCTCACGGCGGACGGGACAATCGTCCTCGTGCTCGGCCAGCGCGGCCGGCCGTCGCTGCAGGCGCCGTTCAACCATCCCGCGGACGTGGCGGTCGCCCCGAACGGGGAGATCTACGTCGCCGACGGCTATGGCAACGCGGCGATCCACCGGTTCTCGCCCGAGGGCGAGCACCTCCGGTCATGGGGCGCGCCGGGCGCGGGGCCGGGGCAGTTCAGCACGCCGCACGGGATCTGGGTCGATGCGCAAGACCGGGTCCTAGTCGCCGACCGGGAAAACAACAGAGTCCAGCTCTTCAGCCCGGACGGGGACTGCTACGGCGAGTGGGCCGACCTCTATCACCCGATGGACATCTACGTCGACCGCGCCGGGACGGTCTACGTCACCGACCAGATCCCGCGGATCACGATGTATTCCGCCACCGGCCGGATGCTGGCCCGCGGCCGGCCGGTGACCGTCGGCGCGCACGGCGTGTGGGGCGATTCCCGGGGCAATCTCTACCTCGCCGAGGTCGGCGTTCACCAGGTGACCAAGCTCGCGCGGCGACCACTCGCTGCCGGCCTCTGACGCGCTCCCTCGCCCGAGACTGGGCAGGCTCTATGGGTGAGGGAGGCCCGCCGGGCGTGACGTCGAGGGAGTCGCGCCTTCGCGCCTGCGCCGCTCCCTCTCGCGGAGTTCGCGCCGCATGATCTTGCCGGTCGTGGTGGTCGGCAGGCTCTCGACGAACTCGATCTCGCGCGGATACTCGTGCCGGGCGCCCAGATGCAGCATGGCCGTCTCCGGCCGCTGTCCCAGCAGCAGCACCCGGTCGCCGCGGGCGAGCCCGAGCCCCACCAGCAGGTTGGCGACGCGCAGCGAGACCCGCTGCATGTCGCGAAAGCTGTAGCGGCGCATCGTGCCGTCCGGCCGCTCGTGGATCAGCGCCACCCGGTCGGGGGCCGCCGCCCAGCGGTCGCAGCAGGCCACCGCCATGTTGAACCGTTCCGGCACGCGCCAGCGGAAGCCGTCGTAGATCTCGCGGTAGCTCTCGGCACGCGTGATGAGCACGTTGGCCTCCCCGGTGCGCGACACCATGCTGCTCCCGCGGCCGCTGGACGGTCAAGGACGATTGCGCCGACCGGCGGAGGCGGTTCACGGTGTTCCCGTTCGATCGGCAGTCGCAGGGTCGCGCGAGCCGAAGGCCGGCACGCGCGGCGGGCCGCCCGCCAGCGGCGCCGGAGGAGGCCCATCGCCGATGAGGATTATAGCCCGAGAGCGCCGAGGCGCCCCGGGGTCGGGACCCCGTCTGCGTCCCAGCCGCGGAGGGCATAGTAGCGGTCGAGCATCGCCGACAGCTCCTCGGGCGGGCAATGCATGCCGGCCGACGGGCCGTCGGGGATGGGCTCGTGCATCACGCGCCACGGCAGCGTGTCGGCCTCGCGGCGCACGCCCTCGCGCACGTTGAAGCACCGCTCCAGGTTGATCACGCGCTCGCCCACCCGCTCCAGCTCCTCCACGCTCACGTCCCAGCCGGTGATCGCACGCACCATCCGCGCGTAGGGCTCCTCCACGGAGAGGCCGAAGCCGCGCTCCGCGGTGAAGCGGCAGAGGACGAGGGAATCGCCCAGCGCGGTGAAGTGCTGGCTGCGCGCGGCCAGCTCGGGCTTGCCCTCAGGGGAGCGGCGGTCGAAGCCCTGGGCGTATTGCGGCGTGGGGCGCGTGTCGTGGTGGCTCCCGCCGCGGGTCGCGGTGGCGTAGCCGATGGACATCCCCTTGAGTGCGCGCGCCGAGTGGGCCGGCAGCTCGAGGCGCTTGACCGCATACACGCTCTTCGTGGCCTCGGGGTGCAGGCTCTCGGCCAGCCGCCACGCCCCCTCGGCCAGCCTGTCGCCGAAGCCTTCGCGCGCCGCCGTCAGCTCCACCAGGCGCAGCATGCCGCGCCAGTCGCCCCAGCCGAAGGGCACCCCGACCTCATCCGGCGTGAGCCAGCCACGCTCGAGGGCCTCCGCCACGAAGGCCAGCGTCACGCCCATGCTGATCGTGTCCAGGCCCAGCAGGTCGCAGAGGTCGTTGGCGCGGGCCAGCGAGCCCGCATGCGCATTGCCGAGCATGGAGCCGAAGGCGAAGATGGTCTCGTACTCGGGCATCTTGGCCCGGACCCCCAGGAGCTCGCCGTCGCGGATCTCGTACTGCTTGCCGCAGGCCACCGGGCACTTGAGACAGGTGGTGTCCCGCGCGTGGTAGCGGGCGTGCATCTCCTCACCGGAGATGGCGGGCGCCTCCGGGAAGGTCTCCTGGCGGAGGTTGTAGGAGCCCAGCGCGCCCAGCGTGTTGATGGGCTTGACGAGGAAGGAGGTGCCGTAGGTGGAGAGCGCCTTGGTCCCCGTCGCCAGGGGCTCGCGCCGCTCGTCCAGGAGCGCCTTCAGCGCGGCCGGATCAGCGATCTCCGTCTTCCGCGCGCCCGCCACGCTCACCGCCTTGACATTCTTCGACCCCAGCACGGCCCCGATGCCGCCGCGGCCGGCCACGCCCTCGCGGTTCTTCCAGTAGGTCGCCATGCTGGCGAAGCGCACGAGGCGCTCGCCCGCCGGGCCGATGGCGATGGCATCGGCCTGCCCGCCCTCCGCGGCCCGGATCGCGGCCACGGCCTCGCGCGTCGTCTTCCCCCATAGCTCGCGCGCCGGTCGCAGCTCGGCGCCCGTCTCCGTCACGCGCACGTACACGGGCTCGCCCGCACGGCCGGTGATGACAACGGCGTCGAAGCCGGTGCGCTTCCTCGCCACCATGAAGCGCCCGCCGAAGGTGGAGTCGAAGAAGAGGCCGGTGAGCGGGGACTT
>MGBV01000096.1 GCA_001788415.1 Candidatus Rokubacteria bacterium GWC2_70_16 | reverse complement strand
CGCTTGCGCTCGGGCGCGACCCCCTTGGGCACCACGGCGAACCGCCAGGCGGACCACACGATGCTCTTCACGCCCAGCGTCTCGTTGAAGGTGGGCACGCTCGGCACATTCGGCGACCGCTCCTCGCCCGCCACCGCCAGCCCCTTGACCTTGCCCGCGTCCAGGTGGCCGCGGTACTCCGCGAGGAAGGCGCTGGCGATGTCGACGTGGCCGCCGAGCAGCGCCGTCACGCCGGGGGCGCCGCCCTGGAACGGCACCTTGATCACCTTGGACCCGACCTGCCCCTCGATCTGCTCGGCGAGGAACTCGAAGCTCAGCCCCGGCACCACCGAGATCGTCACCGTCCCCGGCTTCGCCTTGATGGCCGCGATCACGTCGGGCGGTCGACCGGCCCGGCACGACGGTGTCGGGCCTTCGTCGGGATGCTACCACAACCCCCCCGGGCTCGGCGGCGCAGCGCTTTCAGATATGGGCTAGAATCCCCATAGCGTGGGAGCACTGCGGTTCAGTCCAACTGGTCCTATCCGCCGTGCACCCCCCTGGGCGATGAAACTACGCGCGTGGCACGGCGGATAAGACCTTATTCGTTCGGCCGTAGACAGGCGGCTCCAGGTGAGGGAGGCGCAAGAGACATGCCTGGCGGATGGTCGGAGCCTGATTCGCGTGGCCCAGCGCGGCCACGCCGCCGACGCGCCCTACGCCGTCGCGGTGGTGACGCTGAAGAAAGGCGGGTCGCTGCTCGGGCGCGTCGTGGACATCCGGCTCAAGGACGTGAGTGGGCGTCGGCCCCGCCTGACCCGCCGTGGGCTCCGTGCGGTGCGGTCAGCCGAGCAACTCGTCCAGCGTGAGGGTCAGGCCCCCGACCGCTGCCCGTGAGCGGTACCATTCTCCCATGGCGGACTTCGGTCTTCCGGGATTGCCGACCCGCCTCCGGCAGCGCGGCTGGCGGCGGCCGGCTGCGCTCGTGGTCGGGGGTGTGGCGCTCCTCGCGGCGGCGGGCTACGGGGTGCATCTCTGGCGGTACTGGGCGCGCCACGTCTCGACCGACGCCGCCTTCGTGGAGGCGCGCGTGTCGCCGGTCAGCGCGAAGATCCGGGGCACCGTGGTCGAGGTCCTCGTCGAGGACAACCGGCCGGTGAAGCAGGGGGACGTTCTGGCGCGGCTTGACCCCCGGGACCACCAGGTCAAGCTCGAACAGACGCGCGCCGCCGTCGCCACGGCCCGGAGCCGGGTAAGGGGGGCCGCCTCGGGCGTGCCGCTCGCCGACGAGTCGACGCGCAGTCAGGTCGAGCAGGCCGGGGCCGCCGTGGAGACGGCGCGGCTCGGCGTCGACATGGCGCGGCGCGCGCTCGCGGAGCGCGCCGGCAATCTCCGCGCGAAACAGGCCGCGGTCGAGGCGGCCCGCTCGGAGATCGAGGCGCGCGACGCGGGCTTCGAGCGCGCGCAACTCGACCGCGGGCGCATGGGCGAGCTGGTGCGCCGCGAGATCGTCGCCCAGCAGGACTTCGACCACGCCGACGCCGCCTTCAAGACGGCGCGCGCGGCGCTCGAGTCCGCCCGGCAGAAGCTCGACATGGCCCTCGGCGAGCTGGCGCAGGCGCAGGCCGAGATCGAGAGCCGGACGATCGCCGTCGCCCAGGCGCAGCGCCGGCTCGAGGAGGCCGAGGCGGCGCTGGCCACGGCGCGAAGCCGGCGGCGCGAGGTCACGATCCGTGAGGCCGATGCGGGGATGGCTGAGGCGCAGCTCACCGAAGCACTCGCGAACGTCCGCGAGGCCGACCTCGGCGTCGAGTACACGACGATCCGCGCGCCCATGGCCGGGCGCGTGACGAAGAAGACGGTCGAGGTAGGCCAGGTCGTCCAGCCGGGGCAGCCGCTGCTCGCCATCGTGAGCCTCGACGACGTCTGGATCGTCGCGAACTATAAGGAGACCCAGCTCACGGACGTGCGCCCGGGCCAGCCGGCGACGATCCGCGTGGACACCTATCCCGGGATCGTCCTCAGGGCGCGCGTCGACTCGATCCAGAGCGGCACCGGCTCCCGCTTCACGCTGCTCCCGCCCGAGAACGCCTCGGGCAACTTCGTGAAGGTCGTCCAGCGCATCCCGGTGAAGCTCGTGCTCGAGCCCGGCGAGAACGGGCGGGGGCTCCTCGTGCCCGGCATGTCCGTCATCCCGACGATCGAGGTCCGGTGACCGCGGCCGCGGGCGCCCCACCCGGCGCCGGCGCCAACAAGTGGATCGTCGCCGTCTCCACGATGATGGCGACGATCCCCGTGATCCTCGACGTCACGATCGCGAACGTCGCGCTCGACCACATGCGCGGCTCGCTCTCCGCCGCCGTGGACGAGATCACGTGGGTGCTTACGTCGTTCCTCATCGCGAACGCGATCAGCCTGCCCATCACCGGGTGGCTGACGGACCTCCTCGGGCGCAAGCGGCTCTTCATCGTCGCGACGGCAGCCTTCACGCTGACGTCGGTGGCCGCCGGCGGCGCGCCGACGCTCGCCCTCATGGTGATCGCGCGCTTCCTCCAGGGCATCGCGGGCGGGCCGCTCGTGCCGCTCTCCCAGTCCACCATGATGGAGACGTTCCCGCCCCACCAGCGCGGGGTGGCGATGGCGATCTGGGGGATCGGCATCATGTTCGCGCCGATCGTGGGGCCGACCCTCGGGGGCTGGATCACCGACAACTGGTCGTGGCGATGGATCTTCTACATCAACGTGCCCATCGGCGCGCTGGCGATCTTCCTGGCGCAGCTGTTCATCAGCGAGTCGCTCGCCGAGCGGCCCCCGCTCAAGCGGATCGACGTCCTCGGGCTCGTCCTCCTCGTGCTCGGGGTCGGCGGGCTCCAGTTCGTGCTCGACCGCGGCCAGCGGGAGGACTGGTTCAGCTCGCCGCTGATCACGCGCGTCACGATCGTGGCTGCTCTCGCGCTCGTACTGTTGGTCGTCCACGAGCTTCGGACGCGGGATCCGGTCGTGGACCTCCGCGTGCTCCGCCACGGGGCGTTCGCCGTGGCCACCCTGGTCATGTTCGTCATCGGGACGGCGTTCTACGGGGTGATCGTGCTCTCGCCCCTCCTCACGCAGATGCTGATGGGGTACACGGCGTTCCTCGCCGGGCTCGTGCTCGCGCCCGGCGGCGCGGCGACGCTCCTGGTGATGCCGATCGCCGGCGTGCTCATCAACCGGATCGATTCGCGCTGGATCATCGGCACCGGCTGCCTGCTGAACGCCTACGGCATGTACATGATGGCGACGCTCACGCTCGAGGCGAACTTCTGGCAGGTCATGTTCCCGCGCTTCGTCCAGGGGCTCGGGATCGGGCTCACGTTCGTGCCGCTCTCCACCGTCGCGCTGGACGCCGTGCCCCTCGCCGACCTCGGCCACGCCTCGGGGCTCTTCAACTTCATCCGAACGATCGGAGGCAGCATCGGCATCGCCGCGATGGCGACCTTCCTCGAGCGGGGCGCCCAGGCCCACCAGGCGCGCCTCGTCGGCCACGTGAGCCTCTACGAGCCCGCGGTCTGGCAGCGCTACCAGGACCACGTCGCGATGTTCGTCACGCGTGGCGCCGACCCGGCGACCGCCGAGCAGCAGGCGTGGAAGCTGCTCTACGACGGCGTCCGTGAGCAGGCGCTGTTCCTCGCCTTCCTCGACGACTTCTGGCGCCTGTCGATCATCTTCGCCTCAGTGATCCCGCTGCTCGTGTTCTTGCGGCGTCCCCGCCGTCCCGCGGCGGGCGGGGTCGGCGAAGGCGAGCGCACGGGCGCCGTGCTGGAGACCTGAGGGACGCGATTACCGTGGTTGTCAGGGCGCGACACCACGTGCGCCGGGGTCGGCACCGGGCGCGCCCGCGCGCCGGCAGCATCATGCTCCGCCGGGCGCGGTCCCGCTGTTGGTGTCGATGGCGCCTTCATCCGGGAGAGCTCATTGCGCGAGGGCGCCGCCATCGATGACCAGCTCGGTGCCCGTGACATACGAGGCGTCGTCCGAGGCCAGGAACAGCACGCCAGCCACGATCTCAGCAACAGTGCCCATGCGGCCCAGCGGCACGCGCGCCAACCGTCGCTGCAGGACTCCGGGGTCGGGCATGGCCTCGTGGAGCATATCGGTATCGACGGGCCCGGGATGCACCGAATTGCAGCGGATCCTGTCCTGCGCGTGCTGGCTGGCGGTGACCTTGGTGAAGATCCGCACGGCCCCCTTGCTGGCGGCATAGGCCGGCTCCTGATGCTGCGACTGGCCAATGCCGGCGATCGACGACATGTTCACGATGGAGCCGCCGCCGGCGCGGCGCATGGCGGGAATGGCATGCTTGGTGCCCAGGAAGACGCCCGTTGCGTTCACCGCCATCACTCGCTCCCACTCAGCCAGCGTGCGCTCCTCGATCGGCGCCCGCGGGATTCCGATCCCTGCATTGTTGACGAGGATGTCGAGCTTGCCGTAGCGGCGCACCGTCTCGGCCACGGCGGCGCGCCAGTCCTCGTCGCGCGTGACGTCCAGGCGGACATACACGGCGTCACCGCCGCTGGCACGGATGGCGGACTCGACCCGCTGACCCTCCTCGTCCCGGATATCGCCCAACACCACGCGGGCCCCTTCTGCGGCAAACGTCTTCCCGGCCGCCGCCCCCATCCCGCGCGCCCCACCGCTGATCAATGCCACCTTGCCGTCCAGCTTGCCCATGCTTTGTGCTCCTCCTCCTACTTGCCGTAGAGCCACTGGGGGAACCACAGCGCGATGGGCGGGTACAGGATCACCAGCAGCAGCCCGGCGACCTGGAGCACCATGAACTCCGCCATCCCCCAGTAGATGTCCTTGAGCTTCCACTGCGGGGCCACCGCCTTGAGGTAGTATGCCGCCATCGCCACGGGCGGCGACAGGAACGCCGTCTGGAGGTTCACCGCGATGAGGGTCGCGAACCATAGCTGGTCGAACTGGAGCGCGATCATGGCCGGCTGGAGCATCGGCACGAAGACGAAGACGATCGCCGGCCACTCGAACGGCCATCCCAGCAGGAAGATGAGGACCATGATGACGAGCATCGTGCCCAGGGGCGGCAGGGGCAGCCCGACGAGGGTCTCGGTCATCACCGTGGCTGACCCGAGGCGCGTGAAGACCGCGCCGAAGATGTTGGAGGCCACGGCCAGGAAGAACACCATGCTCGACTGCTGGGCGGTCAGGATCACCGCGTTCTTGAGCCGGGGCGCATAGCCCGCACAAACGCTCTCTCCTGCGGCTCCCTGCGCTGCGAAGGCTCGCCTGACACCCCCGTGGTGACCACGAACCTGATACCTGGGACGGCCCGCCGCTGGGGGTGACGGCGAGGGTGGCCATCGCGATCGCCCCTGGGAGCGTGAGCCATCGTGGTCCGCTGCGGGGGCGTAGGCAAGGAGCGGGCAGAGGGGTGCGCTGCCAGCGCCGGGGTGGCGGCGGCGAGTGTCGGGGGCAGCGTGAGAGCGGAGCTGAGTGGCGGACTTACGGCATGGCGGCGGGCGCGGGCGGGGCCGGGCCGGGCGGGTCGGCGGCGCCGGAGAGGCCGAGGTGGGCGAGGATGGTGCGCACGACGGCCGGGTTCTGCACGGTGGCGATGACCCGCAGCCGGCCGCCACAGCGGGGACAGGCGAGGACATCGAGGGCGAGCACGCGGCGCATCAGCGCCGCCCAGGTCCAGGGGCGCCGGGCGGGCGGGGTGCCACCGCCGGGCGGGCCGGTGCCGGCCTGGTCGAGGGCCGGATCTGGGGCCGGCGGGCGGCCGTAGCCGACCACGTGGCGGCGCCAGCGGGCATGGAGCCGCCGTACATCGCGCCGTAGAAGATGGCGGACAGCATCACGAGGGAAGCGACCGGCGGCAGGGTGAACGTGAAGGGCAGCAGGAGCGAGAGCGCGGCGAGCGGGCCGATGCCGGGCAGCACGCCGACGAGCGTGCCGACCAGGCTTCCGATGAAGCAGTAGTAGAGGTTCGCCGGCGTAAGGATGACGGCGAAGCCGGCGGCGAGGCTCTGGAGGATCTCCACGCGGCACCGCCGCTAGAAGCCGAGCGGGCCCTTGGGGAGGGCCATGTCGAGGACGCGGTCGAAGAGCCAGTAGAGCAGGACGGTCGAGGCGACGGCGGTGAGGACCACCCAGCCCCAGCGCTGCGGCGCCACCAGGCGCAGGAGGAGCATCGTGCACCCCGTGGCGG
>MGBV01000095.1 GCA_001788415.1 Candidatus Rokubacteria bacterium GWC2_70_16 | reverse complement strand
CAAAGAGCAGCTTGCCGGACTTGAGCACCCGTGCCCCGAGTCGGGTTCCCCACCCGGGAATGGGCCGGATCAGGTAGGTCCGCTCGAGCATTGTACCCGCACCCCGGGCCCCCGCGCCCTGTCGCCGCTTCCCCGACTCCTTCGTCCCGGGCCCCGGCATTCCCAGAGTCTCAACCGCCACCCCCGGACCCGAGGCGGCGCTTGACATCAAGATGCGATCATGCGACATCTTGATGCATGCAGCGGACCACGATCGGCTTGGACGACGACATCCTCCGCAGGCTTAAGCGCCGGGCCGCGGCCGAGGGACGCACGCTCCAGGCGGTCGTCAACGACCTGCTCAGGAGCGCCCTCCGCCCCCCTCGTCGCGAACCGTTCACCCTCGCCTTGAGGGGATGGGAGGCTTCGCTCAGGCCTGGAGTCGATCTGCTGGACCGCGACCGGCTGTTCGATCTCATGGACGGCCGCTGAGAGGTCCGGCGTGCGGGCCGTCGACACCAATGTCCTCGTCTACGCAACGATGGTGTCCACGGATCACCACGAGCGCGCCGTGGAGGTGCTTCGCGGTCTCGGCGAGGGCGCCGAGCCGTGGGCCATTCCGTGGCCCTGTGTCTACGAGTTCCTTCGGATCGTCACCCACCCACGGGTCTTCCTCCCGCCCATGCCGGCGGAGCGGGCGCTCGAAGCCCTCGAGGCCGTGCTGCGGTCGCCGTCACTGGCGCTGCTCAGCGAGACCGAGCGCCATGCGGAGGTCATGGCCGCCGTGCTCCGGCAGTCCCGGGCCGCCGGCAACCTGATGCACGACGCTCACATCGCCGCGCTGTGCGTCGAGCACGGCGTCGAGGAGCTCGTGACCGGCGACAGGGACTTCAGCCGGTTCCCTGGCCTGCGTGTCGTCAATCCATTCGAGCCGTAACCGACCCGGGGACTCCGCGTGGGCCCCCGGGGGCTCAGCGGGCGGCGCGGCGCGCGGCCCGCTCGCGGAGCGTGCCGAGCACCCCCTTCGGGAAGAAGAACACCACCAGGATGAAGAGGATCCCGAAGTAGAGGAGCCAGCGCTCGCCCAGCCGCTGGGCGATCTCCGAGCCGGCGAAGAGCGTGGCGCTGAGCCCCCGGAGGTCGGGCAGCACCGTGCGCGCCGTGAGCAGCACCGCGGCGCCGATCACCCCGCCCCAGAGTGTCCCGATCCCGCCGATGATCACCATGAGCAGGATGTCCAGCATGATGGGGATGCCCAGCGCCGACTCCGGATTCACGTAGCGGACCCAGATGGCGTAGCAGCCGCCCACGACCGTCGCCACCACGCTCCCGAAGGACGAGGAGACGAGCTGGAAGGCGAAGGTCCGGAAGCCCAGGGCCTCGGCGCGCAGCTCGTTGTCGCGGATGGCCTGCAGCGTCCGGCCCAGCGGCGAGGCGACGAAGCGGCTCATCAGGAGGAAGCACCCCACGCAGACGGCCAGCACCGCGTAGTAGGCCACGACCCGCCCCGTGACCGGCAGACCCAGCCAGCGCCCCCCGTCGAAGCCGACGGCGAAGACGCCGGGGAGCTTCGGGGAGAGCCCGTCCTCGCCGCCCGTGATCGCGCTCCACTGCATGGCCACGATCAGCGCGAACTCGGCGAAGGCCAGGGTCACCATGGCGAAGAAGATGGCCTTCACGCGCAGGGAGAAGGCGCCGATGAGGACGGCCGTCACGGCCGCGGCCACGATGCCCGCCGCGAACCCCGCCGCCAGGAAGCCGTAGGTCGGCGCCCCGAACTTGCCCATGCTGAGCGCCACGGCATAGGCCCCGAAGCCGAAGTACATGGCATGCCCGAAGGAGACGATCCCCGTGTAGCCGATGACGACGTCGTAGCTCGCCACGAGCGTCGCGAAGAGCGCGATCTTGAGGACGAGGTCCATCACCTGGAAGGAGGGCGTGACCACCGGGAGCAGCAGCCATGCGAGCAGGAGCGCCAGCCGGAGGTAGAGAGAGGGGCGCCTGAAGCGCTGGCGGCGCTCGGCCTCGCGCGCACGCTGGACCGGAGTCCGCTCGCTCACGCTCGCGCGATCTCCATATCCGCTCGCCTCGGCGCGCTTCGCGCTTCTCGGTCCACCTCGCTCGGCTCGCCTTCGGCTGCGCCTCGCACTGCCGGCTGCGGCTCGCCGCCTCGCTCCGCTCGGGGGATCTCCATATCCGCTCGCCTCGCCTCCGGCTGCGGCTCGCCGCCTCGCTCCGCTCGGGGGATCTCCATATCCGCTCGCCTCGCCTCCGGCTGCGGCTCGCCCTACTTCGGAATCTCGACCACGACGTCGCCGCGGACGATGGCCTGGCAGCCGAGGCGCGAGTGCAGCGTGAGGCCCTCGGCCGTGTCGAGCCTGTCCTCCTCCTCCGCCTCCATGGGCGACAGGTGGCCTTCTCCCTCGCGGACGATGAGGTGGCACGTGGTGCAGGCGCAGGCGCCGCCGCAATTGTGCTCGAGGGGGATGCTGTTCGCCAGGGCGATGTCGAGCAGCGAGCCCGGGCGGCCGTGATCGGCCAGCGGGTACTTCTCGTCGTCCACCTCGACGGTGATGTGCAGCGGGAGGAAGGTCACCTTGTGCGTCGCCATCACTTCGGTCCCAGGATCTCGTCGGCCCGCCTGGAGCTGAGCGCCCCCTTGAGAGCCGCGTCCATCATCGCCTCGGCCAGCCGCTCGGTCGCCTTGTTGACCTCGATGGTGCGCTCGCGGATCAGGTCCCGGTCCTGCCCGCTCCGGACCTCGCGGAGGGCCTGGAGCGCCCCCCGGATCCCCGCCAGCTCCCCGGCGCTCACGAGCCCCGCGCCCTGGGCCAGCGCCCGCTCGACATGGGTCATCACCGTGTCGGCCTCGGTCCGGGTCTCGATGAGCAGGCGAGCGTTGACGTCCTCCTCGGCGTGCTCGAACGACTCCTCGACCATCCGCGCCACCTCGGCCTCAGTGAGGCCGTAGGTCGGCCGGACCTCGATGGAGGCCTCCTTGCCGGTCCTGAGCTCCCGGGCGCGGACCTGCAGGATGCCGTTGGCGTCGATGAGGAAAGTCACCTCGATCTTCGGCATGCCGGCCGGCATGGGATCGACGCCCGACAGCTCGAAGCGCGCCAGCGACCGGTTGTCACGCGCCAGCTCGCGCTCCCCCTGCAGCACGTGCAGGTCCACGGCCCCCTGCCCGTCCACCGAGGTGGTGAAGAGCTCCTTGGCCATGGTGGGGATGGTGGTGTTACGCGGGATGAGCACGCTGACGACACCGCCGAGGGTCTCCAGCCCCAGGGACAGCGGCGTCACGTCCAGCAGCAGCATGTCGGTGATCCCGCCGGCCAGGATCTGCGCCTGGACAGCCGCCCCCAGCGCCACCACCTCGTCGGGGTTGAGCTGGCTGTGCGGCACCCGGCCGAAGAGATCCTGCACGCGGCGTCGCACCAGCGGCACCCGCGTCGAGCCGCCCACCAGCACCACCTCGTCGATCCGATCCGGCGTGAGCCCGGCGTCCTTGAGCGCCATCCGGCAGGGCCCGAGGGTGGCCTCCACGAGGGGCCCGATCAGCCCCTCGACCTCCGCCCGCGTGAGCGCGCGGTGATAGGTGAACCCCTCGAAAGGGAGCGTGAGCAGCGTCCGGTCGTCGAAGGAGAGGCGGCACTTGGCCGCCTCGGCCCCGAGCCTCAGCTCCTGGCGCGCCTCCGGGTCCTTCGACAGGTCCACCCGGTGGGTCTCGCGGATGTCGGCCAGGAGCCACTCGACCAGCACGCGGTCGAAGTCATCGCCGCCCAGGTGGGTGTTGCCGTGGGTGGCCAGCACCTCGAAGATCCCGTCCTTCACGCTCAGGATGGAGACGTCGAAGGTGCCGCCGCCCAGGTCGTAGACCGCGATGGTCCCCTGGGCGAGCTTCTGGAGCCCGTAGGCCAGGGAGGCCGCCGTCGGCTCGTTCACGATCCGGAGGACATCGAGGCCGGCGACGCGGCCGGCATCCTTGGTGGCCTGGCGCTGGCTGTCGTTGAAGTAGGCGGGGACGGTGATCACCGCCTGCTCTACGGGCTCGCCGAAGAAGGCCTCGGCGCGCTGTCTGAGCGCCCGCAGGACATGGGCCGACACCTCGGGAGGCGTCACGGCGCTGTCGCCGACCTTGATCCTCAGCACGTCGGCGCTGGCCAGGAACTCGAAAGGGCAGTGGCAGAGCTCGTCCTGGATGTCCTCGTATCCCCGCCCCATGAAGCGCTTGACGGAGTAGATCGTCCGGGCGGGGTTCCGGACCAGCTGGCGGCGAGCGGGCTCGCCGACGAGGATGCCGTCGGGGGTGTAGGCGACGATGGACGGCAGGAGGGCCCGGCCTTCCGGGTCTCGGATCACCCTGGGGACACCGCCCTCGACATAGGCCACCAGGCTGTTGGTCGTCCCCAGGTCAATGCCGACGATGCGAGACATGCCCCTCCTCTCCCTCGCCCAGCGCGTCGCTCAAGTCCTCGATCACCGTGCCCAGGTAGGCCCGGGCGGCGAGCCGCTGCGTGAACCAGTCGAGGAGCCCCTGGCGGTCTCCCTGTCCATCCACCGCGGCGTCCCACGCCGCAGCCCGGGCGGCGATGGCCTCCTCCTCGCTGGCCCGGCGGGCCATGAGCCGCTGGCGCTCGGCGTCGAGCCGCTGGCGGGAGGCCTCGTCGAGCCCCGCGGCCCGGGCCTCCTGGAGCGCCTCCTGCACCTCCAGCATCTCCTCCAGGAGATCCATGGGGGCCCGGGGCTTCGTCGCCGCACCCTCCCGCCCTTCCTCCAGGGCGACGAGGTACTCGACGCGGCCCAGCGGGTCCCTCAGCGCCCGATACGCCCGGTTGACGAGCGCGGAGGCCGACAGCGCCCGGGCCTGGGCCTCCTCGGAGGCGCCCTGGTGGAAGTCCGGATGGTGGACGCGCGAGAGCTCGTAGAAGCGGCGCTGGAGCTCCTCCCCGTCCAGCCGAAGCTTCCGCGGCAGTCCGAACACCGCGAAGTAGTCGTTCATGTTCCCCCGAAATGAGAACGGGCCCGCCCGGGCCCGTTCGCGTTCTCTGCCTGCTGCCGGTCGGTGTCGCGCCCGACGGTCACGACACGAGCGCCCCCCTACGCCGAGAACGACGTCCCGCAGCCGCAGCTCGACTTGGCGTTGGGGTTGACGAAGGTGAAGCCCCCGGTCAGCCCCTCGGTGACGTAGTCCAGCGTCGTCCCGTTCAGGTACAGATAGCTCTTGGCGTCGCAGACCACCTGGACCCCGTCGATGTCGAACTTCTTGTCGTGGGGGCCCACCTCGGTGTCGAACTCCAGCGAGTACGAGAGCCCCGAGCAGCCTCCGCCCTTGACACCCACACGCAGATAGACGTTCTCCAGCTGCTGGGCCTGCATCAGCTGCTTCACCTGCTTCGCCGCTTTCTCGGTCAGTGCCAGTGCCATGGGAAATCGCCCCTCCTTGCGAGCGTGGGTGCTTTCGGCCTCAGGATGCGCCGGCCCGGGCCTCGGCCACCACGGCCGCCCACTTCTCCTTGTAGTCCTGCAGCGCCGCCTTGATGGCGTCCTCGGCCAGGACCGAGCAGTGGATCTTCACGGGCGGCAGCTTGAGCTCGTTGACGATGTCCGTGTTCTTGATCCGCGCGGCCTCGTCCACCGTGCGCCCCTTCAGCCACTCGGTGGCCAGGCTCGAGGAGGCGATGGCGCTGCCGCATCCGAAGGTCTTGAACTTGGCGTCCTCGATGACCCCGGTCTGCACGTTCACCCTGATCTGGAGCTTCATGACGTCGCCGCATTCCGGGGCCCCCACGAGCCCCGTCCCCACCCCGGGCGTGTCCTTGGTGAAGGACCCGACGTTCCGGGGATTGCTGTAGTGGTCGATGACCTTGTCGCTGTATGGCATGCCGATATGCCTCCTCCCGCGCAGGCGGCGGCCCTACTCCGCCTTCCAGTGCATGGACTTCAGATTGACCCCTTCCTTGGCCATCTCGTAGAGCGGCGACATCTCCCGGAGGCGCTGGATCACCTCGACGGTCCGCCGCCCCACGAAGTCCACCTCCTCCTCGGTGGTGAACCGGTGCAGCCCGAAGCGGATCGAGGAATGCGCCAGCTCGGCATCCACCCCGAGGGCGGAGATGACGTAGGAGGGCTCCAGCGTCGCCGAGGTGCAGGCGGAGCCGGAGGACAGGGCCGCTTCCTTGTTGAGCCCCATCAGCATCGACTCCCCCTCCACGTAGGCGAAGGAGATGTTCAGGTTGTGCGGCAGCCGCTTCTCGGGGTGGCCGTTGAGGTAGGCCTCGTCCACCTTGGACAGGATCTGGTCCTGGAGCCGGTCCCGGAGCGCGGCAAGCCGCCGGCTCTCCTCCGGCATGAGCTCCCGGCACAGCTCCGCCGCCCGGCCGAAGCCCACGGCCAGCGGCACCGGGACCGTGCCCGACCGCATGCCGCGCTCGTGCCCGCCGCCGTCGATCATGGGCGAGATCCGGACCCTGGGGTTCTTCCGCCGGACGTAGAGCGCCCCGATCCCCTTGGGGCCGTAGATCAGGTGCGATGTGCAGGAGAGGAGGTCGATCCCCATCGCCTCCACATCCACGGGGATCTTGCCCACGGCCTGGGTCGCATCCGTATGGAAGACGATGCCCCTGTCCTTCGCGAGCCGGCCGATCTCGGCGATGGGCTGGATCGTGCCGATCTCGTTGTTGGCGAACATCACCGAGATCAGGATGGTCTTGGGGGTGAGTGCGCTCCGGACCGCCTCGACGTCCACGAGACCGTCGGTCCCCACCTTGACGTAGGTCACCTCGAAACCCTGTCGCTCGAGGCGCTTGCACACGTCCAGCCCCGCGCGCTGCTCGATGAGGGTGGTGACGATGTGGTTGCCCTTCTCGCGGTACATCTCGGCGGCGCCCTTGAGCGCCAGGTTGATGGATTCGGTCCCCCCCGAGGTGAAGACAACCTCCTTCGGGTCGCGGGCCCCGATGAGCCGGGCCACCTGCTCCCGGGCGCTGTCCAGCCCGCTCTCCGCTTCCCAGCCGAACGGGTGGTTGCGGCTGGCCGGGTGCCCGAACTTCTCGGTGAAGTAGGGGAGCATGGCCTCGAGGACGCGGGGGTCCACCGGAGTCGTGGACTGACTGTCCATGAAGATCGGAAGCTTCGGCGTCATCGCAGTCGGTCTCCTATCTCGTCGCGCTCAGGGCGGCCGGCGGCGCCACCGGGTCGGCGCCGAGCTCGGCCAGCGTCATGGTGTCCAGCAGGTGGGTGATGCTCGCCTGGATCTTCTCCACCGGGCGGCGCAGGTTGCAGCGGAGGTACTGCGGGCAGTCATCCGCCGTCATGCAGCTGACGATCTCGAGCGGCCCCTCGAGGGCCCTGACCACCTGCCCCACCGTGATCTGGCTCGGGGCCCCACCCAGCAGGTACCCCCCCTTGGGACCGTTGTGGCTGACGATGAGCTTCTTCTTGGCGAGGCGCTGGAGGATCTTGGCCAGGAGCTCGGCGGGGATGTTGAACTCCTCGGCGATGCGCTTGGCGCTGACGGTTTCCTCATCGGCCTGGGCGGCGATGTAGTGGATGGCCATCAGCCCGTAATCCGCCTTCTTGGTGAAGCGAAGCATCCTGTTCCCCCGCCCCGTGTCAGTATCCGACCTTTTAGATCCCCGACTCTTCTAGTCGGATTCTGGCCCAGCACGGGGGGCCTGTCAAGCCTCATCTTCTTTCTCTGGGGTAGGGCCTAGCCCCAGTTCTCCCTGAGGTGCCGCGCGGCCTCCTCAGGGGGGGTCTCGGTCACGTAGATGCCCCCCACCCGGGTCAGCCGGTCGGGCTGGGGGATCACCTCGAGATGCCAGTGGTAGTCCTCGCCGATCGTCGCCCACTCCCCGGGCAGCACCTTGGAGGCCCGGTTGGGGGCCGTGTAGAGTGTCATCTCGAAGGGGGGATCGCCGAGGCTCCCCCGGAGCGTCCGGAAGTAGCCCCCCAGCAGGAGAGCCAGGTCGGAGGCGCTCTCCGGGGTGAGCGAGGCCTCGTAGGCGCAAGCGTGCTGGCGCGGCAGGATCCAGGCCTCGTGGGGCGCGCGGGCGGCGTACGGCACCAGCGCCACGAAGTGAGCGGTTTCCTGGATCACGCGGGCGGCCTCCGCGGTCTCCTGGCGGAGGATGTCGCAGTACACGCAGCGCCGCTTGTACTGGTAGTACTCGCGTGCCTCGGTGAGCTTTCGCCGCACCTCGTCGAAGATGATCGGGATGGCGACGAGACGCGAGTACGGATGGCTGATCCGCGCGCCGAGCTGGCGGTGGCGCCGGGTGATCAGGATGTCCCGGATGGCGAGGTCGCCCTTGAGATCGCGGATCCGCTCGGCGTACATCCACAGGACCTGCTCCCACTGCGCCTCGCCCATGGTGGCGGCGGTGTCCTCGTGGCGCGGGCTCTCGACGATCAGCTCGGTGGCGCCCCGGGGGGAGATCTTGTCGTACATGCCGACGCCCTCGCGCGCCAGGTCCAGCTCGATCCGGAAGTACGGATCGGCCTCCGGGATGACCCGCACCGACCACCCCGGCCCATCGGCTGCGGCCCCCTCCTTGCGGTAGGCGGCGACCTCGGGCGGCGTCAGCGCCTCGTGGCCGGGGCAGAACGGGCACAGCTCTCCGACGAGCGGGGAACCCCCGGCGGGACGCACGAGCACCCACTGTCCGCGAGTCGGATCCTTCCTCAGGTCGCCCATGACCCGGCCACCTTAGGGAACCCCCGCTGGCAAGTCAAGGACGAGGACGGCCGGGACATCCGGCTGAAGCCCGGCGGGCATCTCCTGTATCTTATGCGGAGGAGGCGCCCATGACCGGCCCTGCCGTGGTGGTCTACTCGAGCCCGACCTGAGTGCCCTGCCGTCAGGCGAAAGAGTTCCTTTCGTCTCAGGGCGTGGCGTTCCGGGATGTCAACGTGATGGAGGACGCCGACGCCAGGCTGGACCTGATCCGGCTCACCGGGCAGATGGCGGTGCCCGTGATCCTGGTGGGTGATGAGGTGGTGCGCGGCTTCGACAAGCCCCGGCTCCGGACCCTCCTCGGAATCTAGCGGCCCGCAGGGGTTCCCCGCATCCTGCTGGCGGGCCGTCAGTTGCCCTTCTCGAGCTGGTTCCTCAGCTTGCGCAGGTGCAGCCGCGCCACGTCCACCCAGTCCTTCTCGGAGGGCTGTGACCCGGCCAGCTGGATGTAGCGCTCCCAGAGAGTGATCGCCTCCCGGGGATCCACCTTCTCGAAGACCAGCGCGAGGTTGTAGAGGGCGCCCGTGTGGCGCGGATCCTGCTCCACCACCTTGCGGTACTCCCCGATGGCGTCCTGGTAGAGGCCCTTGTCCTCGTACACCTCGGCGAGCCCCATCCGCGCCTCGAGATGGCCCGGGTCCAGCTCGATGGCCTTCTTGTAGGCGCCCACCGACTCGTAGTAGAGCCCCTTCTCGGCGTAGTAGATCCTGCCCAGGCTCACGTGCACCTTGGCGTTGAACGGGTTGTGCAGGAGCGCCTTCTGGTACGCGCTCACCGCGCCGTCCACGTCCCCCTTGGAGGCCCGCGCATCCCCGAGCCCCACGTGGGCCTCGGCGTAGAAGGGACGCAGCTCCAGCGCCTTGCCGTAGGCTTCCACCGCCTGGTCGAAGAGGCGCCGCGGGGCCGTCAGGAAGAGGTCGCCCAGGGACTTGAAGGGCTCGGGAAAGGTCGGGTCCTGCTGGGTGGAGGCCCGGAATTGCGCCGCGGCCTTCCAGCGGTTGCCGAGGGCCTGGTGCACGAGTCCCAGGGAGTACTGGGCGACGACGAACTGGGCATCCACCTCGAGGGCGCGGGCCAGCAGCTCGGCGGCTGCCTCGTTGCCCTCCTGGGCCCCGCGGGCGGCGGCGATCTGCGCCCGGACAAACGCCTCCCACGCGCGGGCCGACGCGGTGGGGGTGGCGAGCTTCTGCAGGCGGGCCGCCTCGGCCTCGGTCACCGGGACCTTGAGGGCGCGGGCGTAGAGGCCCGGCAGGCCGCGGAGCCGCTCGAGGAGGGCGCCCTCGGGCACCGGCTGCGCCTCCAGCGCCACGCGCTCGACGCGCTCCCCCCTGAGCTCGAGGTAGCGCGGCTGCACGGAGAGGTCGCCGGCGACCCGGCGGACCTCGCCGTAGAGGGTGATGTCGGCGCGAAGGGCGCGCGCCGCCAGGAGCGCCGCCTGCTCGTCCCAGGCCTCGGGCTGGGGGACCTGACGGAGCCGCTGCCGCTCGATCTGGACCAGAGTCGGGAGGCTGACCAACGACAGGCTGAGGGCCTGCGCCACGCTCTCCCCCAGCCACTGCTCCTCCCGCCCCAGCTCCAGCGCGGCGAAGGGCAGCACGAGGACGGCTCGCGGCCGGGCCAGCGCCGGAGGCGCCTGCGCCAGCAGCAGGGCCGCGATGAGCGCCGCAAGGACCCCCGGGCTACATCGCCTCTCGTGGGCTCGCATGTCCTGACCCTCCCCGCCCGAGAGAGCCTCTGAGGCGAGCCATGGCCCGCGCCAGCAGGCCGGGCCCCACCCGTCTCAGGGCGATCTCGGGAATCAGCATCGCGGCCACCAGCCCCACCAGCCACGGCCACAGTTCCAGGGTGAGGCGCGAGCGCCGCCTCTGCTGGGCGAAGGCGTCCCGCGGCTGAGCGAGCGCGCTCCCCCCCGTGATCTCCGACAGCTCGCGGAGCAGGGTCTCGTCCACGCCCAGATCCCTGAACTCCTGCGCATACGGTACCACCAGCCCGGCGAGCTGGGAGCCGATCATCTGCTCGCCGCGGCGCTGCGCCATCCCCACCAGGTACACGCCCTCCTGCGAGGCCGGGAAGCGGCCGCGGTAGCGCCCCGGCCCCACTTGCTCGAGCTCCACCACGTCGCGCTGCTTGTCGGGTGAGACGACGCCCACCTGGGAGTCCAGGAAGTTGATGAACTCGCCCTTGCTGTCCACGGCGTCCACGACCACCTCGCCGCGGTCGTCCAGCCTCGCCACTGACGCCACGGTGTCGCTGCGCGTCCCCGAGCGCAGGGTCCAGCGCGTGAGCTGGGACCAGAACTTGGTGAAGCCCGGCCAGCGCTGCCAGAGCACGGCCCACTTGGCCTTGGCGTCGGAGGTGAAGGCCACGGACCGGCCGAGGCCGTAGCGCCAGGTGGCCAGGAGCGGATCCTCCTGGTGGGTCATGAGCACCATCTCGGCCGTGCCCTTGAGGGTGGTGGCCACGTAGCCGCCCAGCGGGGGCGCCTGGCGCCAGTCGATCTCCTGGACGGCTTCGTGCGCCGGGCTCGCCAGCGTGGCCCTGAAGGGCTGCTCCACCAGCGACGATTTCGACGCCAGCTGCGTCTCGAGGGTGAAGATGCGCGGGATGGTCGAGTCGTCCTCGGTGTAGTAGAAGCGCCCCCGGCCCCACTTGGCGATGTCGAACATGAGCTGCACGTCGGCGTCCTTGCCGATGGCGACCGTGGACACCGTGATCTTGTCCTTGGCCATGCGGCGGATGAGCCCGGCGAAGTCGCCCCGCGTCATCTGCCCGTCGGAGAGGAAGATGACGTGCTTGAGGAGCGCCGGCCGCTCGAAGAGGACCTGGTAGGACTCCTTGAGGGCCGGATAGCCGTCGGTCCCGCCGCCGGCCTTGATGGTCGCGATGGCGTTGTGGATGGCCTGCTTGTCCCGCGCCGGGCGCATGGGCGAGTCCCAGATGAACTCGGTGTCCCAGCTCATGATCCCGACCTCGTTGCGCTCGTCCAGCAGATCCACCACCAGGTGCGAGGCCTCCTTGGCGATGTCGAGCTTGGTCACCTTGCTGTCGGTGGTCATGGCCATGGAGCCCGACCGGTCGATGGACAGCACCACCGCCAGGCTCGGGATCTCGAGCTTCTGCTTCACCTCCATGGTCACCGGGAGGGCTTCCTCGATGGGCGTGCGGTAGTAGCCCCCCAGCCCGAAGCTCTCCTCGCCCCCGAGCATCATCAGCCCGCCGCCCTGGTCGCGGACATAGTCGCGGATGCTCTCCATCTGCTTCTTGCCGAGCTTGAGGGAGGAGACGTTCGAGAGGATGACCCCGTCGTACTTGGCGAGCCCTGCCGCGTCCTTGGGGATGCGGTCCGGCTCCACCACCTCCACGTCCACGTGCTGGGTGCGGAGCGCGGCGGCCAGGGCCTGCCCCTGGCTGCGGTCCTTCTCCGCCATGAGCACCAGCGGGCGGCCGCGCACCACGATGGTGCCCACGGCGCGGTTGTTCTCCTCGATCGTGTCCCCCTCCACCTCGATGGCGGCCTGGTAGACGTGGATCCCGCTCCGCTCCAGCGACTGCCGGTAGGTGTAGACGTTCTTGCCGGCCGAGAGCCGCACCACCTGGGAGCCCAGGAACTCCCCGTTGCGGAAGAGCGAGAGCCGCCCCTGGGTGTCGGCCTGGCTCCAGGCCACGACCTTCGCCTGGAAGGGCTCCCCGAACTTCACCTCCTGGGGCAGCACCATGGACTCCACCACGACTTCCTGGGAGAAGGTCAGCGGGGCCGGCACGTAGTAGATGTCGGCACCGGCGTCCTTGGCCGCCTGCGCCACCGCCAGCGCGTTGCCCGCGTTCTGCCGGCCGTCGGTGAGGAGCACGAAGCGATTGGCCTGGCCCGGCGGCGCGGTGGCCAGCGCCAGCTGGAGGGCCTGCGCCAGGTTGGTGCCGCGGCCCGGCACGCGCACCTGGGGCCGCTCCAGCCTCGGGGAGGGGCGCAGCGGCTGATCCACCACGGCCTCTTCCCCGAACACGATGAGCCCGGCCTGGTCCCGCTCCCGCATGGCCGCGGCCGACTGCGCGCCGAAGCGGAAGGCGTTCTCGCGGGCCGCCAGGCTCACGCTGTCGGAGACGTCCAGCAGGAAGAGCACGTTGAGCTGGTCCACCCAGCGCGGGGCCACGGGCCGGGCCAGCGACACGAGGAGGGCCGCCACGAGCACGCAGCGCAGACCGAGCGCCCAGCGGTCCCCGGCGGCGTGCGGCAGCCCGAGCCTGCCGGCCGTCTGGCGCCGCCAGTAGAGGAGTCCCTCCAGCGCCAGCACGAGGAGCGCCAGCAGGACGAAGTACGACCAGAGCTCGCGCAGCACGGGCACCGGAGCCGTCTCGGGACGCGCGCCCTCGACGAAGGCCGGCAGCGGTCGCGGCGTGAGGTCGGACTCCTCGGCGTTCATCAGGTTGACGGCGACCCGCGTCTCGCCCCGCGCCGTGCCCACGCGGTACACGCCCACCTCGTCGGTGTCGGTGAAGCTGGCGACGCCCCGCGTGACGGGCGCCTGGGTGCTCCGGCCCGACGGCGTCGTGACGGTGGCGGTGGTGACGCCATGCTCCACCGGCAAGAGGATCGGCTGGCCGGCCTGGAGCTGCAGGCTCGACTGGTCCAGGCCCGCGGGGTGCAGCCAGCGCAGGCTCTTGGAGAGCATGAGCGGGAAGGCCACGCGGAGCGGGAAGTCGGACTTGAACAGGTCGAAGCCGAAGAACACCGCCTTGCGCTCCTGCTCCTCGAGCAGGTAGATGAGGGGGCCCCCCACGGCCTCTACCAGCGTCTTCCCCGCGGCCAGCGGCCGGACCCGCAGCGCTTCCTCGATGGCGACCTTGGCGAAGTCGATCTGGCGCATGATCGGGTGCGCCCGGTCCCAGTCCATGACCACCGGCCCCTCGAGACGCCCCAGCACCTCCAGCGGCACGTCCGGCGGAACCGCGTTGACGAGGACGAAGCGCCCGTTCCCGATCCGCGGCGGGCTCGCGCTGTCCACGACCACGACGTCGAAGCCGTCCATGCCCCCCTGGTAGGCCTCCGGCGTGCGCGTCTCGAGCTTCACCTGCGGATCGCTGCGGAGGACCTTCTCGAGGAAGAGGTTGCCGGGGCTCACCAGCAGCACCGCGATCGCCCGCGGCGGCGGGATCACCGCGTGCGCCACGTTGTCGGCCTCGAGGTCGTCCGACACGTCGATGCGGGCGCGCACGACGCCTCCGCCCGGGTGGCTGAACGGCAGCACCAGCGCGCGCCTCACCTGGGGCTCGAGGGCCAGGGACTTCTCCGCGATGGGCTCGCCGTCCAGGGTGAGCGTCAGCGCGAAGGTCTGCGGCTCCGGGGAGAAGTTCACCACCGAGAGGAAGGCCTGCGAGTCGAAGGAGCCGAAGTAGTTCCGGCGCACGGCCAGGTTGGTGATGGCGACGTTGCGCCCGCGCGCGCCCACCCCGACCCACCGCACGCGAACGTCGTCGCCCTGCCCCTGGAGCGCGGCCGGGTGAGCGCCGCCGGTGAAGACGTGGATCTCCGCCCCGGCGTCCGGGCCCACCAGCGCGCGGGCGGTCCGGACCCCGTCGCCCAGACGATTCGGCAAGTCCCGGGCCCGCAGGCCGCGGATCGCGGCGACGACGCGATCGCGGTCGCGGGTGAACGGCACCGGCACCTTCGGCTGGATGCCGGACTCGATCACCATGACCTCGGCGCCCGCGCCCAACCGCCCCACGAGCTCCAGCGCCTGCCGCTGCGCCCGGGCGAAGCGCGACGGGCTCACGTCGCGGGCCTGCATGGAGGCGGAGGTGTCCATCACGACCACGATCTTCTTGGCCCCGTAGCCCATCACCGTCACGGCCGGCCGCGCCAGGGCCACGGTGAGCGCCAGGAGCGCCAGGATCTGGAGCCACATGAGGGGGTCGCGCTGCAGGCGCTGGAAGAAGGCCGAGGCCTCGCGATCGCGGAGCGAGGGGTCCCAGAGGAGGAGGCTCGAGACGCTCTGCTGTCGCCGCCTGACCTTCAGGAAGTACAGGAGCAGCAGCGGGACGGCCAGGGTCGCCAGCAGCAGGGAGAGCGGACTGAGGAAGCTCATGCGAGCAGGAATCCCTTGAGCTGCCTCAGCATGAACTCCTCCACCGGCGTGGCCGTCACCACCCGGTGGTAGCTGATCTCGTTGGCCCGGCAGAAGCCCTCGGCGCGCTCGAGGAAGTCGTGGAGCCGCTGCCGGTACCCGCGCAGCGCGTCTCCGTCCAGGGTGAGGTCCCGCTCCTCCCCCGTCTCTAAGTCCAGCAGGCGCAGGTCCCCCCCGAAGGTGGGGCTCATCTCCTCCGCGGCGAGGAGATGGATGACGTGGACGTCGAAGCGCCGCTCGAGCAGCGCCTTGAGGCCCCGCTCGTACCCGCCCGGGTCCAGCAGATCCGAGACCAGCACCGCCAGTCCCGCCTCCCGAGCCCGGAGCGCGTAGGTCGCGAGGCTCTCATTGAGCGAGGTGCCGCCTCCGGAACGGAGACGGCCGAGGAAGTCCATCAGCGGCACGGCCTGGGTGCGGCCGCGCGCGGGCGCCCACCCCTCGGCGAGCCTCCCGCGGAGGGCACCGACGCCCACGCGCTCGTGGTTGACAAGCCCCACGAAGCCCAGCGCCGCGGCCAGGCGCGCCGCGTAGGCGAGCTTGGACGGCTCTCCGACGCCCATGGAGGCGGAGGCGTCCAGGAGCAGGTGCAGACACAGGTCCTCCTCGTCCACGAACAGCTTGACGTAGAGCCGGTCGAGGCGGCCGTAGATGTTCCAGTCCACGTAGCGGAGGTCGTCGCCCGGGCCGTAGGGGCGGTAGTCCGAGAACTCGACGCTGTGGCCCTTGCGCGGGCTGCGCCGCTCGCCCTTCACCCGCCCGCGGAACGAGCGCCTCGAGAGGAGGGCGAGCCGCTCCAGCTGAGCCAGGAAGTCCGTCGAGAGCAGCTCCTGCCCTCGGGCCGCCGTCGCCACGCGGCTATTTCTCGTCCAGGGACTGGAAGTACTGCTTGACCTGGGTCTGGAAGTCCCGGGGCACCTGCTCCCGGGCGATAGCCTCTTCCATCATCTTGCGGTACTGCCCCACCACGCCCAGGTACTGCAGGCGGGAGGGCATGTTGGCGCCCCGCCCGAGCAGGTTGGTGTCGAACCCGTCTTTCCGTCCCTGGCGGGACTCCCCCTCGACGCCGACGTCGAACGGGTTGGCCCCCAGCCGCTGCGTGGCGTCGCCCTTGCGGCTCGGGCTCTTCCCCTTGCCCGGGTAGAGCCCCTCGCCGCCCTCGGGGAAGTCGCCCTCCTCCCCCGGCCCGCCCCGGCCCTGCCCGCGATCCCTCTGGGCGCCGCGCCGGTCGGTCTCGCGTCCGCCGCGGAGGCCCTTGCCGTCGCGCCCCCTCTCCTCCATGGACCGCAGCTTCGAGAGCGCGCGCTCCATGGCTTCCATGGCCTTGTCCGTCTGGCCCTGCTCCAGCGCCTCCATCCCCTCGCCGATCTCCCCGGCCCACGGGTTCCCCGCTCCGCCCTTGCGCCCGAGCCGCTCCATCTCGTTCAGCAGCTCCCGGAGCTTCTCCGGGGAGAGCTGGTCGGGACGCAGCCCCCCGCGCAGCTCCTTGGCCCGCTGGAACATGACCTTGTACTGGCTCTGGGTGAAGTCGCGCTGCAGGTCCGGCAGGCGGTCCACCTGCTCCAGCATCCGGATGCGCTCGTCGCCCTTCTTGAGGAACGAGTTGAAGTCGGGGCTCCTGCTGCCGAGGGAGGTGTCCTTGAAGATCGCCGTCAGGTCTCCCGGCTGCGTTTGCCCGCCTGCGCCTTGCCGCGGCACGAGGCTCCGCTCCTGCACCTCCGCGCGCGGAAAGGCCTCCCGCTTCGCCGCCCGGGGCCGCTCGTCCTGCTGGAGTCGCCCCGACCGGTCCGGGGCCTTCTCTTCCTCCTCCTCGGTCTTGGCCGAGAAGTTGGGCAAGCCGCCTTTCGGCAAAGGAATCGGCGGCGCCAGCGCCAGGATCAGTCCCAGGGCCAGGGGCACGGGGATGAATCTCGCCTCCCGCGGCAGGAGCCTCCGGATGATGCGGCGCCCCTCCAGCCGCTCGGCCCTGGCGAGGGTGTCGGCCACCAGGGCCTCGACCAGGGGGGTGCGGTCCGGACGCTCCGCCCACTCGAGACAGGTGGACAGGCGATCCTGGAAGCCGAGGCCCCGGTCGGCGAGCCGGGCCGCCTCGCCCGCGGGCACGCGCTTGAGCGCGCCCACGAGGGCGCCCGCGCCGGCGCCCAGCACCAGGAGCCCCCCGGCCGTCGCCATGGCGGCGGACCCCAGGGTCTCCCTCAGCGCCAGCACCACCGCGGCCACGAGCGCGGCCACGAACAGCCCGCGCAGGGCGAAGAACTCCGCCCGTCGCAGCCGCACCTGGCCTGTGACGTCCCGGACCAGCCGGTGGAGGACACTCGGATCGGGCATCGCCCCTCCTTCCCTGGCTACCGCAGGAACGCGTCCTTTCCGGCGGCGCTCAGGCTCTCGGCGGCTTCCACGAGCTGCTCGATGAGGCGATCGGCGTCCACGCCTTCCGCCTCGCCCTCGAAGTTGAGGATGATGCGGTGACGGAGCGCGGGCAGCGCCATGGCGCGGAGATCGTCCAGGCTCACGTTGTACCGGCCGTCGGTCAGCGCCCGGACCTTGGCGCCGAGCACCAGCGCCTGCGCGCCGCGGGGGCTCGAGCCGTAGCGGACGAAGCGGCGGGTCCCCTCGGGCGCGCGCTCCCACTGCGGGTGGCTCGCGAGCACGATCAGCGAGGCGAGGTCGCGGATATGCGAAGCGATGGGGACTTCCCGGATCAGCTCCCGGTAGCTCATCACCTGGGGCCCGGTCATGACCCGATCCACGGCCACCTCGCGGACGCGCGTGGTGCGATTGATGATCTCGTTCAGCTCCTCCAGCGCCGGGTACTTGACCCGGAGCTTGAAGACGAAGCGGTCGAGCTGGGCCTCGGGCAGCGGGTAGGTGCCCTCCATCTCGATGGGGTTCTGGGTGGCCAGGACGAAGAAGGGCGCGGGGAGCATGTGCGCCGTGCCCGAGACCGTCACGCTCCCCTCCTGCATGCCCTCCAGGAGCGCCGACTGGGTCTTGGGCGTGGCGCGGTTGACCTCGTCCGCCAGCAGGATGTGGCCGAAGATGGGCCCCCGCTGGAACTGGAAGTGCTTCCGGCCGGCCGCGTCCTCGACGATCATGTTGGTGCCGATGATGTCGCCCGGCATCAGGTCGGGCGTGAACTGGATCCGCGAGAAGGAGAGGTCCAGGGATGCCGCCAGCGTCCGGATCAGCAGCGTCTTGCCGAGCCCCGGGACGCCCTCGAGGAGCACGTGGCCGCCGGCGAAGAGGCCGGTGAGCACGTGGTCGATCACGTCGTCGTGCCCGACGATGACCTTCTGGACCTCCGAGCGGAGGGCCTGGAACGCGGCGACGAACTCCCGGGCGCGTTGCGCCTGGGCCTCGGCGGAGGGAGCGGCCTGGTCCATTCGAGCTCCTTTCCCGTCAGCGGGTCTGACGGCGGCGCGAAGTCGAAGTCATGATATGGGTCGTTCCTCGACCCGTCAACCGGAAGGCGGCCCGGTTCAGGCTCCTCGCAGGACCCCGCAGAGCCTTCCGTACAGCTCGAGATAGCCCCCGAGTTCGCGCTCCGGGCCGAAGCGCTCGCGGACGCGGGCCCGCGCCGTCTCTCCGAGCCGGCGGCGCAGCTCGCGGTCTCCGAGGAGGAGGTCGAGCTTCCGCGCGAACGCCTCGGGCCCGGCGAAGAGCAGCCCGGTGACGCCGTCCTCCACCAGCGAGCGGTTGCCCGCGATGTCCGAGGCCAGCACGGCGCGCCCGAGCGCCATCGCCTCGAGCACGGAGTTGGCCATGCCGCCCTCGGAGATGGAGCAGTTGAGCACGACGTCCGCGGCCTCCAGGAGCCCGCACATGCGGTGGTGGGGCAGCGCCCCGAGAAAGCGCGCCCAGGGGCGCCCGCGGATCGCGGAGAGCAGCGCCTCGCCCTCTGCCGGGTCCAGGATAGGCCCGACGTAACGCAGCTCGAGGCCCGGGTGGCGCGGCGCCAGCGCGTCCAGTGGAGCCAGCGGGAAGAGCGGGCGCTTCACCATCCGGACGCCGGCCGGGAACAGCAGCAAGGGGTCCGACCGCGGCGGGGCCGCGACGTCGAGCTCGCGGGCCGGCCCCTGGCCTCGCTCCTTCTCGAACGACACGCTCTGCGGCACCACGTGAAGCCGGCCGGCCAGACCGGGAAGCGCCTCGCTGATCCGCGAGGCCATGGAGCGGTGGAACACCGTGATGCCAGCGGCTGCGTCGAGGGCCTCGCGCACCACGTCGGCGCGCTCCGGATCGAACAGGTCGTGGTTGGCGTCCGTCCCGGTGATGGTCAGGAGCAACGGCAGGCCCGCGCGGCGCGCCAGCCGGAGGGCCAGCGGGCCCACGCGGTAGGCGTGGAACGCGTGGACGAGCGCGGGGGCGAAGGTCAGGATCTCCCGCTCGATCAGGACCGCGGGCATGACCGACACGTCCCAGACGCGCAGGTCCACGCCGCGGCTCCTGAGACCCCGCGCGATGCGCTCCACGGTGATGGCGTTGCCCCGCACTGAGGGACTGGCGAAGGGAGTCAGCAGAGCTACCCGCGGCGCCATGCTCGCCAAGCCTACACGCGGCTCGGGGCCGTCGCAATCGTTCCGCAGCTGCACCCATCGCCCCCCGGGCGGCATCTCAAGGACGACTGGCGATCTCCCGCAGCCGTGGTAAGGTCTGTCCGGGTGCCGGCCGCTCACGGGTCCGCCGACGAGGCGCGGCCGACGGAGAGGTGGATGGGCGAGGAGTCATCCGAGCTGCAGTGCCGGGAGTGCGTGGACCTGCTGGCCGACTACGTCGACGGCACCCTGCCGAGGGCGCAGGCGGAGTTGCTGGACTGGCACCTGGATGGCTGCGCACCGTGCGTCGCCTTCGTCAACACCTACAAGGGCACCGTCGACGCGGCCAGGCGACTGCGCGAGACGAAGATCCCCCCCGAGCTGCACCGCAAGCTCGTCACCTTCCTCCAGCGCTCCGCCCACACCGAGTCTCGTCCCTAGTTTTCGTCGGGAATTGCCGAGACCCTGAGGGCCTGGGGGCTCTCGGGACCGGCCAGGGCGACTTCCGCCGCCGCCAGCATGAGCACCGCCGCGGCGAGGGCAGCCTTGACGAGCGCCATCAGCACCCGGCCACGCAGGGGTAATGCCATCGCGCCGTTGAGATGCGCGGCCGCGCGATCCGGATTCTCTCTCCGGTCACATCGGGAGGGCCGATGTTCGGCTCGGGACGGGATCGAGAAGATCTATGCGGTGGAGCCGCAGCCGGCGGCAGGGGCCGGCCGGCTCAGGACACGACGATCTTCACCTCGGCGGTCACCTCCCCGATCTCCCAGCAACGCTCGCCGCGGCGCCGGAAGCCCTCGAGCACCGCGCCCCGGCGCGCCGGAGGGACCGAGAAGAGGAGCCCCCCGGAGGTCTCGGCCTCGAAGAGGAGGCCGGCCAGGGCTTCGGGCACCGAGGGGTCAATGGCGAGCCGCCCGCCCTGCCCGAAGGTCTGCTCGATGTGGCGGCGGTTTCGCTTCATGCCGCCGCTCCAGTGCCCCTTCTCCGCCAGAACCAGCGCCCCCGGCAGCACCGGCAGGTCCTTCGCGCGCAGGGCGATGCCGGCCTGCGAGGCCTCCACCATCTCGGCGGCGTGGCCCAGGAGCCCGAAGCCGGTGATGTCGGTGGCGCCTCGCACGCCGGCCTCCTGGGCGACCTCGGAGGCCGCCCGGTTCAGCCGGAGCATGCTCTCGACGGCGCGGTCCAGCACCGCGGGATCGCAGGCATCCGCCTTCGCCGCCGTGGCGATGACGCCGGTCCCCAGCGGCTTGGAGAGGAAGAGTCGCTCGCCCGCAACCAGGCCGCCCTTGATGAAGATCCGCGACGGATGCACCCGCCCGGTGACGCACAGCCCGTACTTGGGCTCGGCGTCCACGACGGTGTGGCCGCCGGCGATGACGCCGCCGGCCTCGCGCACCTTGTCGGCGCCCCCCCGGAAGATAGCCGTGATGATCTCCTTGGGGAGGTCCCGCGGGAAGCCTGCCACGTTCAGGGCGAAGACCACCTGCCCTCCCATGGCGTACACATCCGACATGGAGTTGGCGGCCGCGATGGCGCCGTAGAGGTAGGGGTCGTCCACGATGGGGGGGAAGAAGTCCACCGTCTCCACCACGGCGACCTCGTCGGTGATGCGATAGACCGCGGCATCGTCGCTGGCCCCGAGTCCCACGAGCAGGTCGGGGTGCTGCTCCTGCTTGAGCCCCGCCAGCACGTCCCGGAGATCCCCGGGACCCATCTTGGACGCTCAGCCGGCGCAGGCCGCGTAGCTGGTGAGGCGGATCTCCTTGCCGCTGCGGGGCGTGGGCGTCGAAGTGTCCATGGGGTCCAGGGGCCTCGTGCCGTTAGGATGCGGGACGCGCGGGAACGGCTTCAGTCGCGCTCGACCGACTCGGCGTCCAGGAAGGCCCGGAAGGCCTCGGCCAGCGGCGAGCGGCTGCGGTCCTTGTGGGTCACCACGTGGAACGCGCGCGTCACCTGGAGGTCCTTCACACCGAGACACCACAGGATCCCGTGCCGGCACTCCTCCTCGACCGCGCGCCTGGAGAGCACCGAGATGCCGACCCCTGCCTTGACGGCCTGCTTGATGGCCTGGGTCGAGCCCATCTCGCCCACGATCCGGAAGGTGTCGAGGCCGAGGCCCGCCGCCTCGAGGGCCGCCTCCAGCGCCGCGCGAGTCCCCGAGCCCCGCTCCCGGATCAGCAGCGGCTCCGAGGCGAGCTCCTCGAGGCTCACCTGCTTCCGGCCGTGCCAGGGATGGCCGGCGGGGACCACGAGGACTTCCTCGTCGGGCATCAGCTCGCGGTACTCCACCGCCCGGTGGGGAAGGCGCGCGCCGACCACGCCGATCTCGGCCCGGCCCTCCACCACCCAGCCCAGGACGGCCTGGGTGTCGCCGATCAGCAGCGTGATGGAGATCTCCGGGAACTTCTCCTTGAAGCGCCCGATGAGGGGCGGCAGGACGTACTCGCCCGGAATCGTGCTCGCCCCCACGAGCAGCGCGCCGCTCATCTTCCCCTGGAAGCTGTCCAGCGCCTGGCGCGCCTCGCGCGAGAGCGCCAGCATGCGGGCGGCATAGGAGACGAGCAGCTCTCCGGCGCGCGTCACCGCGGCGCCGCGGCCGAGGCGGTCGAGCAGCCGCACCCCCAGCTCGCTCTCGAGCGTGCGGATGTGCTCCGAGACCGTGGGCTGCGTCAGGCCCAGCGCCTCGGCGGCCCTCGAGAACGACCCGAGCTCGGCGACCTTGACGAAGATCTCGAGCTGGCGGAGATCCATGACGGGACTGAGTATAGGGGGCGCTCCGGCCACTGTCCAGCCGGAGGGCGCCGGCACGCGAGAGGCCCTAGGCCCCCCGCAGGAGGCTCTCGGCGGCCTCCATGAAGCTCTCCGACAGCGTCGGGTGCGCGTGGATCGTCGCGGCCAGGTCCTCCGCCCGCAGCGCGTTCTCCACGGCCAGCGCGCCCTCGGCGATCAGCTCTCCTGCGCCGGGCCCCACGAGCCCGACGCCCAGGACCCGGCCGGAGGCGGGGTCGATCACGAGCTTCGTCAGCCCGTCGGAGCGGCCCAGCGTGGCGGCCCGGCCCGAGGCCGCCCACGCGAACCTGGCGACCCGCACGGGGCGCCCCGCCGCGTGAGCCTCCGGCTCGGTGAGGCCGCACCACGCCAGCTCGGGGTCGGTGAAGACCACCGCCGGCACGGCCCGGTTGTCGAAGGCCGACGGGCGGCCCGCGATGGCCTCGGCCGCCACCTTGCCCTGACGCATGGCGCGGTGGGCCAGCATGGGCTCGCCCGTCACATCGCCCACGGCGTAGAGGCGCGGGTCCTCGGTGCGGCAGCACTCATCCACGGGGATCACCCCGCGCGCATCCGGGCGGACGCGCGTGGTCTCGAGCCCCAGCCCCTCGCTCTGCGCCCGGCGCCCCACGGCCACCAGCACCCGGTCGAAGGTCTCGCCTTCGCGCCCCTCGAGGCGCGCCTCGACGCCGGCCCCGCTGTCCGCGAGCTCGGTCACGCGAGTGCCCAGGTGGATGGCGGCGAACAGCCTCTCGACACGGCGGGCCAGGGGCTGGACGAGATCGCGATCCACTCCGGGCAGGAGTCCGTCCAGCATCTCCACGACGGTCACCCGGCTCCCCAGCGCCGCGTAGACCGTGCCCAGCTCGAGACCGATGTACCCGCCGCCGATCACGAGGAGGCGCTCGGGCACCTCGGGGAGCTCCACCGCCGCCGTGGAGTCCATGACGCGCTCGCTGGGCGGCGCCCCGCCCGGAAGCCTGACCGGCAGCGATCCGGTGGCGACGATGGCGTGGGCGAACCGGAGCTTCTGCGGCTCGTCGCCTTCCACCCGGAGCCCGCGCGAGCTCTCGAACACGGCGCGCCCGCCGATCACCTCCACGCCCTTGCTCCTGGCGACGGAAGCCAGGCCCCGCGCCAGCCGCCCCACGACCCGCTCCGTCTTCCATCGACGGAGGGCGTCCAGCGCGATGCGCGGCCTGCCGAACTCCACCCCGAGCTCGCGGGCACGGTCGGCCGCCGAGATGAGCCCGGCCACGTACAGCAGCGCCTTGGACGGGATGCACCCCTCGTGCAGGCAGACGCCGCCGAGCCGCTTGCCGGCGTCGATCACCACCGCCTCGAGGCCCAGCTCGGCGCAGCGGAAGGCCGCCGAGTACCCGCCCGGGCCGCCGCCCACCACGGCGACGTCCACCTCGCGGACCAGATCGCCCATGACCATTGCGGGCGAGGTCTCGCGCCGCTACCGGCGCCGCCGCCTCACAGCTCCAGCAGGAGCTGGTCGGGGCGCTCCAGCCGCCGCACGATGTCCGCGGCGAAGCGGGCGCCGTCGGCTCCGTCGGCGACGCGGTGGTCGAAGGTGAGGGTGAGCGGCAGGAGACGGCGCGGGACGATCTGGCCGTTGCGGACCACCGGCTCCTCGCGCGCGCGCGCCACCCCCAGGATGGCGACCTCCGGGTAGTTGATGATGGGGAGGGCGCCCGTGCCACCGAGGGCGCCGATGTTGCTGATGGTGAAGGTGCCGCCCCGCAGGTCCTCCAGCGTGGCCTTGCCCTCGCGCACGCGCCGGGCCAGCGCGCCCAGCTCGCGCGCGATCTCCATCACGGGCTTTCGGTCCACGTCGCGCAGGACGGGCACGATGAGCCCGCGGTCGGTGGCCACGGCCACGCCCAGGTGGCAGTAGCGCTTCAGGATCAGCTCGCCCGCCTGCGCGTCGAGGCTCGCGTTGAATCGCGGGTGCGCCCGGAGCGCCAGCGCGGCCGCCTTGAGCAGGAAGCTCGTGAGCGTGAGGGAGACCCCGCGCTCGCGCGCGGCCGGGAGGTTCCTCCCGATGATGGCGCCGAGCTCGGTGATGTCGGCCCGATCGAAGTGGGTGACGTGGGGCACGAGCGTGGCCGAGAGCGTCATGCGCTCGGCGATGGTGCGTCTCAGGTGCGAGAGCGGGGCGCGCTCCACGGGCCCCCACTTCTCGAAGGCCGGCAGCGGCGGAGGCTCGAGACCGGCGGTGGCGAGCGGCCTGGCCGCCGCCGGGGCCGCCTCCGGTCCTGTCTCCTCCTCCCTCCCCGCCGGGGCCGCCGCGGCTGCACGCACGTCCTCATCCCGTATGCGGCCGCCGGGGCCGCTGCCGCGAATGCCGCGGAGATCCACGCCCAGCTCGCGAGCCAGGCGACGGGTGGCGGGCGTGGCGGGCACAGGCCCCTCGTCGCGCCCCGCGGCGGGCGGGGCCTCCCGCGGGGGCAGAGCCGTGGGCGGCGCGACAGCCGCGGGGGCCGGCGCGGCGGCGGGAGGCGCCGGCGACGGGCGCGGCATCAACTCGCCCGCCTCGGCGAAGGTGATGAGGACTTGGCCGACCTTCACGGTCTGGCCGGGCTGCACGTGGACCCGCTCCACCCGCCCCGTCATCGGCGAAGGGATCTCGACCTGCGCCTTGTCGGTCTCGACCTCGAGGAGCGGGGCATCCTCGCGGATCAGGTCGCCCTCGGCGACCAGCACCTTGACGATCTCGGCCTCGGTCAGCCCCTCGCCGAGGTCTGGGAGCACGAATGGCCGCGCCATGGGTGCTAGAAGGCCAGGGTCTCGCGGCAGGCCGCGACGACGCGCGCCACATCGGGGATCTGCACCCGCTCCCGGGCGAAGCCCACGAAGGGGACGTCGTAGGCGGTCACGCGGCGCACCGGCGCCTCCAGGGAGAGGAAGGCGCCCTCCATGATGCTGGCGGCGATCTCGGCCCCGGGCCCGAAGCTCCGCGTGGCCTCGTGCACGATCACCGCGCGGCCGGTTTTCGTGACGGAAGCGGTGAGCGCCTCGCGGTCCAGCGGCGAGACGGTCAGGAGGTCGATGACCTCGACCTCGACGCCGTCCTCCGCCGCCTGCACCTCCGCGGCCTCACGGGCCACGCGGAGCATGGCGCCGTAGGCGATGAGCGTCAGGTCGCGCCCCTCCCGGTCGATCCGGGCCCGCCCGAGGGGCAGGGTTTCGATCTCGTCCGGCACCTCCTCCTTGGCGGCGTGGTAGAGCGCCTTGGCCTCGAAGAAGATGACGGGGTCCGGATCGCGGATGGCGCTGGCCAAGAGCGCCCGCGCAGTGCGCGGCCCCGAGGGGATCACCATCTTGAGGCCCGGGATGTGGGCGTAGAACTGCTCCTCGCTCTCCGTGTGGTGCTCGAGCGCGCGCACCCCCCCGCCGTACGGCATGCGCAGCACCATCTGGCAGTTGAAGCGGCCCCGGGAGCGCGCGCGGTAGCGGGCGGCGTGGTTCTCGATCTGGTGAAAGCACTGGAAGGCGAAGCCCGAGAACTGGATCTCGCACACGGGCTTGAGCCCGTACAGCGCCATCCCCACCGCGGTCCCGATGATGGCGGCCTCCGCCAGCGGGCTGTCGATCACGCGGGTGCCCCCGAACTGCCGGTGCAGGTCCTCGGTGACGCGGAAGACGCCGCCGTCCACGCCCACGTCCTCGCCGATGACCACCACCGCGGCGTCCCGCTCCATCTCCTGGAGCAGGGCGAGGTTCAGCGCCTTGACCATGTTCAATTTGCCCATCGGCTCGTCTTCCTCTGGCCCCGCATGGGCGTCGGCAGCGGGCGCTCCTCGTCCACCCGGCGGGGCGCGTCGGCGCGAAGCCGCTCCGTCAGCTCCGCCCGCTGCGCCTCCAGGTGCGGCGGCCGCTCGGCGTAGACGTGATCGAAGATGGCCAGGGGATCGGCCTCCGCCATGGCCTCGAAGCGCTCCACGGCGCCTGCGATCTCCTCGTCCACCCGCTCCTCGATCCCCGCCTCCAGCAGGTTCTTCTTCTCGAGGTAGGCCCGCACCCGGGGGAGCGGGTCCTTCCGCTCCCACGCGCGCACCTCCTCGTCGGAGCGGTAGCGCGTCGGATCGTCGGCGGTGGTGTGCACGCCCAGCCGGTAGGTCATGCACTCGATCAGCGTGGGCCCCTCGCCGCGGCGCGCCCGCTCCACGGCCTCGCGGCTCGCGGCGCACACGGCCAGCAGGTCGTTACCGTCGACCTGCATGCCGGGGAAGCCGTAGGCCAGCGCCTTCTGGGCCAGCGTGGCCGAGTGCGTCTGCTTCTTGAGCGGCACGGAGATGGCCCACTGGTTGTTCTGGACGACGAAGACGGCCGGCACATGCCAGACGCCGGCGAAGTTCATGGCCTCGTGGAAGTCCCCCTCGGAGGTCGCGCCGTCCCCGCAGTAGACCATGACGACCACGTCGTCGCCACGGTACTGGGCGGCGTAGGCCAGCCCGACCGCGTGCGGGAGCTGGGTGGCCACGGGGATGGTGATGGGCAGGTCGCGCTGCTCGGGCGCGGGCTGGGCGCCCTCCAGGCGACCGGCGAAGAAGAGGAGCAGCTTCTCGATGGGCCAGCCTCGCCAGAGCATGGCCGCCGTCTCCCGGAAGGAGGGGACCATCCAGTCCGAGGGGCGGAGGGCGAAGACGCTCCCCATCTGCGCCGCCTCCTGCCCCTTGATGGGCGCGAAAGTGCCGATGCGGCCCTGGCGCTGGAGGCGGACCATGCGCTCGTCCAGGCGCCGGCCGAGCACCATGGCGCGGTACAGGCGCCTGAGGTCGTCGGGCGAGATGTCGGGCTCCAGCGCGGTGTCGAGAGTGCCCTCGCTGTCCAGGATGGACAGGTACTCGATCTGGAACCGGGGCTCGAGCAGTGTCCTCGGCATGGCGATGCCCCCGTCGTGGCCCGGCGCGCGACGCCGACGCCAACAAAAAGGGCCCCGCGGGGGGCCCTCGCCCTACTCGCTCA
>MGBV01000094.1 GCA_001788415.1 Candidatus Rokubacteria bacterium GWC2_70_16 | reverse complement strand
ATCGCCTGGGCCGAGGCCTCGGCACCGCCGTCCCGGTGCGGAGGCCCGGTGGCCAGTTGCGATGTTTGTCAGACGCGGCGGATCGCGTCAAGCCCCTCGCGCGCGACCGCGTTCTCGGGCCCGAGCCGCTCCAGGCCGCGCCCGCCGCCGCTCACGCGGCGGCGCGTCGGAGCAGGCGAGCGCGCGCGCCCGGTCGCCCCGGTCCTCCCGGCGGGCCGCGCGGAGGAGCCGACGAGCGTTCCCACGTGTCGCGATTCCGGGAACAGGGGCGGGATGGAGCCATTCTACAAGAGCAGCGAGGACTATGCGAAGTACGCCAGGGAGCAGTACGACGAGGCCGGGGTGATCGTCCAGCAGCTGGGGCTCGTGCCCATCGTCATGGGGCTCTTCGGCGTGTCCGAGGTCCTGCTCAACATCGAGCAGGCGCTGGCGCGCGAGGTGTTCGACACCAAGATCCGCGGGCTGCTGCCGAGCGCCCGCGACTGGGCCGAGAGCAAGTGGGCGCTCGTCCGCGGCTCCGTCCTCGGCTTCTTCCTCGGCATCCTGCCCGGAGGCGGCGCCGTGATCGCCTCGTTCCTGTCCTACGCCGTGGAGAAGCGGGTCTCGAAGCACCCGGAGCGGTTCGGCAAGGGCGCGATCGAGGGGGTGGCGGCCCCGGAGGCGGCCAACAACGCGGCCACCGGCGGCGCCTTCATCCCGCTCATGACCCTCGGCGTGCCCCCCAACGTCGTCATGGCGCTCCTGCTCGGGGCCTTCATGATCCACGGCGTGCAGCCCGGGCCGCTGATGATGACGCAGAACCCGGGGCTCGTCTGGGGCGTGATCGCCAGCATGTACATCGGCAACGTGATGCTGCTGGTCCTGAACCTGCCCCTGATCGGGATCTGGGTGCAGGTGCTCAAGGTGCCGTACAAGATCCTCTTCCCGCTGATCCTGCTCTTCTGCCTGATCGGCGTCTACACGGTCTCCAACGCGATCTTCGACATCTACGTGATGATCGCCTTCGGCATTGCCGGCTACCTCATGAAGAAGTTCGAGTACGAGGGCGCGCCGCTCGTGCTGGCCTTCGTGCTGGGCCCGCTCCTGGAGAACAATCTCCGGAAATCCCTCATCCTCTCCCGCGGCGACTTCACCTTCTTCTTCACGCGCCCGATCTCGGCCGCCTGCCTGCTGACCGCCCTCTTCCTGCTCGTCTCGCCGCTCATCCCCGCGCTCGGCAAGAAGCGCGAGCAGATCGCGGTCGAGGAGGTGAGCTGAGCCGGGGCGGCCGGGGGCACGACGTGAACACCTCCCAGAACGGGAGCCCGGCTGGGCTCAGCCGTGGCACAACATGATCACAGCGCGCGTCCCTGCCGCCACGGTCAGGTCCCGGTCATCGCTCATCGCAAGCGAGCCTATCGCAAGACCCCGGTGTCGTGCGCGCGATCCTCGCCCACCTGGGGCTGGCGCCGGCCCCAGCCCCCCCGGACCGGCCCCGCCCCAGCCCGACCACGCCGCGGCCACCTCTGTCACCCCCGCCCGGGGGCCAGGCCGGCCTCTCACGGTCCGCTCAGAGGGGGTCTCCTCGATCGACGGCGCCTGCCGCCAGGGCAACCGTCTGCGCCGCTCACGCGGCCCTTGACGACGCCCCGGTCCCGGGAGCAGCATCGCCGCAGGACCCGGATCAGAGCCGGGCGGTCTCGGCTCCAGGGACGGCTCCGGGGCCGACCGCTCGACGACGCTGGGGTCTTTCAGGGGGTCCTGGAGGCCCGCTGCATGGGGCCACGTGATGCGAACTGGCGGTAATGTTTCCTGTGGGCAAGCGCGGCTGATCCACCAGATCGAGGAGGGCGGGGGCGGCGCTCACGACGCGGCGGCGCGCGACGAGATGGCGGACGAGACCCGGAATTGGATCGACGATCTGGTCACCCGATTCTGCGAACGCTGACGGAGGCGAACTCATGCGCAACGGGGAGCTGAGCCGGCGGACGTTCCTGGCGGGTAGCGGGGCTGCGGGACTGGTGTGGGCGGCGGGAGTGCGCCCGCGGCGTGCCGCGGCCCAGGGGAAGCCGGGCGGGACGCTGACCTTCGCGACCGCGGCGCTCCCGCCGAACCTCGAGCCCCACATGCAGGGGCTCGACATCTGGCAGAAGCGGAAGCCCCTGATCTACGAGAACCTCGTGTGGATCGACGCCGCCCTCGAGACGCAGCCGGAGCTGGCCGAGCGCTGGGAGCAGAAGTCGCCGACCGAGTACGTCTTCCACCTCCGCCAGGGGGTCCGCTTCCACAACGGCAAGGAGATGGACGCGGAGGACGTCAAGTACACCTACGACCGGGTCCGCGACCCGAAGGTGAGCCCGGGCGCCAACGACCTCCTCGCCATCAAGTCGATCGACGTCGTCGGCAAGCACGCGGTCCGGTTCACGCTCAGCGGGCCATTCGCCACCTTCCTCATCAACGTGGGCGGCAAGTACAACGGGGTGATCCCCAAGGGCTCGGCGGGGGACGGCAAGGAGCTCCTGACCAGGGCCATCGGCACCGGGCCGTTCATGGTGGAGGAGTTCGATCCGAGCCGGCGCCTCACGCTCAAGCGGAACCCGAGCTACTGGGGCGCGCAAAAGCCCCTCCTCGACGGCATCACGTTCCAGGCGATTCCGGACGAGTCCTCCATCGTGGCGGCGCTCCGGACGGGACAGGTGCAGGTGGCGGAGTTCGCCTCCGGCCTCAGCTTCCAGGTCGCCAAGGGGATCGGGAGCGTCGAGACGATGCAGGCGCCGTCGACCCGCTGGGTGGTGCTCGACCTCGCCGGCGACCAGGAGCCGACCAGCAAGGTGGAGGTGCGGCAGGCGATCGCGCTCGCCCTCGACCGCCCGGCGATCCTCCAGATCGCCGGCTCCGGCCTCGGCCAGCGCCTCGGCGTCCTGCCGCCCGGGCTCAAGTACTGGGCGGTGCCGGTGCCGGAGCTGCCGAACCAGCAGCGGGACGTCGCCAAGGCCAGGGCGCTCCTCCAGAAGGCCGGGTACGCGCGTCGCGTCCCGGTGAAGATCCGGAACATCGTGGGCTATCCGGCGCTGGCGGCCGCGCTCCCCGTCATCGTCGACAACCTCCGCGAGGCGGGCATCGACGTGAACGTCGAGACCGTGGACGGCGGCGTCTGGATCAAGGACTGGATCGTCCCGCAGTCGCCGCCGACCATGAACGAATGGGGCGGCTTCGTCGATCCGGACCAGGCCTTCCACCGCCACTTCCACTCGGCTCCCGGCGGGAAGGACTTCCGCCGCTGGAACAACAAGAGGGCCGACGAGTTGCTCGACGCCGGCCGAACGACGCTGGACCGGGCGAAGCGCAAGCAGATCTACGACCAGGTGCAGCGGCTCATGGCCGAGGACCCGATCACGCTCCCCCTCTATTCGCCGGACCTGCTCTACGCCATGCAGAAGACGGTGAAGGGTTTCCAGCCCCACCCGACCGGCTTCTACTACGGTCTCCGCTTCGCCTGGCTGGAAAAGTAGGGGACAGCCCCTACGTTCTTGACAGTCGGCTGAGTGCGGGCCTACCTCGGCCGACGGCTCGCGGCGATGGGGCTCACCCTGCTCGGGGTGAGCCTCCTCGTCTTCGGGATGGTGCGATTGATCCCGGGGACGGTCGTCGAGCAGCTCCTGGGCCAGGCGGCCATCGCGTCGCCCGAGGTCCTGGCCGCCTTCCGGCGCTTCTTCGGCCTCGATCGGCCGCTCCACGTCCAGTACATGGACTGGCTCGCCGGCGTGGTCCGCGCGGACTTCGGCGTCTCCTGGCTCTCCGGGCGCTCGGTGCTCGCGCTCTTCCTCGAGCGGCTGCCGGTCTCGGCCGAGCTGGCCGTCCTCGCCGTCGGCTGGTCGCTCCTGCTCGGGCTCCCGCTGGGGACTGCCTCCGCCGTCTGGCGGGGGACCCGCCGCGACAGCGCCATTCGCGTGCTGGCCACGCTGGGGCTCTCGCTCCCCGCGTTCTGGCAGGGGACGGTGCTCATCCTGCTGTTCTCGGTCTACCTCGGGTGGATGCCGTCGCTCCAGTGGGTGCCGTTCACGCGGAATCCGGGGGCGAACCTGGCGATCATGGCGCTCCCCGCGCTGACCCTGGGCACGGCGACCGCGGCGATGATCACGCGGATGGCCCGCTCGTCGATGCTCGACGTCCTCGGCCGCGAGTACGTCCGGACGGCGCGGGCCAAAGGCCTCCACGAGCGGCACGTCACCTTCCGGCACGCGCTCCGGAACGCGCTGATCCCGGTCGTCACCGTGGCCGGCGTCCAGCTCGGCTACATCGTGGGCGGCCTCGTGGTGGTCGAGGACGTCTTCACGCTCCCCGGGGTCGGCCGGCTCCTGCTGGACGCGATCTTCCAGCGCGACTACCCGGTGGTCCAGGGGGTCATCCTGATCCTCGCGACGGCGTTCATGCTGCTGAACCTCGCGGTGGACCTCCTCTACGCGGTGCTCGACCCGCGGCTGCGGCATGGCTGACGGGCGCGGCGCGCCCGGGCGCTGGCGGCGGGCGGCGCGCAGCCGGCTCTTCCTCGCCGCGTGCGCGACGCTGGCGGCGCTGATCGCGGCCGGCCTCCTGGCGGACTGGATCGCCCCGTACCCGCCGACCGCCGTCGATGCCATCAACATGTTCAAGGGCCCGAGCCCCGCCCACCCCTTCGGCACCGACCGCTTCGGTCGCGACCTCCTCTCGCGCATCCTCTTCGGCGTCCGGATCTCGCTCGGGATCGCGGGGGCCGCGATCGCGATGGCGGTGGGGGCGGGGAGCCTGCTCGGGCTGGCCGCCGGGAGCGGCCGTGCGGCGGATCAGCTCCTCGGGCGGGTGATGGACGTCTTCTTCGCGTTCCCGCCCATCCTGCTCGCCATCGGGACCGCCGCGGTTCTCGGGGCGGGGCCGGGCACCGCGGTCGTCGCGATCGCGGTCGTCTACGCGCCGCTCTTCTTCCGCGTCGTGCGGGGGAGCGTCCTCGCCGAGTCGGCCGAGGTCTACGTCGAGGCCGCGGAGGCGCTCGGGGTCGGGCGCCTGGCCATCCTGTTCCGGCACATCCTGCCCAACGTGGTGTCGCCCATCGTGGTCCAGACCGCGGTCTGCCTATCGTATGGCATCCTGATCGAGTCGGCCCTCTCGTACCTGGGTGTCGGCGTCCAGCCGCCCACGCCGTCGTGGGGGACGATCCTGAACGAGGGGAAGGAGTTCCTGGCGCTCGCCCCGTGGGTCTCGCTCTTCCCCGGCGGCGCCATCATGCTCAGCGTCCTGGCCTTCAACATCATCGGCGACGGCCTGCGCGATGCCCTGGATCCGCGCATGGGGGGTACCGAATGACGTACGAGCCGAGCGACAAGATCGGCGGGCTGAGCGACGCCGAGATGCAGGCGTTCCTCATGCAGCCGTGGAACGGCCGGATCGCCACCCTCGACGCCGAGGGCTGGCCGTACGTGGCGCCCGTCTGGTACGAGTACGAAACGGCGAGCCGCACCTTCCTGGTGGTCGGGCGCGAGCGGGCGGACTGGGTGGGCCACATCCAGGTCGAGCCGCGAATCGCCTTCCACGTCGCCGACGACGGACATGCCGAGCACACGCGGGTCCTCGTCCAGGCCCGGGCCGAGATCGTGGAGGGCCCGGTGGCGCCGGCCGCCAGCCCGCGCCTCGGGGAGCTCACCCGACGGCTGTCTCTCCGCTACCTGGGCCCGAACGGCCCCATCTACGCCGAGCGTACCTCCGGGCGGCCCCGGGTCTTGGTGCGCCTGGTGCCGGTCCAGTGGCGCACGTGGACGGGCGGCGAGTGGCATCCTCGGTACCGTTGACAAACCTTCGCGTGCCGGTGTACCGAGTGTGCGTTCGAGCGTCGCGTGCCGTTCTCGTGGACCAGAACTGGATCAAGATGTGCGACAAGGCCGGTCTGGCCCTCCGGATTGAAACGGTCATCAACGCGCCGGAGGAATTTCGCGTCCGCCGTCGGGTCCGCCGCTGCGGGCGTCGCAAAACCGAGTGCCTCAGGCTATCGCCTCATGAGCGCCGCACTGCGGCTGCTGGCACTTCACTTCCCCTCCTTCCATGCCGACGCCGCGACAGCCGCGTGAGTCATCGCGAACGTCATCGCCAAAAGCAAAGAACCAACGAGGGAAGACTCTATGGGTGGCGCCGAGCGCGCCCGGAGACGGGCACCCGGTCAGCGGCCCTTCCAGTTCGGCTTGCGCTTCTCGGCGAACGCGCGCGGGCCCGTTCGGCTTGCGCTTCTCGGCGAACGCGCGCGGGCCC
>MGBV01000093.1 GCA_001788415.1 Candidatus Rokubacteria bacterium GWC2_70_16 | reverse complement strand
CGCCAACAAGGCCGATCGTCTCGCAAACGCGGAGGCCGAGCTGCGGGCCTTTCTCGAGCTGGCCGGGCTCCGCTATCCGGCCCTGGCCGTGTCGGCCAGCACCGGGTGGGGCCTGGGCGGCATCGGCCCCTGGCTGTTCGGCCATCTCGACATCGTGCGCGCGTACACGAAGGCGCCGGGCCGCCCGCCCGAGCGGGCGCGGCCGTTCATCCTCCGCCGCGGCCAGACGGTAGCGGACGTCGCGCGGCTCGTGCACAAGGACCTCGCGCGCTCGCTCCGCTACGCGCGCGTCTGGGGCCGGTCCGGGTTCGACGGGCAGCAGGTCGGGCGCGACCATCCGGTGGCCGATGGCGACGTGGTGGAGCTGCACGAATGAGTGCCGCACCGCCCCCCTCCCTCGGAAGATCGGCCGTCGGCGACCGATGCGGATGCCGACGGTGTCGAGGCGGCCCCCCGGGGAGGCAACCCCGGGGCTGGCGTGAGCTCCGGCTCCCGGCGGGCTTACCCGAGGGCGGCGAGGTCGAAGGCGGCGGTGAAGGGGTTGCGGAATCTCACGCCGTCGATCAAGCGGCCGTCCGCGAAGTCTTCGCTCAGGACGATCTCGATTTGGTTGAGGCGCGCCGTGGCCCAGAGCTGCGCGTCCCAGTAGCTCAAGCGGTGTGCCTCGACGCCGCGCCCCGCCTCGAGCACGATGAAGGCGGTGATCGGCACGACCGGCCAGGAGGCCGCCAGGTTCCCCGCCTGCTCGACCGCCTCGCCCGGCGTGAGGGGGGGATCCAGCTTCTGGGTCGCTACCCGGAGGAACTCCCCGAGCACCTGTGCGGACAGCCTCCCGCGGCCGTCGGCGACGAGACGCCGCAGGACCTCCAGGGCGCGCTGCTGCTTGTCGCGGTCGCGGACGTCGTAGGCGTACACGACGACGTTGGTATCGATCAGGACCTCAGACATCATAGAGGTCGTCGCGTGTCCACGCCCGCTGGCGTTGCCCGACCCGCTGGTTGCGGCGGCGGGCGATGAAGGCCTCCACCCTTTTCCAGGCGTCCGGATCTGGAGCCCGCGAAGCCGTGCGCTCCAGGCCCCGGTCGATGGCGCGCCGGATCAGCTCCGCCTCGGTCACGCGGTACTTCTTGGCCCGCTCCTTGAGGAGCCGCTCCTGCCGCTGCTCGATGTAGACCTGCTTTCGGACCATGTCCGCCATGGTGTCGCCTCCATACATCGCAGCATACATCGTGGCCGTTCCCGGCGGCAAGGCCCTCCCTCACCCCGCAGTCCCCGGGGCTGCCGGGCCTGCCACCGACCTCGAGATTCGGCGGGAGGCGGAGGTCAGAGGCCCTCGAAAGCGGAGGATGATAGTGCGTATGCATGGGAACAACCATCCTGCCGGGGGATTGTGTCTTGACTGACCAGTCAGTAAGGTGGCAACATGGGAGCGGTGGCGCGGGAGCAGGCAGCGGGGGCGCGCGGCAGTCTCACCCGCGAGAAGATCCTGGCCGAAGCGGCCCGGATCTTCAACCGGCGCGGCTATCACGGCACGACCCTGGACGATGTGGCCCGGGCCCTCGGGGTGACCAAGGCGGCGCTCTACTACCATGTCAGTAGCAAGGAGGCGCTGCTCTTCCAGTGCCACCAGGTGCTGATCGAGATCGCGCTGGAGGGCCTCCGCCGGGCGCGCGAGCGCGCATCCGCGCCGGACGAGCAGCTGCGACTCACCCTGGCCCACTACATCGAGGGCATCATGGATCAGCTGCGAGGCAGCGTCGTCCTCGTCGAGGACGGCGCGCTGACGCCTGCCCATCAGCGCCAGGTCATCGCCGGGCGTGACGAGTACGAGCGCCAGCTCCGGGAGCTGATCGCCCGCGGCATGCGCGACGGCGTCTTCGTCCCCTGCGACCCGAAGCTCGTGGGCTTCGCGCTCCTCGGGGCCGGGAACTGGATCCCCAAGTGGTACAGTCCCGCGGGGAGCCGCGCCCCCAAGGAGATCGCCGAGGCCTTCGCCGCCTACCTGGTCCGGGGACTCCAGCGCCAGCCCTCGGCCGAGGCCATCCTGCCGCTCGCCGAGGCCGGGGCGAGCGCCTGACACCGACCCCACGAGGAGGAGCATCCAGTGGACTTCGACCTGACCCCGGAGCAGCAGCAGCTGCGGCACGCCGTGCGGGAGTTCGTGAAGAAGGAGTGTCCCCCCGAGGTGATTCACCGCGCCTTGGCCGAGGGCCATCACTCCAAGGCCCTGTGGCGGCGCATGGCGGAGCTGGGCTGGCTCGGCGCGGCCATCGACGAGCGCTACGGCGGCTCGGGCGGCGACATCATGGACATGGCGCTGCTCGTGGAGGGGCTGGCGCCGGGAGACCCGGCCATCGGGCCCTTCTTCAACACCGTCTGCTTCGGCGGCAAGTCGGTCGGCTACTTCGGCAGCGAGGCGCAGAAGGAATTCTTCCTCCCGCGGATCACCAGCGGCGAGTGCGTCTTCGGGCTCTCCATCACCGAGCCCGGGGGCGGGACCGACGTGCTGGGCGCCATGCAGACGCGGGCCGAGCGGGACGGCGACGGCTGGGTGCTCAACGGGGCGAAGATGTTCACCTCGGCGGCGCAGCAGGCCGACTACCTGGTGGTGGTGGCGCGCACCACGCGCCGCGAGGCCGTGAAGAAGGCCGCCGAGGGGATCACGCTGTTCATCGTGCCCGGTAAGGCCCCGGGCGTCAGCATGCGGAAGATCGACATGCTCGTCCCCATCGAGGACACCAACGCGGTCTTCTACGATCAGGTGCGGCTGCCGGCCGACGCGGTGCTCGGCGAGGAGGGGAGAGGCTTCTACCATCTCCTCGCCACGCTCAACAACGAGCGCATCCTGGGCGGGGCGGCGGCGCTGGGGCTCGGCACGGCGGCCTACGAGGCGGCGCTCCTGTACTCCCGGCAGCGCACCGCCTTCGGGAAGATCATCGGCCAGATGCAGGCGATCCAGCACTACCTCGCCGACATGGCCACGGAGCTGGACGCCGCCCGCCTCATGGTGTACCGGGCGGCATGGCTGCAGAGCCAGGGGCGCGAGTGCGGCGTCCCTGCCACCATGGCCAAGATGTACGCCGCGGATGTGGCGGTGCGCGCCTGCGACCGCGCGATCCAGATCCACGGCGGCATGGGGCTCAGCAACGAGTGCGAGGTGGCGCGCTACTGGCGGCTGGCGCGGCTCTGGCAGATCGGGCCCATCACCAACGAGCAGTGCCGCAACATCATCGGCCAGCTGCACTGCGAGCTGCCGCGCTCGTACTGAAGAGGAGGCCGGCTGTGTACGATCCCGAGGTGCTCGCCGCCATCGCGGCCGCCCAGGCCGACTACGAGCGCCGGGTCGCCGAGATCCTGGGCCAGGCCGGGGGCTCCGCAGCCCCGCAGCGGACGCAGTCGGGGCTGCCGCTGCGCGCCCTCTACACACCGGCCGATGTCGCCGGGCTCGCCTTCTTCTCCGACCTCGGCTTCCCGGGGGAGTTCCCGTACACGCGCGGCGTGCGCCCCACCGGCTACCAGACCAAGGAGTGGACGCGCCGCCAGGTGGTCGGCGTCGGCACCGCCGAGGAGACGAACCAGCGGCTGCGCTACCTCATGAAGCAGGGGCAGACGGGGTTCTCCGTCTGCGGCATGGGCTACGCCAACTACGACTCCGACTCCGAGCACGCGCTGGGCTTCGTCGGGCGCGGCGGGGTCTGGATCGATACGCTGGGCGACATGGAAACCCTGCTCGACGGGATCGACATGCGCGCGGTCACCATCAACCAGATCGGCAGCAGCATCCCGATCTTCGCCATGATTCTCGCCGTGGCGGGAGAGCGCGGCATCCCGATCGGGGAGCTGCGCGGCACGATCCAGAACTGGGTGACCCCCGGCGGCGAGGGGGAGGCGCGGCGGGGCAACGGGAGCGTGGATCTCCTGGAGTTCTGCACCCGCCACATGCCCCACTGGAACAACTCGAGCATCTCGGTCCGGAACACGCGCGACCAGGGATGCACGGCCCCGCAGGAAGTCGCGTTCGGCTGCTTCCAGGGGGCCTACACGCTCCGGGCCGCGCTGGGGCGGGGGCTGGATCTCGACCAGGTCGCTGCCCGGATCTCGTTCTTCCTCTCCGCCGAGAACGACTTCCTCGAGGAGGTCGCCAAGTACCGCGCCATGCGCCGGCTCTGGGCGCGCCTGGTGCGCGACCGCTTCGGCGCCACGGACCCGCGGGCCTGGATGTGCCGCTTCCACGTGCAGACCTCGGCCATCAACCTCACCCGCCAGCAGCCGCTCAACAACATCATCCGCTCCTCGCTCCACGCCCTCGCCGCGGCGCTGGGCGGCGCCCAGTCCATGTCGGTGAACTCCTTCGACGAGGTGCTGTCCATCCCCACGGTGGCGGCGGCCACGCTGTCGCTGCGGACGCAGCAGATCATCGCCTGCGAGAGCGGCGTCACGAAGGTGATGGACCCCCTCGGCGGCTCCTTCTGCATCGAGGCGCTCACCGCGCAGGTGGAGGAGGCGGCGCGCGCGCTGCTCGGAGAGCTCGAGGCCATGCCCGACCGGGACGCCTTCGACGCCATGGACGAGATGACGCGCGAGGAGGCCTTCCGCCGGCAGCAGGCCATCGACAGGGGAGAGATGAAGGTCGTGGGCGTCAACTGCTTCACCGACGGCCCCGAGGAGGATGCCGCCGGCCAGCCGCGGATCGAGGCGCTCCGCTATGACCCGGGCTGTCGCGACAAGCAGATCGGCCGGCTCCGCGAGGCCCGCGCCCGGCGCGACCCCGGCCGGGCCGAGGCCGCCAGCCGGCGACTCGCGGAGGCCTACCGCGCGAAGGACAACATCGTCCCGCCCATGATCGAGGCGGTCGGGGCCTATCTCTCCATCGGCGAGATCTCGAGGATCCGCGAGGAGGCGCTCGGCGAGCCCTTCGTCCCCACCACCTGGAACTTCGGCCGATAGCGCGGGCCCAATTGACGTCGCCACGGCTCGCTCGCGCTCGCCGGATCCTTACATCCGGTCGCCGCGCCTCCGGCTGCGGCTCCTGTTGCCACGTTCTCGGTCGCCGCAGGTCCTCGACGTACATGCTGGTACGCCTCCGGCCTGCGGCTCCCTCGGGCCTCGTCTGGCTCGTCACTTGGACCCGCGCCACCCGGTCACTCACGCTGTGCGAGGCCGACTCGTTGGACGCCCGATAGGAGCCGGGGATGACGCGATCGATGCGGGTGCTGCTGGTGCAGGACTCCACCGGGCACAGCACGGGGTACACCGTGATCGCCCGGGGGCTCAGGGACGCCGGGATGGAGACGGTGCTGGGCGGCGCCCTGATCCCGCGCGCCATCGCGCGGCTGGCCGTGGACGAGGCGGCGGATGCCATCGGCTACCGGATCATGGACGCCTCGCCCGCCATCCTCGTGGAACGGCTCACGGAGGAGCTGGCCCGGGTGGGGCTCACGGGCATCCCCGTGGTGGTGGGCGGCATCATCCCCGAGGAGGACCGCCCCCGCCTCGAGGCCCTCGGCGTGGCCGGCATCTTCCAGCCTGGCGCCACGCTGGACAGCATCGCCGCCTTCTTCCGCGACCTCGCCCAGCGCACGCCGCGCCAGGCCTGATCGCACAGGCGGTCGGGGAGGCCGTGGCGGCGCCCCTGGCCCGGACCTCCTCGTGTGCGCAGGACGGGCGAAGGCCCCGCCCGGGTGCGGCGAGCGCGCGGCGCGTGTCCGTGCGAGGGACCAGCCGCTCGCCCGACGTGCCGGGATAAGAAGTCACCGGTACGTTCTTGCTCGTGGGGCGCTGGGGCTTCGATGTCCTGGCCCGTCCCCGCTGTGGCGGCCGGCTGCGCCTCATCGCCACCGTCCAGGCCCCCCGCGCCGCCCGGCCATCCTCGCTCCCCGGGGCCGCTCCGGCGCCCCCGCGCCGCCCGGCCCCGCCCCGCCCGCGCCCGCCGCCCTCACGTCGCCCGCAGCTCAGTCCTGCTCTCGATGCCGCCCCTGCCATCCGGCGTCCCCCCCGGCCCCGCCGCGGTACCCCCCCCTCCGCCCGCTTCTTGACCGGGAGCCCCGTGGCGGCGCAGAATGGCCCGGGGTAGAGGGCGCTCGCGGTGCTGGCGCTCGCCTTCGCCCCGCTGAAGCGAGGAATTCTGGGTGTCAGGCTGGCGCCCGCAGGGGAGGCCGCATTTCGCCCACCCGCCTCGCGCGCCAAGGGAGCCGAGGGAGCAGCGTTTGTCCGTCCTATGCGCTAACTGGATGAGAGCACCGTCGATCCACCTTCTCGTGTCGTTCGCCCTTGCCGGGTGCGCGACGACAAACCCCGTGCCGATTCGTACCTTCGAGGGGCGGCCGGCCCTACCAGCCCCGGCCGAGTCCCGCCAGGTCGCGATCACGAAGCTGGTGAGCAAGGTCTCGCATGGCGCACAAATCGGGACGGCGTCGGGCGGTTTCCTCTGTGTGCCAGCCGGGCCGATCACTTGGCGGCCGGGGCTTGACGAGCCGGTGACCGGCGAGGTGCTCAGCGTCCTGCGCGAGGAGTTGAAGAAGGCGGGCTACCAGGTGGCCGGTCAGTCTGGCTCACTTTTCGAGGAGTCGAGCGCCGGGCAGGCCGAGCTACTTCTGGCTGGCGCCATCAAGCACGTCACGCTCAATTCCTGCAGCGGCCCACAGGGGCGCTCGAGCGAGAGCTCCGTCGAGATCGAATGGCAGCTCTACGAGCAGCGCACGCGGTCGGTAGTCCTCACGGCGACGACGGGCGGGCACGCCAAAGCGAGCCCCGGGAGCCGCGATGCTCACCTTGAGGCCTACATTGTTGCCCTCCGCAACCTCCTCGCGCAGGAGAGCTTCGTGGCCGCCGTCGGCGCGGCCACCCGCCCCGCGGCGCCCGAGTATCCCTCGCTCGCCCTCGCCGTCGTCACCATCCGCCCGCCGGGCACCGCGCGCACGCCGGAGGTGCTCCAGCACGCGCAGAACGCCGTGGTGAGGATCGTCAGGGGCAGCGGTCATGGCAGTGGGGTGGTCGTGTCGGCGACCGGCTGGGTGCTGACGGCGGCCCACGCCATCGCCGGGCTGAGCGGGCCCTTCGACCTCGAGCTGGCGAACGGCCAGCGCGTTACTGCCTCGCTCCTGCGGAGCAACGCGGCCGCCGATGTGGCCCTCATCCAATTGCCGAAGGGCGCCTACCCCGCGATGCCAGTCGGCTCCTCGGTGGCTCTCAGGGTCGGCAGCCCGGTGTTCGCGATCGGGACGCCGTTGCACGAGCGGTTCAGCCGTAGCGTGACCAAGGGCGTAGTCAGCGCGCTTCGCCCCAAGGACGGTCGCACCCTCATCCAGAGCGACGTCGTCGTGCACGCGGGCTCGAGCGGAGGACCCCTGCTCGACGAGCACGGCCGGGTCGTCGGCCTAACCATCGGAGGCGCGGGGATCGGCGGCCAGATCGGCGTCGGCCTGAACGAATTCGTGGGTATCGAAGATGCGTGGCGCGCGCTCCAGATCGAGCCGCAGGTCAGCACGGTCGAGATCGACACGCTCCTCCGGCGCTAGATCGCTCGGAGGGGACGTCGGCCCCGGAGTCAATTCTGCGTCATGTCTTGGGGCTGGCTTGAGTGTTGATTCATGGGCTCGGGCATCGATCCTTTGAACGGCCTCACCCAATTCGATCTGGTCCCAACAGTAGTCTCCTCAGGGTGACCGACACCCGGCTGCGCCTCATCGCCACCGTCCAGGCCCCCCGCGCCGCCCGGCCATCCTCGCTCCCCGGGGCCGCTCCGGCGCCCCCGCGCCGCCCGGCCCCGCCCCGCCCGCGCCCGCCGCCCTCACGTCGCCCGCAGCTCAGTCCTGCTTTCGATGCCGCCCCTGCCATCCGGCGTCCCCCCCGGCCCCGCCGCGGTACCCCTCCGCCCGCTTCTGTCGCTGTCCACGTCTCCGTTGACAACCTCCCCGGGGCCGGGCAGAGTCTACGCACCTGTCGCGACTCCCTACGGCTGGAGGTGCACGTATGG
>MGBV01000092.1:9380-9714 GCA_001788415.1 Candidatus Rokubacteria bacterium GWC2_70_16 | reverse complement strand
ACCGCATGATCCTCGTGGGCCACGGGGGCGCCGAACAGCGCCATGATGCCGTCGCCCATGACCTGGTTGACGGTGCCCTCGTAGCGGTGGACCGCCTCCATCATCTGCTCCAGGACCGGATCGAGGAGCCGGCGGGCGTCCTCGGGATCGCGATCCGCGAGCAGCTCCATCGACCCCTTCAGATCAGCGAAGAGCACCGTCACGTGCTTGCGCTCGCCTTCGAGACCGGTCCGGGAGGTGAGGATCTTCTCGGCCAGGTGCTTCGGGGTGTAGGCCTCCGGCGAGGCGAACCGGGGCGCCGCCGCGGCGGGCTCAGCGGGGGCCGCCGCGCGGG
>MGBV01000092.1:8237-9367 GCA_001788415.1 Candidatus Rokubacteria bacterium GWC2_70_16 | reverse complement strand
CGGGGCGCCGCACTCGTTGCAGAATCGGCTCGCCGGCGGGCTCGCATGCCCGCAGCCCGGGCAGGCCGAGTCGAGCCCGGCCCCGCAGCCGTTGCAGAACTTCGCCTTCGGCGGATTCTCCTGCTGGCACTGGCGACACACCATCGTATGGACCTCCGGCGGAATGCCTCGCCCTCCGTCCCCATGAGCGCAACCTTCCGGCCCCTCTGCGCGATGGAGCAGGGCGCGAGGGGTGCGCTCACCCCGCTAGAAGACACCTCGGCCTGGGAGGCGGGACGCCGTTCGAGCGTCGGATTGACGGGGCCCGCGATCTCCCCGGATCCCAGGCCCATAGGCAAGGAGAACCAGGAACATGAGCCAAACGGTAAGCCCGGCGACGGGGGCGGGTCAAGGGGATCTCGCCCCGCCCATTCCGAGGGGCTTCCGACCGGGCAGCCGGGCGGGCGTGTGGAGGATCCCGGGAGCGGTGCTGGCGATGCTGGCACGGATCGACGCGACCCGGCGGCGGCCTGCCGAGGGATGTCGGCCGCCCCCCGGGCGGCTGGTCCGGCTCGGATCGCGGGTCGGGTTCTGCAGGGTCGCCCTCCTACGGGATACCGAGGACGCCTGAGCCCCCCAGCGCGTCGATGCGCTCCGTCGGGTAGCCGAGCAGGTCGCCGAGCACGGCCCGCGTATGCTCGCCCACGCGGTAGGCCGCGGGTCCCCGGGGATGCAGCGGCACGCCGTCGAGGTGGCGTCATTTTTTCGACCCGTCCTTGCAGGCGGATCTCGATCCCCTCCGGCGCGGGATCCCGACGGGCTTCCACATTCTCAGCGTCGATGATGCCGAGCGCTTCGTGACCGTCGAGGTCTTCACCGAGAAAGGCTTCGAGAACTATCTCGTGGACCGGCAGACGAGGGCGCGCGCCCTGCTCGGCCGCTCGCAGATGGTCCAGTTCGCGGACCCCCTCGCCACGACCGAGCCGATCGGGCTCACCACCCGCGACGGCCTGTCCCTGCACGGCTATCTCACGCGCCCTCCCGGCTTCGCGGGCCCGGGACCGGTGGTGCTGCTCGTCCACGGCGGCCGCTGGGCCCGCGATTACTGGGGCTACAGCAGCCTCACTGCCGCGTGACCAGCGGCGGGATGC
>MGBV01000092.1:4450-8212 GCA_001788415.1 Candidatus Rokubacteria bacterium GWC2_70_16 | reverse complement strand
CCGTGGCCTGGAGCAGGAGGCCGAAGAGCGGGGGCCCCACGAGCACGCCGCTCCAGGCGCAGGCCCCCGCGACACCGGTGAGCAGGCCCGCGAAGCGGCTGCCGCCCACCTCGGCCGCGAGCGCGAAGTAGAGCCCCACCCATCCGAAGGCCCCGATGCCGGCGATGACGGCGAGCACGGCGGCGGCGGGGCCGGACAGCGGCAGGCCCGAGGCGAACACGAGATAGATCGTTCCGCCGATGCCGGCGTTGATGATGACGCCGGGCCGCCGCCGGCCCCCGAAGAGCCGGTCGCTCACGATCCCCCAGCCGAGTCTGCCGCCGGCGCCCCCGGCCTGCGCCAGGGCCAGGAGCCCGCCGGCCGCCACGACCCCCATGCCGAGCCTCTCGCGCGCGTAGAGGGCCAGGTAGGCGAGCACGGAGGACTGCGCCACCGATAGCGCAAGCCCGCAGCCGAGCAGGGCCAGGAAGGGCCGGTGAGCGAGGAAGGGACCCACCTCGGCGAGCCTCGGCCCCACGGAGAGCGGGGCGGCCGCGGGGGCCGGCGGAGGACGCATCCCGAGGAGCACCGCCGCTGCCGCGAGGAGCGACGCGGCCGCGGCGACGGCCAGGGCGGCACGCCAGCCCTGGGCCATCGCCAGCGAGGGGAGGGCGAGCGCGCCGGCGACGCCGCCCAGCGTGAGCCCCGTCTGCTTCACTCCCATGGCGAGCCCGCGCTCGCGCGCCGGGAAGCGGTCGAGGATGGCGCGTCCCGTGGCCGGATTCACCACGGCCCAGCCGAGCCCCCCGAGGAACAGGAGGGCGAGCATGGACGGGAGGCTGCCGGCCCATGCCGCCAGCGCGATCATCACCCCCGTGAGGCATTGCCCGGCCGCGAGCGTGATGCGCGCCCCGGCGCGATCCGTCAGCCAGCCCGCGGGGAGCGACATGAGGACCCCACCCAGATAAATGGCTGGCAGGAACAGGCCCACCTGGGCGCGCGAGAGATGCAGATCCTGGAGGAGCAGAGGGGCGAGCGGCGCCACGGCCAGGACGGAGACGGCGCCCAGCAGGTGGGCGCCGCTGACGAGAGCCAGGAGCCCCCAGCGCCCCGGGTCGGCCGACCTACTGTCCCGCGGCGGCGCCACGTCGCGCCTCGAGCAGCTCGTCCAGCTCCATCCGGCACTGCACCTTCATGCGGAGCTGGTCGGCCATCGCGGGGGTGAGCATCTGCCCCCGGGTCGTCGGGTCATCGAGGATCACCGTGCTCGGTGTGGGGGTCGTCTGAAGGCCGTGGCGCTGCTTGCACGCCTCCATGGCCACTTCGGCGCGGGCAAGGCGCGCGGCGGCCTTCTGCTGCGGGGTCTCGCCCCGCCCGCATCCCGCCAGCATCAGGACGGCCAGCAGCACCACGATGCGCTTCACACGATGCTCCTTCCCGGGTACACTGCCCACCGACTCACTTAGACCACAGGGGCGCAGCCAAGCCAAGCGGAGGATCTCACGTGGGCCAGTTCGATCTCAGCGGACGCGTGGCGGTGGTGACGGGGGGCAATGGCGGAATCGGGCTCGGGATGGCGCGGGGGCTCGCGCGCGCCGGGGCGGCGGTGGCCGTCGCGGCCCGGAACCGCGACAAGAGCCGGCGCGCCGTGGCGGAGCTCGAGGCCCTCGGCGCGCGCGCGGCGGCCTTCGAGGTGGACGTGACCGACGAGGCGGCGGTGGCCGCCCTCGTGCGCGCGGTCGTCGAGCGCTTCGGCCGGCTGGACGCGCTCGTCAACAACGCCGGCATCAACATCCGGAAGCCTCCCCAGGATCTCTCCCTCGCCGAATGGCATCGGGTCCTCGACACGAACCTCACCAGCGCCTTCCTCATGACCCGCGCGGTCTATCCCGTGATGAAGGGGCAGGGGGGCGGCAAGATCATCAACATCGGCTCCATGATGTCCATCTTCGGCGCCGGCTTCGCTCCCGTCTATGCCGCCTCCAAGGGCGGCATCGTGCAATTCACGAAGGCGACGGCCTCGGCCTGGGCCCGCGACAACATCCAGGTCAACGCTGTCCTCCCCGGGTGGATCGACACCGACCTCACCGCCCAGGCGCGGCAGCAGATCCCCGGCCTCAACGAGAATGTGCTGGCCCGGACGCCGGCCCGGCGCTGGGGGGCGATCGAGGACATGGCCGGCATCGCCGTCTTCCTGGCGAGTGCGGCCTCAGACTTCGTCACCGGGACGGCGATCCCGGTGGATGGGGGCTACTCGATCCAGGGCTAGCTGGAGTAAGATCGAGACGTTGGCATACGGCATCGCAGCGCGGCTCGCCATCCTCCTCGCCCTGTCCCTCGCCGGATGCGCCTCGGTGGCTCATCTCGACGCGCTGGGGGCGCGCCCTGCGCCGCCGGTGGCGATCCGCTTCGGCGTGGACACCTTCGCCTTTCCCAACGAGAGCCGCGCGAAGAACCCGGACAAGCCCGACCTCTACGCCAACTACTGCTTCGTCATGGCCCGCGCCGTCACCCAGTTCCACCGCTTCGCCCGCTTCGATCCCGCGGCGCCGCGGCTCGACCCCGCGGGCTACGCCAGGCGCGTGAGCGAGGTGGTGGCGCGCCCCCCGTGGCGCGCGCCCCTGGCGGCCGACGAGCGCGTGATGATCCCGGGCTACGCCTCGCTGCACGACCTGTCGCGCGAGCAGGAGGCGGCGGTGAAAGAGGGACTGGTCGGCCGGCTCTGGACGCTGCTGCACTGGACCAACTGGCGCGTGGTCTTCCCGGCCCCCGGCTGGCACCAGGAGCGGGTGGCGCGCGAGACGCTGGCCGAGCTCGAGGCCGGGCGCCCCGTGCAGCTCCTCGTGACCAATTTCCCGACCATCGAGCTGAACCACACCGTGGTGGCCTACGACTACCGAGTGAACGGGAACGGTGAGCTGGACCTCGTCGTGTACGACCCCAACGATCCCCGGGTGCCCGGCACGATTACCTTCGACCGCGAGGCGCGCCGCTTCGTCGCCACGCGGCTCTTCGACACCACGCCGGGGCCCATCCGGGCCTATCGCATGTACTACGGGCCCCTCCTCTGAGCCGGGCCATATGACTTCGCCACGGCTCGCTCACGCTCGCCGGGTGCTCGGGTGCGCTCGCCTCGCCTCCGGCTGCGGCTCGCATGGCCACGTTCTCGGTCGCCGCGGGTCCTCGACGTACACCCACGTACGCCTGCGGTCCGCGCTGGCTCGCTCCGCTCGCCGGGATGGCCATGTCCGCTCGCCTCGCCTGCGGCGGTGGCTCGCCAGACGGGGCCTCGTCTGGCTCGTCCTCTGGCCCGGCTCCGCACTGGGCAGATGACTCCTGAGCCGGGCCACATGACTGCGCCACTCCAGCCTCGGTGGTACACCCACGGGTTCAACCGCGCCGCCTACTATCGGCTGGCCAGCGCCTGTGGCGCCGCACTGCCGCGGCGCGCGCGGCTCTCGCTGGCGCGCGTCGTGGGGCGCGCCGTGGGCCGGCATCTCGCCGAGGAGCGCAGCCAGGTGCGCGCCAACCTCGCCCGCGTGCTCCCCGACGCTCCCGCGGCGGCGCTCGAGCGCGGCGCGAGCGAGACCTTCGCCAACTTCGCCGCCTGCTTCGCCGACCTCCTGACCATCAATCGCGGCGATCCGGCGCGGCTCCGCGACTACCTGGCCGAGGCGGAGGGCGAGGCGGAGCTGGATGCGGCCTGCGCGCCCCGGCGCGGCGTCATCCTGCTCACCGCGCACCTGGGCAACTGGGAGCTGGGCGGGCGGCTGCTCGCTCCGC
>MGBV01000092.1:2030-4413 GCA_001788415.1 Candidatus Rokubacteria bacterium GWC2_70_16 | reverse complement strand
GCAGGACGCGGCGCTCGAGGGCTATCTGAGGTGCGACGAGCCGCGGCTCCGCTTCGTGACGCGCCGGAGCGCGACCTCCACCCTCGGGCTCCTCGCCGCGCTGAGACGGAACGAGGCCGTGGCCATGCAGGGCGATCGCCCCACCGGCGAGCGCGGTGACAGGCCGGTCCCGTTCTTCGGTGCCCCCGCGGCCTTCCCCGTGGGTCCCTTCGTCCTGGCGCGGGCCGCGGGCGCTCCCGTGGTGCCGGCCTTCTGCGCCATGACCCCGCAGGCGCGCTACCGGATCACCATGGAGCCGGCCATCTGGGTCGGGCCGGGCGAGGAGGAGGCGGCGCTCGTCACCGCCGTGGGCGCCCTCGAACGCGCCATCCGCCGCCACCCGACCCAGTGGTTCAACTTCTTCGACGTCTGGAGCGCCTCGCGTGCCGCGGCCTGAGCCCATCGCCATCGTCGCCGCGGGCGTCACCACGCCCATCGGCCAGGACGTGGAGGCTTTCTGGTCCGCGCTGCTCACCGGCGCCAGCGGCATCTCTCCCATCGAGCGCTTCCCCGTGGCCGATCTCCGCGTCCGGCGCGGCGGTGAGATCAAGAAGCTCACACGCCTGGGGGACTGGGGGCGCGTGCCCGACTGCCGCGCCACGCGCCTCCTCGTCTCGGCCGCCGACGACCTCTGCGCCCGGACGGGCGGTCGCCCGCTGCCCGCGGACCCGGCGCGAGTGGCCGTCGTCGTCGGGACGGCGCTCGGCGGCGTCGAGCAGTGGGAGCGGGCGCAGGCGGGAGACACGAGCCTCCGGCGCATCCGCGGCGGGCTCTACGACACGCCCGGCCACAACCTGGCCCGCTGGCTCGGCGCTCGCGGACCCGCGGTGACCGTCTCCACCGCCTGCGCCTCCGGCGCCACCGCCATCGGCCTCGGGGCTGATCTCCTCCGGCAGGGGATGGTCGATGCGGTGGTGGCCGGGGGCTATGACCCGCTCTGCCGCTTCGTGATGCGGGGCTTCGACGCCCTTCGCTCGCTCACGCGTGACGAGGTCCGCCCCTTCGACCGCAGGCGGAGCGGGCTCCTCCTGGGCGAGGCGGCGGCGCTCGTGCTCCTCCGGCGGGAGGCCGAGGCCGGGCCCGTGCGCCTGGGCAGGCTCCTCGGACAGGCGAGCACCGGCGACGGCTCGCACATCTCGGCGCCCGATCCCCAGGGACGCGGGCTCGAGCACGCCATCCGGCTCGCCATGGACGAGGCCGGGATCGGCCCCGATGATGTGGACTTCGTGAGCGCCCACGGCACGGGCACCGTCCTCAACGACAGGATCGAGACGGCGGTGCTCAAGCGCGTCCTCGGCGCGCGCGCGTACGACATCCCCGTCAACTCCATCAAGCCCACCATGGGCCACACCATGGGGGCGGCGGCGACGCTGGAGGGCGTCATGTGCCTGCTCGCCTCCCGCCATGGCCAGATCCCTCCCACGCGCCACCTGGAGGAGCCCGATCCCGCCTGCGATCTCGACTACGTGCCGGGCCGGGCGCGGGCGCTGGCCCCCCGCATCAGCCTCAGCACCTCGCTCGGCTTCGGCGGCCAGAACGCCGCCCTGGTCCTGGAAGGCGCCGCCCCGTGAAGGCGCCCTCCGTGCGCGCGCTGGGTCTCCTCTCCGGCTGGGGCGACGGCGTGGAGGCCATCCCCGCGGAGGCGCGGGCCGCGGCCGCGGGGCGCTCGGTGGTGGCGCTGGGCCGGCCGCCCATCGGAGGCGAGCGCTTCAGGCGCGCCACCCGGGAATGCCTCTGGGCCCTTGCGGTGATGGAGCGCATGCTGGAAGATGGGCGCGCAGGGCGTGAGGCCATCGCCGGCGAGGGCACCGCGCTGCTCTTCGTCACGGCCGCCGCGTACGCGGCCTCCAACCGGGCCTTCATCGAGGGCGGCGGCGGGGGCACACACTTCGCCTACACGGCGCCCGCCGTGGTGCCGGCCGAGGTGGCCATCGAGTTCGGCCTCCGGGGCCCGTCGGCCGTCTTCATCGGCGGCCCGCCCGCCACCCTCAGGGCCATCTGGCATGCCGCGACCCTGCTCGAACGCGGCGCATGCGATCGCGCCATCGTGCTCGCGGTGGAGATCTTCGAGGAATGCGCGGACCTCCATGCCCGGGGCCGACGATGGCTGGGCCGCCCGCTGGTGGAGGCGGCGGCGGGTCTCTGGCTCGAGCCGGGCCAGGGCGGGCTCGCCCTGGACGGCGGCCGCGCCGCAGGGCGGCGGCATCGAGGCCCGGGGGGCGGGCTGGGCCGGCGGCTGGGCGAGACTGTCGCCTGCGAGCCCCTGGCCGCCCTGGGGCTGTGGCGGCGAGACGGTGGGGCAGGTAGGCTCGTCCTCGAAGGGGCCTGGCAGGGCGAGACGGCA
>MGBV01000092.1:0-1980 GCA_001788415.1 Candidatus Rokubacteria bacterium GWC2_70_16 | reverse complement strand
AGCCGGGCCGCCGAGATGACGCTGGAGACGACCCTGCCGAAGGGCGTGGAGGGCTCGCTCGGTCTGGACTCGCTCGACTTCATCGAGCTGTCGGTGGCCATGGAGGAGCGCTTCGGCTTCACGATCGAGGAAGGGCAGGACCTGTCGGAGGACTTCCACTCCCTCGACAGCCTGTCGCGGTTCATCCTGGCCAGGATGGGCCGGGCCTGAGCCGGCATCGCAGGGCATGACCCGGATCGTCGTCAGCGGCCTGGGCGTCGTGAGCCCCTACGGCGCCGGCGTCAAGACGTTCTGGGCGGGTCTGGCGGCCGGGACCTGCGCCATCCGCCCCATCACCCTCATCGAGACCGAGGGTTTTCGCTCCCGCATCGCCGCCGAGATCCCCGCCGACGCCGTGGCCGGCCTCGGCCTCTCCGCGCGCCGGGCGCGCGCCGATCGGCTCGCCCTGGCCGCGGCCCGCGAGGCGCTCGCGGAGGCCGATCTCACCGCGCGGGCCCGGGCCGAGACGGCGCTCGTGGTCGGGGCCGTCGGCGGCGGCATGTTCGAGGGCGAGGAGTGGTACTGGGAGGAGACGCGCAGCGGGCGCCCGTCATCCAGGATCAAGGCGCTCCGCTCCATCCTGCCCTCCACCCACGCGGAGACGCTCGGCTTCCGCCTCGGCCTCGCCGGGCCCAAGGAGACGGTGGTCATGGCCTGCGCCTCCGGCGCCGCCGCCATCGCGCTGGGCGCCGATCTCATCCGCCTGGGCGCGGCGCCCTGCGCGCTCGTCGGGGGCGTGGATGCGCTCACGCGCATCTGCTTCATGGGCTTCAATGCCCTCCGCCTCCTGGACCCCGAGCCCTGCCGCCCCTTCGACCGCGACCGCAAGGGGATGTCCATCGGCGAGGCCGCCGCCTTCCTCGTGCTGGAGGACGCCGAACGGTGCCGCGCGCGCGGCGCGCGCGTCCACGGAGAGCTCCTGGGCGCCGCCCTCACCACGGACGCTCACCATGTGACCTCGCCCCACCCGCAAGGGGAGGGCATGGTGCGCGCCATGAGGCTCGCGCTGGCTGCCGCGGGCGTGGGGCCGGACGAGATCGGCTACGTCAACGCCCATGGCACCGGCACGCTCCAGAACGATCGCACCGAGGCGCTGGCGCTCGCGCGCGTGTTCGGGGCCGGGCGAGTCCTCGTGAGCAGCAACAAGTCGCTGGTCGGGCACACCATGGCCGCCGCGGGGAGCCTCGAGGCCGTGGCCACGCTCCTGGCTCTCCAGCACGGGCTCGTGCCGCCCACCGCCCATCTGGAGCACGTGGACCCGGAGATCCTCTTCGACTGCGTCCCCGGCGTGGCGCGCGAGGCGCCGCTCGAGCGGGCGCTGTCCAATTCCTTCGGCTTCGGCGGCCAGAACGTGAGCCTGATCTTCGGGCGATGATCTCCCCGCGCCGCGTTGTCATCACGGGCATGGGCACGGTGAATGCCGTGACGGCCGGCGGTGCGCGCGCCGTGGCGAGCGCGCTCGAGGCCGGCCAGTCGGCCATCCGTCCCGTCCGGGGCTTCGACGTCTCGGGCCTCCCGAGCCGCCTCGCGGCCGAGGTGGATGAGACCGTCCTCGCGGGACTCGTGGACCGCGACGCCGCGCGGCGCCTCTCACGCATCTGCCGGCTCACCCTGGCCGCCTGCCGGCTGGCGGTCGGGGACGCGAGGAACGGATCTTGGACGAGTTCTGTGAGGTGACCAAGCAGCACCGCAAGCACGTGATCCGCCTGCTCAACGGGCCCGCCCCGGGCGCCGGCCGGCCGCCGCGGACCCGCGACGTGCGGTACGAGCGCGCGACGATCGACGCGCTGCAGAAGATCTGGCCGGCGGCGGGCTATCCGTGGTCCGTCCGGCCTACAGCACCTGTGGGACTACTGCCAGGCGCAGGAGATCCAGTTCACCCGCGGGCGCCCCTACAAGAAGGATGACAACGCCCACATCGAGCAGAAGGACTGGACCCAC
>MGBV01000091.1:11973-15398 GCA_001788415.1 Candidatus Rokubacteria bacterium GWC2_70_16 | reverse complement strand
CGCACGGCCTCGCGCAGCTCGTCCCGCACGCGGTGCGCGAGCTCCTCCGGCGCCGGACGCGCGGCCCCCGCGGCCGGCGGCGGCGGCAGCTCCCAGTACCGGCGCACGCGGAGCCGGCCGTCCTCGAGGACGGCGGTGTGGCCGGGCGGGAGCTTCGCCACGCCCGCGAGGATCGAGCGCTCGGCCGGCGTGTAGCCGAACGCGAGGAAGTGGTGGAACGCCTCCCAGTCGAGCACGCGCCCGATCGCGGCGTGGCACAGGAGCGCCTTCAGCTCGGAGGCGAACAGGAACAGGCCGTCGCGGTGCCAGTAGTAGAACGGCTTCTTGCCGAGCCGGTCGCGCGCGACGAACAGGCGGCGGCGGCGGCTGTCCCAGAGCGCGAAGGCGAACATGCCGCGCAGACGCTCGACGCACGCCTCGCCGGCCTCCTCGAACGCGTGCAGGATCACCTCGGTGTCGCTGCGCGTGGCGAACCGGTGGCCCCGCGCCTCGAGCCCCGCGCGGAGCTCGCGGTAGTTGTAGATCTCGCCGTTGAAGACGATCCAGAGGGAGGCGTCCTCGTTGGCCATCGGCTGGGCGCCCGTCACGAGGTCGATGATCGCGAGCCGGGTCATGCCGAGCGCCGCGCCGGGCTCGAGGCGCGTCCCCTCGCCGTCCGGGCCGCGATGCGTGAGCTGGCGCAGCATCGCGGACAAGAGGTCCGGCGGCGCCGAGCCGACCCATCCGGCGATGCCGCACATCAGGCGTGGTCCCGCATCAGGTCCAGTGTTTCACAGACCCGGCCAGGGGCAAACGGCTCAGGGGCGGTCCTTGCGGTCGCCCTGCCGCCGCAGCTCGTACAGCACGTCCTCGAGCAGCATCCGGTTGACCCGCGTCAGGTCGGCCAGCACCCCGAACAGGAGGACGATCGCCGCGATGACCGCGAGCCCGACGCCGATGACCAGGGACTGCGTGTACCCGGACTGCCCCGTCGAGGCGACGTAGTGATAGAAGAAGCGCCCGACGAGGAACACGCCGGGCGCGAGGATCAGCGCGCTCGTGAGTGCGAGCGCGCGCATCGGCGCGTAGGCGACGTACGCGCGGAGAATCGTGGCGGCCGACCGGGCGACGTAGCCGATCGTGCTGCCGATGAGCCGTGACGCCCTCACCGGCGGATTGACCTGGATCGGCACGGACACGATCTTGAGGTTCTTGCTTCCGGCCTGCAGGAGCGTGTCGTGGGTATAGGTGTAGGACGAGAGCACGTTGGTGCGGAGCGCGGCGTCGCGGCTGTAGGCCCGGAAGCCGCTGGCGGCGTCGCGCACGTCCGCGCCCGTCAGGCGCCGCACCACCCAGCTCCCCAGCCGCTGGAGCCGGCGCTTCATGAACGAATAGTTCCGCTGGGTGCCGGGTCGCCGGTCGCCGATCACGATGTCGGCCTCGCCCCTGAGGATCGGCTCGATCAGCGCCGCGATGTCCTCGCCCCGGTACTGGTTGTCGGCGTCCGTGTTCACGACGACGTCGGCCCCGAGCCTCAGGGACGCGCTGAGGCCTTCCTTGAAGGCGCTCGCGAGCCCTCGGCGCCCGACCAGGCGGAGGACGTGCGTCGCCCCCAGGCGGCGGGCCACCTCGGCGGTCCGGTCGTTGCTGCCGTCGTCGATGACGAGCGTCTCGATGACATCGACGCCCGGCAGCCGCCGGGGCAGATGCTCCCACGTCAGCGGGAGGGTCCCCTCCTCGTTCAGGCACGGGATCTGGATGAGCAGCTTCATGGAGGCCTCCCGTGGCGCCCGCGTTGCGCCACCGGCGTCACGCGCGTCCCAGAACGCGCTCGTGCCACACGACGAAACACACGAGGTTCCAGAGTCGCCAGGAGTTGTCGCGCCGCCGCGCCAGATGCTCCTCGCAGAGCCGGGTGACGCGCTCGGGCCGGAGGTAGCCCAGCCGGCGGATGACGTCCGGATGCAGTCGGTCCAGCAGCAGGTCCCTGAGCTCGCCGCAGAGCCACTCGGCGAGCGGCACGTGGAAGCCCGCCTTGGCACGCCGCAGGATCCGGCGGTCGAGCCGTCCCGTCATCGCCTGTTTGAGCAGGTGCTTGCGCCGCAGGCCCGGCATCCGCACCGACATCGGGATCCGCAGGCAGTACTCCACGAGCGCGTGATCGAGGAGCGGCACGCGGATCTCCACGGAGTTCGCCATGCCGATGCCGTCGAACATCGGCAGGGCCATGTCCGCCAGCCACGTCCCGAGGTCGCAGTGCACGGCGCGGGCGACGAAGTCCGGCTCGCCCCGCGTCCGGTCGAAGTGCGGCTGGAACGCCTCGAAGGAGTCGCGGGCGACGTCCGCCTCGCGCAGCAGCTCCCGCAGCTCGTGCATCGGGAAGATGACGCGCCAGGAGTGGTGCGCGCGCTCCGGCGGGAGCCGGACGCCCTCCACGAACTGCTTGAGCCGGTAGTCGAGGGAGAGCCTGCCGAACGACACCGGCAGCCGGCGCGCCAGTGGCCGGACGAGCCCGACGTGGAGGACCGCGGGCACCCGCTGGTAGCAGCGCAGGAGCCGGTCGGCGACGTAGGTCGGGTACCCGAGGAACACCTCGTCCCCCCCGTTGCCGGACAGCAGCACCTTCAGCCGCGACCGCGCATGCCGCGTGACCTGGTGCAGGGGGATCGCCGCGGGGTTGGCCAGCAGGTTGTCGGTCGCGGTCACGATGTCCTCGAGGTGGTCCAGGACCCACGCGGGCGAGCAGCGCACTTCGTCGTGGTGCGCCCCGAACGCGCCGGCCGCGCGCCGGGCCTCCGGCCCCTCGTCGAACCCGGCCTCGTCGAACGCCGCGGTGAACGTCTGCACGGGTCCGCGTCGGCGCTGCCGCATGAAGGCCAGCACCGACGAGGAGTCGAGCCCCCCGCTCAGCAGCAGGCCGACCGGCACGTCGCTCACGAGGTGCCGGTCGACCGCGGCCTCCAGCCGCTCGGCGACGCCCCGCGCGCAGTCCGCCGCGGTCCGGCCGTCCTCGACGGCCAGCGGCGGCGCCCACCACTCCACCAGCTCGTGGCCCTCGCGCCGCACCCGCAGGTAGTGGCCGGGCGGTATCTGCCGGACGCCTTCGAGGATCGTGTCGGGACCCGGCGTGTAGCCGAGCGCCAGGAACCGCGCCAGCGAGCGCTGATCCAGCCGGCGCCCGACCGCCCGGCCGGCGAGGAGCGCCTTGAGCTCCGACGCGAACACGACGCCGTCCTCCGTCAGGGCGTAGAAGAGCGGCTTGATCCCGAACCGATCCCGGACCAGCACGAGCTCCCGCCGGCGCGCATCCCAGATCGCGATCGCGAACATGCCGTGGAACCCGTCCAGGCACGCGGGGCCCCGCGCGAGGTAGCCGTGGATGATCGCCTCGGTGTCGCTGCGTGTCCGGAACCGGTGACCCCGCGCCTCGAGATCCTCGCGCACGG
>MGBV01000091.1:6882-11928 GCA_001788415.1 Candidatus Rokubacteria bacterium GWC2_70_16 | reverse complement strand
GAGCCGCCGGACGCCCACGCCGAACTCGCCGTCCGTGTGGACGCCGTGGCCGTCCGGCCCCCGGTGCACGAGCCGCGCCATCATGGCCTCCACCACGCCGGCTGCGACCGGCGTGAGGCGCCTGGCGTTGAAGACTCCCGCGATCCCGCACATCGCGGCCTACCCCAGCCGCTTCCCGGTCACGCTCAGCGGATCGGGCATCACGGCGATCGCGCCGAAGCCCTCCTCGCGGAACCAGGCCGTGACCTCGTCGGGCCGATGGTGGGTCTGATAGCGCGGCGCGTAGAAGTCGTACACGACCTGGGCACACTGACGCCACGACGCGGTGCGCAGGCTCGTGCCGCTGTAGGCCGGAAAGACGGCGAGCAGGGGCACCGGCACGTACGCCAGACGGGCGAGCAGGCGCGGCGGCAGCCGTGTGGTGATCGCGCGGATCGCGCGCTGTGCGGCCTCCCAGGCCCGGTGACGGACGGGGTAGACCCAGACGCCGAGGTAGCCGCCGGCGCGGACGAGCGCCGCGAGACGACGGAAGGCGTCCCGGGTGTCGCCGGTATGGTGGATGACGCCGTTGGCGAACACGAGGTCGAACACACCGGGCCGCAGCCCCGGCCGCCGGACGTCCGACTGGACGCAGTGTGCGCCCGGCAGCGCGCGGACCGCACGGTACACCTCCGTGACGGTCTCGCTGACGTCGAGGCCCACGACCTGGGCGCCCGCCGCGGCGAGCGCCCGCACGTACATCCCGTGCCCGCAGCCGGCGTCGAGAACCCAGCGCCCCCGCCAGTCCTGGCCGGCCGCCTCCGGGTGGACCAGGTTCGTCGTCAGGTACTCCATCGCCTCGCGCTCGGTTCGACCGAAGATCCGGTGCTCCCCGCCCCACGCCCGCCACTGTGTCTCGAACGCGCGCTTGACCTGGGCGGCACCGCCCGCGGGCGCGCTGAGCAGGCGCGGCACCCCCGCCACGACGGGGAACCTCCGGCCACACGGCGGGCACGCGAGATCCCCGTCCTCGACCTCGTCGCCGTCGCCGCGCGGGCCCACGAGGCTGAGCGCCCCCTGGCACGCCGGACAGGCCAGACGCGGCAGCAGCGCGGGCTTCATCGCTCGCCGATCTCCGCCGACTCCCCGCCCGCGGCCCCGGGCGCCGCCCGGCGCTCGCAGAGCGCCATCAGCCAGGGCGTGGGGCGGGCGAAGCGGGACACGCGGCACTGCGCGCCCAGGAAGCCCCGGAACGCCGCGGCCGTGAAGTGCTGGACGTGCCCGGGGGTGTTGCCCCGGTCGCGCAGGTACTTTCCCCGCAGCACGTTGAGCACGCGCCACCACGGCTCGTGCGGCACGCTCAGGAGCGCGAAGCGGCTCGTGACCCGCAGGAGCTCCTCGAGCGCGCGCCGCGGGTCGTCGACGTGCTCCAGGACCTCGCAGGCGACCACCAGGTCGAAGGCGCCCGACCGGAACGGCAGGTCGCAGATCGACGCGGCCGTGAAGGTCATCTGCGGGTAGCGCCGGCTGGCCTGCACGACGACCGGCAGCGAGAGGTCGCTCCCGTGCGCGTGGCGCGGGCGCAGGTGCTCCCGGAGGTGATTGAGCACGAACCCCTCGCCGCACCCGGCCTCGAGGATCCGGCGGGGCGAGCCCGCGCGCGCGAGGTCCACCGCCGCGCCGAGGAACGATCGCACCAGCGCCCGCACGACGGGGTTGCGGGAGCCGTACTTGTCGTACACGTTCCCCCCGACCGGCGCGGGCCGGCGGGCGCTAGCGGGCGCTGATCTCATAGACCTGGAAGGCCCTGTTCTCGTACACGACCGGCAGGTCGGCCGGTCCCGCCGGCGACCGGAGCCGGATCACGTAGCGGATGCCATGGCGGCGCGCAAACGCGACGACGTCGTCGCGCCGGAAGCGCTGGTAGAGCTCGACCGCGGCACGGAACCGATCGTACCAGCTTCGGGCCAGGCGTCCCGAGAAGACCGTCACCGCCCCGTCCTTGAACGTCACGAAGAGCGCCCGGCGCGCGTAGACCCGGAACGAGGGAAACGCGTCCGGCGGGCCGAGGAAGAGCGCGTCGGGCGGCGTCTGCGTCCGCGCCCAGGCCGCCAGCTCGAGGAACGCCGGCTTGTCGGGCATCCCGTAGGTCTTGGGCAGGACGTCGGCGCCGAGCACCGCCGCGCGCGCCCGGAGCCGCTCGCCCGTGAGCCACTCGCGCACCTCCCCGACCCGGCCGCCGCCCGCGGTCAGGAACAGCGCCGCGGCCAGCACGGACGCCGCCACCGTCCGCCCGCGCCCGGGGGCGACCAGCAGCTCCCGGAGGACGAAGCCCGTGAGCACGAGCGCGAAGAGGAAGACGTAGCCGCTCATCCGCAGCAGGTGGACGGCGAAGAGCCGGGGCACCACGTAGGCCACCGGGGGGCCGATCGCGGCCCACGCCAGCGCCGAAAGGCCGAGCCAGGCCATCAGCGCCGCGCGCTCGCCGTCACCGCGCCGCCGCGCGCACCACCACCCGGCCCCCGCGAGGACCGTCACGAGGACGTAGGTGACCAGGAGGCCCTCGAGCACCGCGGCGAGCGGCGGGAAGGTCTGGGGCGCCGCCCGGAACCTCAGGATCTCCATCGGCAGCGCGCTCACGTCCGCGCGCATCAGCCACTGCGTGAGGTACGGGAGCATCCCGGCCCCGAAGCCGAGGCTCAGTCCGGCGACGCCGCGCAGGCGGCCGGGCGCGCCGCGCACCGCGATCCCGGTGGCCGCAAGCAGGTAGAGATGCCCGGCCGACAGCGGGTGGATGTTGCCGAGGAGGCCGAGCAGACCGCCCGTCAGGGCGAGCCGCCAGCGCGCACGCCCGGCCCGGACGAGACCGGCGACGATCCACGGCGTCGCGGCGAAGAGGAAGGACCGCGGCGGCGCGGTGCCGAGGAACACGCCCCATCCCGTGCCGCTCACGTCCGTGTTGCCGCGCAGCGAGACGAGCGCGACCAGGAGCGCCGCCGCCCGGTGGCCCGTCACCACCCACACGAGCCGGTAGGTTCCCGTCGCGTAGACGAGCAGCAGCAGGCTCGACACGACCAGCAGGAAGGTCCCGGGATCGCCGCTCGCGCCGAGCACGGGCGCGGTCAGCCCGAGGTACGCGGCGGGGAACACGGGCAGCACGCTCGGGACGAACGGGTCCCGGGTGAAGAGCGTCGCATCGCTCCACCGCATGATCAGCGGGATCCAGATCGCGTCGTCGAGCGTCCCCTCGACGAACCGGTCCCAGGCCAGCCAGTACCGGCCGGCGTAGAGGGCGACGCCGAGTCCGAGCACCGCGAGCAGCGCAGCGTGCGGCCGCAGCGCGCCCCCCGGCCCCCTCGATCGGGCCGCGGTCAGGTCCGTGATCCCGGGCACCTCCCCGTCCGCGCTCAGCGGAGGCCCCGGGCCGCGAGCGCGGCCGCATAGATCGCCTCGAGCTCGCGGACCATCCGGGTGAGCGTGAAGTCCGCGCGCACCCGCGCCGCGCCTGCCTCCCCCATCGCGCGCGCCTCCCCGGGGCACTCGAGCAGGCGCAGGATCGCATCGGCCAGCGCGGGGGGGTCGCCGGGGGGCGTCAGGAGCCCCGTCCGTCCGTGCTCCACCACCTCGGGGCAGCCGCCGACCGTGGTCGCGACGACCGGCTTGCCGAGCGCCATGGCCTCGAGCAGCGCGAACGGCAGCCCCTCCGAGCGCGACGGGAGCACGACGATTTCGAGCGCCGCGACGAGGTCCGCGACGTCGGCGCGGGCGCCCGTGAACCGGCACCGGCCGGCGACCCCGAGGGCGCGCGCGCGCGCCTCGATGGCGGCGCGGAGCGGCCCGTCGCCGATCAGCACGCACGCGAGGGCGGGGACGCGGGCCAGGACGGCGGGCAGCGCGTCGAGGAGGTCGACGTGCGCCTTCTGCTCGGTCATCCGCGCGACGAGGCCGATGGGGCGATCACCGGGCCCGAGGCCGAGCTCCGCGCGCGCGGCCGCCGGCGGCCGGCACGGGACGAACGCGTCGGCGTCGATGCCGTTCCGTACGACCACGACCTTCGCCGCCGGCAGCCCGTAGCGCTGGACGAGGTCGCGCGCGACGGCGGCGGACACCGCGACGACGCGGTCGGCCAGCGCGCTCGTCCAGCGCTCGGCGGCGACGTACGCGCGCCGGCGCGCGGGGCTCACCTCGTAGTCGAAGAGCGAGTTGTGGACGGTCGAGAGGACCACCGGCACGCCGGCGAGCCGCGCGGCGAGCCGCGTGTAGACGTTGGAGCGCGCGCCGTGGGACTGGACGATCGCCGGCCGCCACCGCCGGAGCCGCCGGGCCAGCGCGAGCAGCACGCCGGGGCTCACGAGCCGCTCCGCCAGGGGCACGAGCACCGTCGGCACGCCCAGCGCCTCGAGCCGCCCGACGAGCGGGCCCGACTCGGGGACCACGACGCCCAGGCTGAAGCGAGCGCGGTCGAGGGCGCCGGCCAATTTGAGCAGGTACGCCTCGCCGCCGGCCCAGCCGGCCGAGCCCGCGACGTGGACGACGAGCGCCGGCCGCCGGCTCACCGCGACACGCGGCCCCACGCCTCGAGCGACGGCGCCACGAGCCAGCGCCCGCCCGAGGCGAGCGCGACCGCCTGGGCCCCGCCGAACACCGCGCCCTTGACCAGCGAGAGCCCGAGCTCGGCGGGCGCCGCGAGGCCGAGATAGGGGTCGCCGGGGATCGGGGGGCTGTTGCGGATGCGCACGACGTCGAAGCCCGCGCGCGCGAGCGCCAGGCGCAGCGTCGCCCGCGAGAAGCAGATCGCGTTGAAGATGAAGGTCAGGTGCGGCGTCCGGTCGAGCCAGCGCCTGAGCCCGAGGCGCTTGATCGCCTCGGTGGCCCGGAAGCTCACCACGTGCCACGCGAGGTTCTGCGTGCGCACGAAGAGCCGCCCGCCCGGCCCGAGCAGCCGGCGGGCCTCGCGGAGCGCGGGGAGCGGCTCCGGCATGCACTCGAGCACGTTCCAGAAGGTCACCAGGTCGAAGCTCGCGTCCGCGAAGCCCTGGGCCTCGAGCGCCCCGGCGCGCGCGTCCA
>MGBV01000091.1:0-6867 GCA_001788415.1 Candidatus Rokubacteria bacterium GWC2_70_16 | reverse complement strand
GCGTGCCAGCCCGCGTCGCGGGCGAGCTTGAGGAAGAAGCCGAAGCCCGTCCCCACGTCGAGGAGCCGGCCCGGCGGCCCGGCCGCGGCGAGGAGCCGCTGGAATTCGCGGCTCCGGCGGCCGGCGACCCGCTCCTCGTCGCGCACGGCGTCGGCGGGGAGCTCCGCCGGGGGGGGCGGGCCCGGCGCCGGCAGCGGATCGCGATAGACGAGACCGCACGCCCCGCAGCGCACCATGCGCCGCACCCCGGCGGTGAGCAGCACGCGCGCCGGCCGCGTGCCGCACAGGGGGCAGGGTCGCCTCGCCGCCTCCGTCACGGTCCGTCGAACCACTTGTGGAAGGTCAGCACGGCGTCGTCGAGCTCGAACCCGAGCCGCGTCCAGACGCGCTGGACCGCGGTGTTCGTGAGCTGCGTGGAGACGATCATCCGGCCGGCGCCCCGCGCGCGGCACCAGCCCATGCCCCGCACCATGAGGGCGCGATACACGCCGAGCCCCTGGGCCGCGCGCGCCACGCCGAAGAGGATCCCCTCGCCCTCCCCGGGGCTGTTGAGCTTGAGCGTCGCGAACCCGACGATCCGGCCCTCGCGCTCCGCGACCAGCACCGCCTCGGCGACCTCGCGGAGGAGGCAGGAGCGCAGCGCCCACGAGCTGTAGACCTCGTCGCACCGGGCACGGTCGAGCCGTGGATCCGCGTGGTAGTGACCGAGGTAGTCGCGAAACGCGTCGGCCGCGACCGCCTGGACGGCGTGCTCCTCCCCGGGGCGCACCGACCGCACCCCCACGCCGGTGTCCTCCGGGGGCTCGGGCCCGCGAGTCAGGTCGCGCGCGTAGTACACGAGCGTGTCGGTCAGGAAGAAGCCCGCGGCCTCCATCGCCTGGGCCGCGCGGAGGTCCGACGCCGGGCAGCGCGCGATCAGGAAGGCCACGCGCTCGCGGCGGCAGCAGTCGAGCAGCGCCGGGAGCGCCGACGCCGTGACCGCCGACGCCTTCGCCGTGCGCACGCCGAACCGCTCCTCGTCGAGCGGCGAGAGCGCGGCGGGCGGGCGGGCGTCGCTCACGCGCGCCCCCGCGTCGAGGGCTCGCTCACGGGGCCCGCGGGCTCGCTGCGCCCGACGATCCGGCCGTCACGGTAGAGCACCCGGTAGCGCGGCCGCGCCAGCGCCGGCGCCAGGCGCTCCGGGTAGCCCCCGTACGGCGTCGGGTCGAAGGGCACGAGGCGCTCGCAGTACCGGCGCACGAACCCCTCGGCGGCGACGGCGAGCGACGCGCTCCCCCGCTCGGCCTCGACCCGCCGCCGCACGTACTCCTCCAGCGCGCAGCCCGGCTGCTCCGCCCACCACTCCTGCCAGAAGTGGCGCAGGAGCATCCGCCGCGCCGGCTTGACGTTGACGTGGAAGATCGCGGGGGTCTCCCAGCGGCGGATCGCGTAGTACCGCGGAAGCCTCAGCGACTCGACGGCCACCGGGCGCCCGTGGCCGCGGACGCGCACGACCTGCGTCCGGTACCGCAGGGCCGGCGAGAACGTCAGGAGGTGGCTGTCGTAGCGGACGGCCGTCTCGGGCAGCCGGTGACCGAGATCGCCCGCCAGCTCGACCAGCGCCGGGTGCAGGCACACGTGACGCCAGGCCGGCACGGCGGCGAGCACGGCGCGCAGCCGCCGCAGCGCGCTCGGTCCCGAGGTGTGCGCGACGAAATCCGCGTCCCAGCGGATCACCCACCGGAAGCGCGCGCGGAGCAGGGCGCGGTTCGAGAGGGCGGTGTGGTCGAGCTCGGGCGCCACCTCGACGCGCAGCTCCGCGCCGAGCGTCCGCTGGAGGGCGCGCACCCGTTCCAGCGAGCCGTCCGTCGACCCGTTGTCGATCACGACGATCTCGTCCGCGAACCCCTCGAGCGAGCGGAGCGACGCCTCGACCCAGTCCTCCTCGTCCTTGACGCGCACGAGGGCGCTCACGCCCATCGGGCGCGCCTCCGGGCGCGGCGCCAGGCCAACGAGCGGGGCGACCCCCGCGAGGGCGCGCAGGGGCCGGGCGAGGGCGCCGAGCACCGCGCGCCTACCGCGCCGGCGCCCGGCGGTACCGGCGCACGACCTTCCGGACCGCGCGGATCACGTTCTCGACGTCCTCGTCGGTCATGGCCGGCCCGAGCGGGAGCGAGAGGATGCGCCCGGAGGCCCACTCCGCGTTGGGCAGGTCCCCCCGGCGATACCCGAGGGTCCGGGCGTAGTAGGGATGGAGGTGGACGGCGTGGTAGTGAATGCCGGCGCCGACGTTCTCGGCTCGCAGCGCGCGCAGGACCTGGTTGCGGTCCGCGGTGAGGCGGCCGAGGTCGAGCAGCAGCAGGTAGAGGTGGAGCCCGTGACGGTCGGCCCCGGGCGCCGGGCGTGGCTGACGGATCAGCTCCGGCAGCTCGGCGAAGGCGGCGTCGTAGCGCGCCGCGTACCGCTCGCGGAGCGCGAGGAAGCCCTCCAGGCGCCGGAGCTGGTGGATCCCGAGCGCCGCCTGGAGGTCGGTCATGTTGTACTTGAACCCCGGCGCGACCGCCTCGGACAGGATCAGCTCCTGGACGTGGAAGCGACGCCAGGCGTCGTGGTCGAGCCCGTGGAGGCGCCAGATCCTGAGGGCGTCGGCCCAGTCCTGACGGTCGGTCGTGATCATGCCGCCCTCGCCGGTCGTGATGTTCTTGTTCGGATAGAAGCTGAAGCACGTGAGGTGCCCGTGCGCCCCGATGAGCCGGCCGTGGCATCGCGCACCGAGGGCGTGCGCCGCGTCCTCGATCAGGACCAGGCCGTGCGCGCGCGCCGTCGCGCCGAGCGCGTCGAGGTCGCACGCGAGCCCGCCGAAGTGCACCGGCAGGAGCGCCCGCGTGCGGGGCGTGCAGGCCGATTCGGCGAGCGCCGGGTCGATGTTGAGCGTCGTCCGGTCGATGTCCACGAACACCGGACGCGCGCCCGCGTGCAGGATCGCGTTCGCCGTCGCGACGAAGGTGAACGGCGTGGTGACCACCTCGTCCCCCGGCAGGACGCCGGACACGACCAGGCTCAGGTGCAGCGCGGCGGTGCACGAGCTGACGGCCACCGCGTGCGGCGCGCCCACGTACTCGCGGAACGCCGCCTCGAACGCCTGGGTGCGGGGTCCGGTGCCGATCCAGCCGGAGCGGAGCGTCGCCACCACCTCCTGGATCTCGTCCTCGCCCAGGCTCGGCGCGCCGAAGACGATGAAGCGCGGCGAGCTCGGCGTGCCGCCCTCGATCGCGAGTCGGTCGGTCATGGCTCCCCCAGGAGCCGGCGGTACAGGTCCCCCATGCGCCGGCCGAAGGCCTCGAGCCCGTAGCGCGCCTGCCACCGGCGGCGCGCCTCGTGGCCCATGCGCGCCCGCACCTCCGGCTGCGCGTGCAGGGCGACCAGCGCCTCGCCGAGCGCCCGCACGTCGCCCGGCGCCAGCAGGACGCCGTTCGTCCCGTCCTCGACGGCCTCGGTGATGATCGCGCCGTTCCGGTAGGCGACGATGGGCTTGCCGGCCGCGAGCGCCTCGAGCGTCGCCAGGCCGAGCTCGTCCAGGCTGGACGTCATCGTCAGCACGTCGGAGGCGGCCAACACTTCATGGAGGTTGGCATAAAAGCCGGTGAAGATCACCTTTCCCTCGAGGCCGAGCTCCCGGGCGCGGGCCCGCAGGCGGGGCAGCTCGTCGCCGTCGCCGACGACGAGGAAGCGCGCGCCCGGCACCCGGGGAAGGACGGCGGCCGCCGCCTCGACGACGTCGCCGACACGCTTGTCCGGAAAGCACCGTGACACGCGCGTGACGACGTAGGCGTCCTCGGGGATGCCGAGCTGGCGCCGCGCCCGCGCCCCGAGCCCCGGGTCCGCGTAGGGGGCGCCGTCCACGCCGTAGTCGATCAGGCGGAACGTGCCGCGCGGGAGGCCCTGGGCCACCAGCCGGTCGATGCAGCCGGGCGTGCCCTCGACGATCGCCGTGAGGAACGGCACGAGCGCTTTCAGGATCCGCCGGTCGCCCGGCCTGAGCCAGTGCCCGTGCATCGAGAGCAGCCGCACCGGGCTCCGCGCCGCCCAGCCGGCGAGGGTGCCGACGAGTCCGTAGAGCGCCCAGTGCGCGTGGACGATCCGCACGCGGTGGCGCCGCGCGAGCCGGTACAGCTCCCAGCCCCGGACGAGCCAGCCGCGCGGGTCGCGCCAGCGGTAGCGGCCGCCGCGGAGCACGACGAGCGAGGCGCCGAGGGCCTCGAACTCCGGCGCGAGCGCGCCGCCCCGGTCGCACGCGATGACGCACGCGAACGCCCGCCGGTCGAGGCCTCGCAGGAGGAACAGGAGCTGGCGCTGGGTGCCGCCGATGTCGAGCGACTGCATCACGTACAGCACCGGGATCGTCATCCCGCCCTCGGATCTCTCGACGCCTCGGCCAGCACCGCGGCGAGCGCTTCCCCGATCTTATCCCACGCGTGGCGCGCGACCACGAACTCGCGGGCGCGGCGGGCGAGCGCCGCGCGGCGGGCCGGGTCGGCGAGGAGCGCCCCGAGCGCGGCGGCCAGCGCCGCGGGGTCGTCGGGCGGCACGAGCGTGAGCGCGCCGCTCGCCTCCGCGAGCGGCCGCACCGACGCGAGGTCGGAGGCGACGACGGCCCGCTCGCACGCCATCGCGTCGAGGACCTTGAAGGGCGAGGTCTCGCCGCGGCCGGCGGTGAACGGCGCCGCCACGACGTCCATGGCGGCGAAGCAGGCCGGGACCCGCGCGTAGGGCACCTGGCCCGTGAAGGTCACGGCGCCGCCGAGCCCCAGCCCGCGCGCCCGGGCCTCCCACTCCGCGCGCGGGACGCCGTCGCCGACGATCAATCCCGCGACGGCGACGCCGCCGGCGCGCAGGCGCGCGAGCGCCTCGAGCAGGGTGGGCACGCCCTGGTGCCGGTAGAAGATGCCGACGAAGCCCACGAGGGCGGCGGCCGGATCGAGCCCGAGGCGCCGGCGCGCGTCGGCCACGTCGCCCGGCGCGAAGTGCGCGACGTCGGTCCCGCTCGGGATGACGCGCACCCGGGCCTCGGGCACGCCGTAGCGGGAGACGAGCATGCGCTTGAGCCCGGGCGTGAGGGCGACGATGGCGGCGCTCCGGCGCGCGTTGACGCCCTCGAGCGTCCGCCAGACCCACCGCGTGAGGGCGCCGACGCCCTCGACCTCGTGGAACTCGAGCGTGTCGGCGTTCACCTCGAGGACGGGCGCGGCGCCGAGGGTCCGCGCCACCAGGGGCGGGAGCACGTTGGCCCCGCTCCGGAAGTAGACGACGTCCGGGCGCCAGCCCCGGCCGAGCCGCCACGCGCCGGCGCTCATCGCGAGGTACGCCGTGAGGGGCCGGAGCCACCGGGCGTCGAGCACCGGATAGGCGCGGCACGGCACGGACCGGAGCGGCGCGTGACCGGGCAGTCGCGGGTAGAGCACCCGCACCTCGTGGCCGCGCGCCGCGAGCGCCCACGCGAGCTCCCAGAGCTTCCGGTGGCCTCCCGCGTCGGCGCGGAGCCCGCGCTCGTGGGCGTAGGCGAGGAAGAGGACGCGCATCACGACACGCTCACGCTATCCGATGAGGGACTCATAGACCTCCTGCGTGAGCGCCGCGGTGCGCCGCCAGTCGAAGCGCTTGACCTGCTCCAGGCCGCGTCCGATCAGCGCCTCGCGCGTGGCGAGGTCCTCCGTGGCCCGCGCGAGGGCCGCGGCGAGCGCCTCGGCCGTGACGGGCGGGTCCAGGAGGATGGCCGCCGGCCCGGCCACCTCCGGCAGGGAGGTCGTGTTGTAGGTGACGACCGGCGTGCCGCACGCCATGGCCTCGAGCACCGGCAGGCCGAAGCCCTCGTAGAACGACGGGTAGACGAAGGCCGCCGCGCCCGCGTAGAGCGCCGGGAGGTCGGCCTCCGGGACGTAGCCGAGCACGCGCACGCGCGCGCCGAGGCCGAGCCGCGCGACCAGCTCGGGCAGGTCGGTGCGCCCGGCGATGAGCGTGCCGGCCAGCACGAGGTGGAGCGCGGGGTCGAGCCGCGCGAGCGCGCCGAGGAGCGTCCGGTAGTCCTTGCGACGGTCGATCGTGCCGACGTAGAGGACGTAGCGCGCGGGGAGCGCGTGGGCCGTGCGCACCCGCGCGAGCTCCGCGGCCGCGGGGGGGCCGGCGACGTCGAGCATCGGTCCCCACGGGATCACGCGGATCCGCTCGGGGCGCACGCCCGCCAGCTCGACGAGGTCGCGCCGGGTGGCGAGCGACGGGACGATGACGCGGTCGGCGAAGCGCGCCGTCAGGGGCACGAAGCGCCCCCAGTACCAGCGGCTGCGCGCCCCGGGCAGCAGCCCCGGGCGGCGCGTCGGCGCGAGGTCGTGCACGGTCATCACGAGCCCGCCGCGTCGGAGGAGCGGCGCCGAGGTCGCGCCCGCGACGTGCAGCACGTCGGCGCGCGCCCGCGCGGCCCGCCACGGGAGCTCCGCCTGCTCCCAGAGGAGCTGGCGCGGCAGGCGCCAGGCCCCGGATGCGCGCGGCCGGAGCTGGACGTACTCGTGGCGCGGGAAGTCCTCGCGGAGCCGACGCAGGAGGCCGACGAGCACCTTGCCGGCGCCCGTCAGGTTGCCGCCGAGCCCGCGCGCGTCGAAGCAGACGCGCATGGCGCTAGTGAGCCTCGTGGAATCGGGTGGCGCCGGCCCGGGGCGCGGGGCCCGCGCTCGCGCCGAGATGGCTCGCCTGTACGCCGGCGCTCGCTCGGGCGGGACTCGCGCGACCCCCCATCCCCCGCCGGGGGGGGCGCGAGGGCCGTCGACCCGCGGCGGCGCGCTCGCCCCGCCCTGCGCGTCGCACGGCGACACGGCTCGCCCTCCAGCGCTCGCGAGG
>MGBV01000090.1:870-12330 GCA_001788415.1 Candidatus Rokubacteria bacterium GWC2_70_16 | reverse complement strand
CGGTCGCCCCGCAGGGGCCCGGCATGACGTAGTGGGCCCGAACCGCCGTTGGGCGTTTCGGGAAGGCATCGGGGAGGCTCGGGAACGGGCCTCCCCTTCTTGCCTTCGGGCGCCCGCTCAGACGTTGCCGCTGGCCAGTGCCTTGTAGAGCTCGAGCCCCACGGCGGAGATGTCGGAGCGGGTCTCGATGGGCAGCCCCGCATTGGTCCAGGCTCCGAGACCGCCCTTGAGGATCCGGACGTCCTTGAATCCCAGCTTCCGGAGGTCCCGCGCCACACGGGCGCTCGTGGCCTCGTCGGGTCAGGTGCAGTAGGCGACCACCGGGCGCGTGGTGTCCAGCTCGAGCCCCCCCACGCCGCTCGACAGCTCCTCGGGCGCCAGCCGCACCGAGTTCGGGATCTTCAGCGGCAGGGCCTCGTACACCTCCGTCCTGCGCACGTCGAGCACGATCGGCGCCTTGCCAGACTCGAGCAGCCGGATCACCTCCGAGGGCTGGATCCGGTAGCGGTTCTTGTGCCAGCGCAGCGCGAACTGGCCGCCATAGCCCGCGCCGCTCAGGAGCGTCACGCCCACGGCCACCCAGAACCATGGGAAGGGCCGTGGCGGCGGGTTCTTGATGTTCTCGCGCGCCTCTCCCAGCAGCCGCTTCACGTCGGGGAGGTTCGGCAGCAGCTTGTCCGCCGCCTCGAAGTGCCGCGCGGCGGCCTTCCAGTCGTCGCTGAAGAACTCGCGGAGCCCGCTGAACCAGGCCTCCGTGAACTTGCTCTTCCCCTCGAGCTTCACCTCGGTGTCCTTGACGAAGTCGCGCACCGCGTTCGCGGGGATGACGAAATTGAAGCCCTGGACGATGGAGCCCTCGGGCCCCGGCGCCAGCGACACGAAGGTGAGCACGCCCAGCACGGCGCCCTTCTGGTCCACCGCCGGCCCGCCCGAGTTGCCCCAGGCCGCGGGTGCATCGGTCTGGATCATCGGCTGGTTGGCCACGTCCTCCTTGAACCCGGACACGGCGCCGTTGGTCACCGAGGCCTCGACGCTGGCCGACTTGTTCAGGAGCTCGTGGGAGAGGACCACGCCGGGGAAGCCGAGGATGTGGATGGGGTCGCCGATGCGCCCCACCTTGGAGTCGGCCAGGGGCAGCACGGGGAACTCGGTGCCGGGCACCTGGAGGAGCGCCAGGTCCCGTCCGGACATGACGCCGGGCTCGTTGCTCAGCGGCGGAGTGTACTTCTTCACCTCAGCCTTGAGGCGGGCGCCGCTGGAGATGACCACCGAGACCTGCGGGTTGAGCTTGACCTTCGTCGTCGGCAGCACCTGGTCGAGGAGCTTGCGCTTGACCGTGTCCTCGAGGTCCGGCCGCTCGCCCGGGGTGATACCCTGGCGCTGGAGCGCTCTCGGCAGGCACGCGGTGGTCACGGCGCGTTGCGCCTGCTGATTGACGAGCCAGCGTGGCGGTGTGTGGGCGGGCTGCACCACGTGCCCGTTGGTGATAATCCAGCCGCGGCCGTCCACGAACCAGCCCGTTCCGGTCTCGCGGAACGCCGGCGGCGTGACCGTGGTGGATCCGCTGCCGCAGTCGAGCGTGACCTCCGCGGCCACCTCGGCGATCACCAGCACGACGGCGGGCTTGGCGCGCAGCAGCGCCTCCTGGACCGTGACGCTCGCCTGGGCGCTCGCCGCTGCGGGGGCCGCAACGGCCGCGACCAGTGTCGCGGGGAGGGCGAATCGGCGTAACATAGAGGGCATCGTCGGCTATTCTATACCACACACCAAGAGGGCATAGGGATGAGCCGTCAGATCGGGGATGTGCCGACCAGGACGTTCAAGCCCGGGGACTTCATCTTCCGGGAGGGGGATGGCGCCAACGGCGAGGCCTTCATGGTGCACGAGGGCAAGGTCGAGATCCGGCGGCGCTTCGGCGACGAGAACCGCGTCCTCCGCGTGCTCGGCAAGGGCGATCTGCTCGGCGAGCTGGCGCTCTTCCGCAACGCACCGCGCTCGGCCGACGCCGTCGCCGCGGAGCCGGTCACGCTGATGCTGATCCCGGCCAACCGGCTCGAGCATCTGGTGCGCTCGAACCCGGCGCTGGCGCTGGCGCTGATCCGCCAGCTGGCCACGCGGATGCTGGAGGCCGAGGATCGCGCGCGCGAGGCCGAGGCCCGGACCCGCGAGGCCGAGGCGCGCGCCCCCAAGCCCTGACATCTGCGGACCTCCCAGATCCCGGCAGGCGGTCGAAAAGGGTCCAGATGCAAGGCGGCGCCCGACGGCCGCACGCGAGGCGTACTCCGCTTGGCGAGCCGAGCCGGAGGCGAGGTGAGCGGATCCGGAGATCCTGGCGAGCGTGAGCGAGCCACGTTGAGCGTGCGGCCGAGGGCGCCAACGCAGCAGATGGGCCCTGTGCGGCCGCCTGCTACAGGGCGAAGTGCTGCGCGGCCAAGCCGGCGATGTGCCGGCCGATGGCGAGCGAGGCGGTGGCGGCGGGAGAGGGCGCGTTGAGCACGTGGATCGCGCCCGGGGTCAGCGTGATCTTGAAGTCGTCCACGAGCGATCCGTCGGGGCTCACCGCCTGGGCCCGCACCCCGGCGCCACCGGGGGCGATGTCCTCCGCCCGGATGTCGGGGACGAGCCGTTGGAGCGACCGGACGAAGGCCCCCTTGCTCAGCGAGCGGTAGAGCTCGTAGGCCCCCATCCGCCAGTAGCGCCGGGCCATGGCCCAGAACCCCCGGTAGGCGAAGGTGCCCAGCGCCTCGCCCACCCGGATCGTCCCGATGGAGTACCCCTCGCGGGCCAGCGCGAGCACCGCGTTGGGACCGGCCTCCACGTCCCCGTGCACCGTCCGCGTGAAGTGGACGCCCAGGAACGGGAAGCGCGGGTCCGGGACGGGATAGATGAGCCCGCGGACCAGGGACCGGCGCTCGGGACGGAGCATATAGTACTCGCCGCGGAACGGGATGATCCGCACATCCGGGGCGGCCCCCATGAGGCGCGCCACGCGGTCCGAGTGGAGCCCCCCGCAGTTGACCACGTGGCGCGCCTCGATCGGTCCCCCCGGAGTCTCGAGCACGAAGCCCGCCGCGCCCCGCCGCGCGCCGGTGAGCCTGGCGCCCGTGACGACCTCGGCGCCACGCTTCTGGATCAGCCCGGCCATGGCCTCGGCCACCTGCGTGTAGTCCACGATCCCCGTGGCAGGCGACAGCAGCCCGCGCACCGCCCGGCAATGCGGCTCGCGCGCGCGCGCCTCCTCCCCGGAGACGAGCCGGAGGCCCGGGACGCCGTTGGCCGTGCCGCGCTCGTGGAGCGCCTGGAGCCGCGGCAGCTCCGACTCGTCGGTAGCCACGATGACCTTGCCGCACCGCTCGTACCCGATGCCGTGGGCGTCGCAGAACTCGGTCATGAGCCGGGCGCCCTCCACGCAGAGCCGGGCCTTGTGGGAGCCGGGCTTGTAGTAGATGCCCGAGTGGATGACCCCGCTGTTGTGCCCGGTCTGGTGGGCCGCGACGCGCGGCTCCTTGTCGAGGACGGCGAGGCGAGCGCGGGGATGCCGCTCGCTCAGCGAGACGGCGGTGGCGAGCCCGACGATACCCGCGCCGATGATGGCGACGTCGGCGGATCGAGACACGCCCGGGAGTCTACCACGCGCCCCGCTCACTCGAGGGTCAGCGTGATCGGGCAGTGGTCCGAGCCCAGCACCTGGGGGAGGATGCCCGCGGCGCGCACGCGGCCGCGCAGCTCCTCGGAGACGAAGAAGTAGTCGATGCGCCACCCGACGTTGCGCGCCCGCGCGCCGCTCTTGAGATCCCACCAGGTGTAGTGCCCGGGCTCGCCGGTGAAGAGGCGGAAGGCGTCCAGGTAGCCGGAGGCGACGAGGCGGCTCACCCAGGCGCGCTCCACGGGCAGGAAACCCGGCGTGGCCGCGTTCTCCTTCGGCCGGGCGAGATCGATGGCCTCGTGGGCCGTGTTGACATCCCCGCAGAGGACGATCCCCTTCCCGCGCCGGCGCAGCGACTCGCTGAGCCGCAGGAACTGGTCGTAGAAGGCGAGCTTGTGGCGGAGCCGCTCGGGCCCCATGGCGCTGTTGGGGAAGTAGACGTTGAAGAGGTGGAAGTCGGGGTGCTCCGTGTGGACGATGCGCCCCTCGGTGTCCAGCACGGGGGAGCCGAACTCGGTGGCGACCCCCACGGGCGCCTCGCGCGTGAAGGTCGCGGTGCCGCTGTACCCCTTCCGCTCCGCCGCGTTCCAGTAGGAGCGGTAGCCGGCCGGGCTCCTGAGCTCCTCCGTGAGCTGGTCGGGCTGGATCTTGGTCTCCTGCACGCAGAGGATGTCCGGCTTCTCGGCGTCCAGGAACTCCCGGAACCCCTTCTTCCAGACGGCGCGGATGCCGTTGACGTTCCAGGAGACGAGCTTCATCCGAGGAGGGTCTCGGGTATCTCCACCGTCTTCGCGCGCAGGTACTCCCCGAGCCCCTTGGCCTGGGGATCGCTCCGCGTGGAGCCCGACACCCCTTCGCCCAGCAGCCCCTTGATCACGAAGTTGATCGCCAGGAGATTGGGCAGCGGATGGCGCTCGACGACGAGCCCGCGCGCCTCGGGCATCAGCGCCCGGATCCGGTCCGCCGTGAGCGTCTCCAGCAGCCATGCGTAGGCCCGCGCATCCCGCGCCCACACCCCGGCGTTGGCGTTGCCCCCCTTGTCGCCCGAGCGGGCGCCCATCACGCGGCCCAGCGGCGCGCGCGTGGTGGGGCCTGTGGGCGCGGGAGGCCGCGGGGGGACGGGTGGGGTCACATCATGGAACGAGGCGGGCGGCAGCACGGGCGGGATCGCCAGCGTCTCGCCGTCCAGGTGCACCTCCTGCTCGACGAGCGGCGACGGGATCACCGTGGGCCAGTACACGGCATAGGCCGCCTCCTCGCTGGGCGGGGCGGTCATGTGGAAGCCCGGGTAATGGGCCAGCCCCATCTCGATGGCCTTGTTGCTGAAGCCGCGCCCGACCTTCGCCGCATCGGGGTCCTTCACCGTGATCTTGAGATGCGCCACGGCGGCCTCGTTCGTCTCCGGATCCTCGCGGTCGTAGCGAAGAAGCGACACGGTCGTCTCCGCGAAGCGCTCCCGGCCACCCACCAGCTTCCAGAAGGTGTCCTCGATGAGCTTGGCCTTCTCGGGGATGTCGAGCCCGGTGAGCACGAAGGTGAGGCTGTTGCGGTAGCCGGCGAAGTAGTTGAGGCAGAGCTTGGTCGTGGGGGGCGGCGGTTCGCCCTTGACGCCCGTCACGCGCACCCGGTCCGGCCCCTCCTGGGCGAGCTGGATCGTGTCGAAGCGGGCGGTGACGTCGGGATTCAGGTAGCGCGGCGTGTCGATCTCGTACAGGAGCTGCGCGGTGACGGTGCCCACGGAGACCTGCCCGCCCGTGCCCGGGTGCTTGGTGATGACGAAGGAGCCATCCTCGGCCATCTCGGCGATGGGGAAGCCGATGCGGTCGTGGGTGGGCACCTCCTGGAAGAATGAGTAGTTGCCCCCGCAGCACTGGGCACCGCACTCGATGATATGTCCCGCCACGATGGCCGAGGCGAGGCGGTCCCAGTCATCGCGCTTCCAGCCGAAGCGCCACGCCGCCGGCCCCAGCGCCAGCGCAGCGTCCGTCACCCGCCCCGTGATGACGATGTCGGCGCCGCGCCCGAGCGCTTCCGCGATCCCCCAGCCGCCGAGATAGGCGTTGGCGGTGACCACGGGCGCCTTCAGATCCCTGAGCGGACGGCCCCGGTCGAGATGGGCCAGCGCATGCCCCGCCTGCTGCCAGGCCTCGAGGTTCCCCAGCACATCGTCGCCGGTGACATGCGCGATGCGCGGCTTGAGCCCAAGCCTGTCCGCGACGCCACCGAGGGCCTGGGCCAGGCCCGCGGGGTTGAGCCCGCCCGCATTGGCCACGACCCGGATGCGCCGGTCGAGGCAGGCGCCCATCACCTGCTCCATCTGGGCGAGGAACGTCGTGGCATACCCGGTCTCGGGCTTCTTGAGCCGGCTCTTGAAGAGGATGGCCATGGTCAGCTCGGCGAGATAGTCGCCGGTGAGCACGTCGATGGGGCCGCCCTCGACCATCTCCCGCGCGGCGGACAGCCGATCCCCGTAGAAGCCGCTGCAGTTGGCGATTCTCAGCACGTCGCTCGATGGCATGGCTCACGCTCTCCTGTGGACTTCCTGGGGGGTTGCTCGGGCTCGGTCATCCTGACTCTACCGCCACCCCGCTGTCATGCGCCAGCCCCCCGCGTGCGGGCCGGCGGGGGCGGCGGCCGCTCCGAACCCCGTGGGGTATCGTGGGTGAGGAGTGGATGCCGCCCCCGCCGGCCCCCGGCGGCCGCGCGCGTTACTTGTCGCGGATCAGCCCCTGCACCTTCTGGATCATCTCCGGCGGGATCGTCGCCATCCCGTGGTCCTTCTTCGCGTGCTCTGCTCCCTTGGCCATCACCTCGGCCACATCCTGCCCCTCCGCCACGAAGCTGCACCCGGGCATCAGGTCTCCGCACCTGAGCTCCTTCGCCATGAGCATCTCCTCATCCTCAACATGCCTGTCGCCATGCTGACCGTGGGCCAGATGGTCGGGTCGACCCGCGGCGCCCCGACCCCGTGTTCAGCGCTCGCGACGCTATTGCGCCGGCTGGTCGCTGCTGTACATGTCCACGAGGGCCCGCCACTGGCCGCTGGGCTGGCGCCGATACACCACGAGGGACTTGCCGACGTCCTGCACCGGAGCCCCTCCGGGCGGCGTCATGGAGAGCGTGTACCGGGCCCGCTCCCAGGCCAGATCGCCCGAGCTGCCGGTAGCGATGGTCTCCAGCTTGAGGCTCGTGACGCCCGCGTCCATCATGCCCTGCAGCGCGAGGCGGATGTTCTCGCCCCCCTCCAGCGGGGGCTGGTTCGGCGGCATGAGAACAGCGTCGGGGGCATAGAACGCCGCCACGAGGGCCTGGGAGTTCTTCGCGCTCACCCCCTTCATGAACGCCAGGCCGAGCTTGTGGATCGCCTCGGCCGCGCTCGGGCCCTTGGGGGCGACCTTCTTGGGCGCCTTCTTCACGGATCGCGCCGCCGCCTTCTTCGTCGCTTTCTTCGCCACGGGGATCCTCCTCAACGGGTGGATGTTGGACTGCGCTCGGGTCAGGCCGGACGGGCCGGCCCCGGCGGATCGCGGGGGCGCCCGCCGCGCGTGGGCAGGAGGGAGCCGGAATCCGACGGCACCCGACGAGGACGCATCGCGCCTCCCAGACGGCCCGGCTGGTCAGGAATGTGGGGCCGACTCTAGGCCCGGCCCCGACCCGTGTCAAGCGTGCGAGTCGCGCCGCGTGCGAGCGCGGGGCCCGCCGGGAGCCGGCATCGCGCCCGCGTGATTGCGCAACTGCGAGGGCTCTAGTAGTCTGGGGCCCTCACGTGAGGAGCCGCCCCATGTCCGACTCCACCCCCGTGGCGGCGCCCGAGCGCCTCTCCGCTCGCGCGGCTGCCGCGGGCAAGACGATGGCGCCAAACTTCCAGAAGGTGCGCGAGATCCTCAAGAAGCAGCTGGACGATGCGGTGGACGCCAAGGTGACGCCGAAGGAGGCGCTCGCCACGGTGCAGAAGCAGGTGGAGGCCGTGATCAAGCGGTGACGGTAGCGCCCGACCCGCACGGCTTCGTCGGCCGGCCCCTCAGGCGAGTGGAGGATCGCCCGCTCCTCTCGGGGGCCGGCCTGTACACCGACGATATCCGGCTGCCGGGCACGCTCCACGTGGCGCTCTTGCGCAGCCCCCACGCCCATGCCCGGATCGCGCGGCTCGGCGTGGGAGCCGCGCGCGGGGCGCCGGGCGTCGTGGCGGCGGTCACGGGAGCCGACGTGGCCCACCTGGGTCACCTGCGGCCCAACCGCCTCACCCCCTCGATGAAGATGCCGCCGCACACGGTGCTCGCGCAGGGGGTGGCGCGCGGCGTGGGGGAACCGGTGGCGGCGGTGGTGGCGGAGACGGCCTACGCCGCCCGCGATGCCACCGAGCGGGTGGAGGTGGACTACGAACCCCTGCCTCCGGTGGTCGACTCGGCAGCCGCGCTCGCTCCCGGCACGCCGGCGCTCTTCGAGGCGCTCGGCGACAACGTGCTCCTCTCTCACCGCTGGCGGCAGGGCGACGCCGAGGGGGCGTTCGCCAGTGCGGCGCACCGAGTGCGCGTCCGGGTGCAGCAGCCGCGGCTCTCGGCCATGGCCATGGAGCCTCGCGGCATCCTGGCCTGGCACGACAGGGCCAGCGGCGAGCTACGCCTCTGGGCCTCGACGCAGGCGCCCTTCCGGGTCCGCGCCGATATCGCGGCGTGCATCGGCTTCCCCGAGTCGAGGATCCGCGTGGTCGCCCCGCAGGTGGGCGGCGGCTTCGGCGTCAAGGGCAGTCCCTATGCCGAGGACGTGCTGGTCGCCTGGCTCGCGCTCACGCTGGACCGCCCGGTCAAGTGGGTGGCGACGCGGAGCGAGGACTTCCTCAGCACCCAGCAGGGGCGCGGCGGCGCCATCGACGCCGAGCTGGCGCTGGCGGGCGACGGGCGGATCCTGGGGCTGCAGGCGCGGGTCTCCTTCGCCGTGGGCACGCGGCTCACCATGAGCGCCGGGGTCCCGCCCTGGAACTGCGGCCGCACGATGCCGGGCGCCTACGTGGTGCCCACCGTGGACATCGAGACGGTGGCGGCGCTCACCACGACGCCGCCCACGGGCGCTTACCGCGGCGCCGGGCGTCCGGAAGGCATCTTCGTCATCGAGCGGCTCATGGACAAGGCCGCCCGCACGCTCGGGGTGGACCCGGCCGAGATCAGGAGGCGGAACTTCATCCCCGCCCGCGCATTCCCCTACCGCACCGCCACCGGGAACACCTACGACTCGGGCGACTACGCCGCCGCGCTGGCCCGATGCCTCGAGGCGGCCGGGTACGAGGAGCTCCGCGCCGAGCAGCGCGAGGCGCGAGCGCGCGGAGAGGTGACCGGCATCGGCGTCATCTCCTACGTCGAGCCCTCGGCCCTCGGCTGGGAGAGCGGCAGCGTGCGCGTCGAGCGCAGCGGCGCCGTGACGGTGGTGACGGGGTCCAGCGCCCATGGCCAGGGCCACGAGACGACGTGGGCCCAGATCGTCGCGGATGCCCTCGGCGTGAGGCCGGAGGACATCGCGGTCCGCCACGGTGACACGGCGGGTACGCCCCAGGGCTTCGGCACCTTCGGCAGCCGCTCCACCGCGCTGGGCGGCAGCGCCGCGCTCCAGGCCGCCACGGAGGTGCGGGAGCAGGGGCGGCGCCTCGCGGCGGCTCTGCTCGAGGCCGCGCCCGCCGATCTCGTCCTCGCCGATCGGGCCTTCCACGTGGCGGGCGTGCCGGGCCGGCGCGCCTCCTGGCAAGAGGTGGCCGAGCTGGCCTACGGCCCGGCCGCGCGCCGCGCCGGCCACGGACCCGGGCTCGAGGCCACGGTCTTCTTCGAGGGCCAGGGCGAGCTGTGGAGCTTCGGCTCCTGCGTGGCCGTGGTCCGGATCGACCCGGACACCGGCCAGGTCTCGCTCACCCGCTGCGTCTGGGCCGACGACGCCGGTGTGGTCGTGAACCCGCTGCTCGCCGAGGGCCAGCTCCACGGCGCCTATGCCCAGGGCGCAGGCCAGGCGCTGCTGGAGGCGCTCATCTATGACGAGGAGGGACAGCTCCTGACGGGCAGTCTGATGGACTACGCGGTGCCGCGCCTGGGCGACTTCCCCGAGCCGGTGCTCACGACGACCGTCACTCCCTCCCCCTTCAATCCGCTGGGCGTCAAAGGCCTCGGCGAGGCCGGCTGCATCGCCCTGCCCCCGGCCCTCGTCAACGCGGTGCTGGACGCGCTCTCGCCGTTCGGCGTCGAGGACCTCGACCTGCCCCTCACCCCGGAAAGAATCTGGCGCGCCCTCCACCACGGGCTCACCTAGCCCCACAGCTCCTCGGGCGCTTGCTCCCCTGACCCGCCTGCGGCCTGCGGTACCCCGAGTGGGCGGCGACTGCCAGCGGGCCGTGGGGCCCCACGTTCCTCGAGATCACGCCTCGTGACTCCAGTACACTCGGAACACCGATGATCACCGACCCGGCCGTGTTCCGGGACCTGGCCTTCGTCTTCGCCGCGGCGGTGGTGGGAGGCGCTCTCGCCTGGTGGGCGCGCCAGCCGCTCATCCTGGGCTACATCCTCGGCGGCATCCTGGTGAGCCCCCTCACCCCCGGGCCGTCGGTGACCGACGTGCACACCTTCGATCTCTTCGCCGAGATCGGCGTCGTGCTCCTCATGTTCTCCGTCGGCATCGAGTTCTCCCTCAAGGACCTCCTGCGCGTTCGATGGGTGACGCTCCTCGGCGGGCCCGTAGGCCTGGCCCTCTGCGTGGGGCTCGGCGTCGGCGCCGGCGCCCTCCTGGGCTGGACCGCGCTCCAGGGCGCGGTGGTCGGCATCGTCATCTCCGTCGCCAGCACCATGGTGCTGGTGCGGCTGCTCCTGGACCGGGGCGAACTGCACTCGCGCCACGGACGGATCATGATGGGGACGCTCCTCGTCGAGGACCTGGCCGTCGTCGTCCTGATCGTCCTGATCCCGGCCCTGGGAGCGCTGGAGCCGGGCCGGCTGGTGGCCATCGGGGCGGCGCTCGGGAAGGCCGCGCTGGTGCTCCTGCCGTTCACCGTGTCCAGGGGCTCCGCGCCCGGGGGGTGCCATGCCTGTTCGGGGATGCCGCCAACCGGCGCACCCTCGAGCGCGCCGGGGCCGCACGGGCCACCCTGGTGGTGGTGGCGCTGCCCGAGGTCGACCGCGCCCAGCTCGTGGTCCGTTACGTGCGCGCCATGAATCCGGCGGTGCCCGTCCTGGTCCGGGCCCATCACGCCTCAGGCATGGAGGCGCTGGCCCGCGCCGGCGCCACGGAGGTCATCCAGCCCGAACTGGAGGCGGCCGCGACCCTCATCCGGCACGCCCTGCGGCGGTTAGCCCTGCCCCACGACCGCGTGCTCGCCTACCTCGAGCGCTTCCGCAGCGCCATGCAGATGGGTGCAAGAGCGCCTGGGGACGCGATGGATCTCCTGCCCCAGGTGGAGGACCTGGCGGTGGGGCAGGGGGCGCTGGCGGACCAATCGCTGCGCGAGGGGCAGATCCGGGAACGGTTTGGTGTCACGGTCGTGGCCGTGACCCGTGCCGACGGGGAGGTCCTCTTCAACCCCGACCCGGACACCATCCTCCGCGCGGGCGACCTGGTGCGCGTCTTCGGGCTGCCCGAGCAGATCGCCGCGTTCCGCGCCGAGACGGGCGGCAGCGCCCCCCAGGGCCCGCCGCCGCAGTGACGCACGCCGCTGGCGCAGCTCACCAGGGGTGGGACTTGTACCAGTCGCAGATCTCCTCGCCGGTGGCGAACCACACGCCCTTCTGGCGCCGCATGTAGTCGTAGGCCGCCTCGAAGTGCTTCATCCGGTGCGGGACGCCGGA
>MGBV01000090.1:0-833 GCA_001788415.1 Candidatus Rokubacteria bacterium GWC2_70_16 | reverse complement strand
GCCGCACCCACTCGGCCGAGGTGTGATGCTGGATGACCATCATCGGGATGTCGTTGAGCTCGAGGGTGTAGGGCACCGACACCAGCGGCCCCGAGCGCGTGCGGATCTCGTACGGCTGGTCGTCGTTGACCCAGTCCGACACGTACTCGATGCCCGCCTCGGCGAGGAGATCGAGCGTCTCCCACGTCTCGGTGAGGCCGGGGCCGAGCCAGCCCTTGGGCGGCTTGCCCGTGAACTCGCGGATGATCCCGACGGCCTCCCCGATGGCCGCCCGCTGATCGGGAAGGAGGTGCATGGCGCCCTGCCTGACCCCGTGGCCCATGAACTCCCACCCGGCGTCCCGCATGGCCTGCGCCACCGCTGGATAGGAGCGGCACACGCTGGCGTTGATGGCGGTGGTCACGGGCAGCCGGCGCCTCGCCAGGGCCTCGAGCATGCGCCAGAAGCCCACGCGCATCCCGTACTCGTGCCACGCCCAGTTGGGCACATCGGGCACCGTGGCCGCTCCCTGCGGGGCGCTCAGGACCTGGCGCGGCATGGGCTTCTCGATGTCCCACTCCTCCACGTTGAGGATGGTCCAGACGGCGAGGCGCGCGCCCTTGGGCAGCTTCCAGGGGCGGCGGCCGGCCATGGGGGAATAGTCGAAGCGTTCGCGCGGTAGCTTCACAGGCACCTCCCGCGTTGAGTGGCTCAGGCGCTCAGGGCCTGAGCGATCTCGGCATTGGTCAGCGGCCAGCCCACGGTGGCGCCCATGAGGCGGAGCGCGAAGCGGTGCATCTCCTCGCCGTCCATGGAGTCCACCGCCTCCGAGGCGATGACCACGGTGAAGTCCC
>MGBV01000089.1:292-6370 GCA_001788415.1 Candidatus Rokubacteria bacterium GWC2_70_16 | reverse complement strand
GCCAACATGCCGCCAGGCATGTTGGGCATGGCCATGCGGCGGGGATCGGCATCGCCACATGGAGATGACGGCGTGAAGCCCCGCCCGCGACCCCGACCCTCTCGCCCACGGCCAACATGCCGCCCGCCTCGACCCTTGACCGACCGGCGCGCCCCGCGGTAGCGTCAGGCCATGCCGACCCACCCATCGAAGCGGCTCGAGGTGGTACCGAACCCGCACCCGGACCGCGACTATGAGGTGGCCCTCGACATCCCCGAGTTCACCTGCCTCTGTCCGAGGACGGGCCAGCCGGACTTCGCCACCATCCGGGTCCGCTACGTCCCCGACCGGCACCTCGTGGAGCTCAAGTCCATCAAGCTCTATATCTGGTCGTACCGCGACGAGGGGGCCTTCCACGAGGACGTGACCAACCGGATCCTCGACGACTTCGTGGCCGTGGCCGCGCCGCGCTGGATCGAGGTGGTGGGGGACTTCAGCGTGCGCGGCGGGATCAAGACCGTGGTGCGTGCCACCCACGGCACGCGTCCGGAAATCTAGCGTCCGCGGACCTTCACAAGCGGCAGCACCCCTTCCAGCTCCCCCTTCATCATCGGGTGCTGGTTGCCCCCCACCGCCCGCGACTTCTGGCTCACCTGCTGCTCGATGTACTCGTACAGCTCCTGCAGCGACACGATCCCGTCGCGGTTCAGATCGGCCGCCCCCTTGAGCCCCTGCAGCAGGTAGTAACGGTATCCTCCTTCTTCGCCGACCGGGCCAGGAACGTCCCCAGCGCCCACTTGATGTTCCGGAGCGTCGGCTTGCGCTCCGTCCTGTCCGTCAGGACAAGCACGTGCTCCTTCGTGAAGCCGGCCGAGGTGACGAGGGTCTCGGAGATCGCCTCGGCGTCGGGCACCGTGTAGCGCAGTCTGGGGATGCTCTCGCTCTCGTGCCGTCCGATCCCGATCACCACCGCCCAGCGTCCGGGGGCCGGCTTGGGAGCCGCCGGCGCGGGCGCCTGGGTCGCCGCGGGCTTGGGCCGATCCAGGAACACCGTCCTGACGTCCTGAGCCATGGTTCCGTCCGACTCGACGCCGGTGACGACGATGGCGTTGGCGCCGTCGCGGAGCGTCACCGGGGCCGACACGACAATGGACTTCACGGGCGTGCGTTCCGTCTGCTGGTGGACGTCGACGCCGTTGACGCTCACCGTGACCCGGGCCACGCCCCTGCTCGACGTGATCACGGCCGCCACGACACTCGACTCCTCCGCGACCCGTCCCCGATCCTCCGGGTAACGGAAAGCGATCGTGAGCGGGACGGGTGCCTCGTAGTAGATCGTGCGCACTTCCTGGTGGATGGCGCCGCCAGTGTCCGAGGCCGTCACGACGAGGGTGTTGGCGCCCTGACGGAGCCGGAGGGGGAGGTGGAGCGGAACCGCTCGCGGCGCACCGGGCTGCTGGAGCCGCGAGACCTCGGCGCCATTGAGGGTGACGACGACGCTCGTGACCCCCTGGCCGCTGGACGCCACCCCCGCCAGGGTGACGGTTTGCTGGAGGGTCTTCGACCGGTGCTCCGGCGACGAGAGCGCGACCGTCAGCGGCGAAAGCGGAGGCTTCGGGGGCGCCACGGCGGCCGCCGCTGGCGGCGCGGTCAGAGGCTCGCGGGCGGGCGGCTGCGGAGGCTCGAAGACGACGGCTCGCGCCTGCTGCTGGACGGCGCCGCTCCTGTCGGTGGCGGTGACCAGGATTACGTTCCGGCCCTCCTTCAGCTGGACAGCGGCGCTGAGCGTCAGGTCGGCGCCACCGGGGCCGGGCTTGGTCGCCACCGGCACCTCGGCGCCGTTGACCGTGGCGCGCACCTGGATGCCGCCGCCCCCGCCCCGCACCGCGCCCGTGACCACGAGGTTGGCCGCCGTCACAACCGTGCCGTCGGCGGGGCGATCGAGGACCACGGCCAGCGGGGGCTGGGGCCGCTCGACCGAGACGACCTCGAAGCTCGCTGCGGGCGCGGGGGTCATCCACTCCGCCTTGACGAACAGGCGGGCGTCGGGGGCGTACCAGAGCCGATGGGTGTGGCGCGAGCCCAGCGGGTACTCGACCTGGAGGTGGATCCGGAACGCCCAGAACCGGCCCGCGGTGACCTGGACCTCCTCGAAGGCCTCGACGCTCCAGGTCAGCTTCGCCGGCAACCCCGACGGATTCGCCTCCCACCTCCACCGGACATCGCTGATGCCGAACTTCCCCACCTCCAGCGGCCAGCGCAGGTTGAGGGGCGGGTCCGTCTCCAGCCAGTACTGGCCGCCCTGCAGCCGCGCGATTCCGAGGTCACGAGTGAGATGCACCTGGCGGGCGGGGTTCTGGGCGAAGACGTAGAGGTCCTTGTCGATCCGGATCAGCTCGAAGACGCCGTCGCTCCGGATCCACTTCTCGCCGAGCGAATAGGTCGGGCGCTCGGCGCGCGGCTTCTGGGCGGAGGCGGGCGTTGGGCAGGCCAGCAGCGCGAAGATTGCAAGCGCCAGGAGCGGCCCGTCGCGGGCACGTCTCATCGACCGCCGACCTTCACGAGCGGCAGCGCGCCCTCCATCTCCCCCTTCATCACCGGGTGCTGGTTGCCCCCCAGCGCCCGCGACTTCTGGGTCACCTGCTGCTCCACGTACTCGTACAGCTCTTGCAGGGAGACGATGCCGTCGCGGTTGAGATCGGCGGCCCCCTTGAGCCCCTGGACGAGGTAGTAGGTGAAGAGCCCGTGGCCGAGCTCCGGCACCTCCAGCGACACCTCCGCCGGACGCGAGGCCGTCACGATGGCCCGCCCCTTGGAGCGCGTGAGCCGCTCCAGGAAGAGATCGTCCACGTGGGTGGCGCGCGTCTTCTTCGAGGCGAATGTCCGTCCGCCGGCGGCCCCGCTATAGCAGGCATCCAGGAACACCACCATCCGCTCCGCCTCGATGCGCTGGAACACCGTCTGCAGCTCGTCCATCGGCAGCGCCGTGGAGTAGAGATCGTCCGGCTCCACGTCGGAGGGCGCCAGGTACTTCGCCAGCCCGTCGCGCTCGATCCCCCGCGGATCGACCTCCGGGGCCCCGTGCCCGGCGAAGAAGACCACCACGGTGTCGTCCTTCTTCGCCGATCGGGTGAGGAAAGTCCCCAACGCCCACTTGATGTTCCTGAGCGTGGGCTTGCGCTCTGTCTTGTCCGTCAGGAGCAGCACATGCTCCTTCTTGAAGCCGCCCTGTCCGATGAGCACCTGATACAGCGCCTCGGCGTCGGGCACCGCGTATTGCAGCCGCGTCACGTCCGGGCTCTCGTACTGCCCCACCCCGATCACCACCGCCCAGCGATCGGGCAGGGGCTTCGCCGGAGCCGGAGGCGGCGCGGGGGCTGCCGCGGCCAGCTTTGGCTTGTCGTAGATGATCGTCCTGATCTCCTGGCGCACCGTGCCATCGGTCTCGGCGGCGCGCACCACCACGACATTGGTTCCCTCGCGGAGAGTCACCGGCACCGCCAGGGCCACGGACCGCGGCGGCGCCCGCTCGCTCTGCTGATGCACCTCCACGCCGTTCAGGAGCACGCTGGCCTTCGTCACGCCGCGGCTGGAGGCCACCGTGGCCGCCACGAGGCTAGAGGGCTCGGTGACACGCGCCTGGTCCGTCGGATAGCGGAAGTCCACCGTGAGCGGGACCACCTTGTCGTACTGGACCGTGCGCACCTCCTGATGCGCCTGGCCGTCGGGCTCGATGGCCGTGACCACCAGCGTGTTCGGGCCTTCCCGCAACGTGAGCGGCAGGTTCACTGCCAGCGAGGGCTGGGGGCTCGGCGGCTCCTGGCGCGAGACCTCCTGCCCGTTGAGGGTGACCAGCACCCGGCTGATCCCCTTCCCGCCCGAGGCCAGCGCCGCCAGCGCCACGCTCTCCCGCTCCACGCGCGCCTGATCGCGCGGAGAGGAGACGAGGAGCTGGAGCGGCGGAGCGGGCGCAGCGGGAGCCGCGGCGACGGCGGGAGGAGGCGCGGGACCCGGCGCGGGGGGGCCCGGCGCGGCCGCGGCGGGAGGCCTCGCCGGGACAGCCGCGGTCGCCGGCGGCGGGGCCGGTCTGTCGTAGTAGAGCGTCCGCGCCTCCTGCTTCGTGGTGCCGTCGGCCTCCACGGCGGTCACCACAAGGACGTTCTTGCCCTCCCTGAGCTTGACCGGGACCCGGAGCGCCAGCTCCTTCGCGGGCGCCGCCTTCTCCTCCTGGCGCGAGAGGTCGGCGCCGTTGAGGGACACGGTGACGCGGGAGACCCCCTTGCCCGAGGTCACCTTGCCGGAGACCACGAGTTCCTCGGCCGCCACCCGGACCTGGTCCTTCGGGTCGGCCAGGGCCACTGCCAGCGGCGCCGGCACGGCCGGGCGGTCGAAGGCGACGACGCGGAAGCTCGGGACAGTGCCGGGAGGCGCCCTCATCAGGACGATCTGCCCGGGGTCAGGCGCGTACCAGGTCTGGATCGTCCCCCACTCCCGGCCGGCCCCGCCGCCCCCGAAGCCGCCGGCCAGCGACATCAAGATCCTGAAGGCCCTGATGCTGCCCGCGGGAGTGTTGACGTACTCGTAGGCCTCCACCCGCCAGAACACCCGGACCTGGGCGCCTGCCGGATTGCGTCCCGTGCGCAGCAGCCCCGAGGCGTAGCCTTCCTTGCCCACCTCGAGGGGCCAGGAGATCTTCGGCGCCGGGTCGAGCTCGAAGTCGACGCTGCCGCGGCTGACGACCTTCGTCAGCGTCAGGTCCCGGCTGAGATGCACCTCGCGTCCGCGGTCCGCGGCGAATACGTAGACATCACCCTCGATCCGGATGAGGTCGAAGGCGCCGTCGCTGCGTAGCCACTTGTCCCCTACAGCGTAGGTGGGGCGCTCGGCGCGCTCCTTCTGCGCAGAGGCGGGGATCGAGCCGAGGGCGAGGGCGAGGGCGAGGGCAAGCAGCACCAGCAGCGCAGTGAAGGCTCTTCTCATCTGGGGCCCCCTCGCGGGTGGAGCACCCGCTCCGGTGCCATCTACGCTACGGGGCAGGGCCCCTGCTGTCAACCAGGGCGGCTGGCCGCGCCGCCCGTCAGGCGGCCAGGGAGAGCAGGACCATCCCGGCGAGCATCACGAGCGCTCCCGGCGCGATTTCCCTGACTCGCTGCCGCTCGCCGAAGGCCAGCACCCCGATGGCCATGGCGAAGAGGATCTCCACCTGCTTCACCGCCTCCACGTAGGAGGAGAGCGTCAGGAGATAGGCCGTCCCCTGGCTCACGGTGGTGAGCGCCGCGAAGAGGCCGAGGGCGAAGAAGGCCTTCCAGTGGCGCGGCACCTCGGCGAAGTGCCGGCGCGAGGTGACGAGCACCAGCGGCGTCACCATGAGGCTCGCCGCGATGTAGCCGCCCAGCGTGCCCATGTAGGGATCCGAGAGCAGGATCGCCCACTTGATGGTGACGACGGAGGGCGCGAAGAAGAGCGCCGCCAGGAGCGTATAGCGCAGCCCGCGGTCGGTGAACAGCACCACCAGGGGCGCCCAGGGGGAGAGGTGGGCCCGGCTCACGTTGAGGAGGTACACGCCCGACATGCTGAGCAGCACGCCGGCGATGCCGAGCGGGGTGGGGGCCTCGCGGAGCGTGACATAGCCGAGCCCCAGCAGCACCAGCAGGCTCACCTTCCAGAGCGCGGTGACCATGGAGATCTCCGCCAGCTTGAGCGCCTTGGAGAGCGCCAGCGTGGAGATGGTCTGCGAGGCCCCGAAGGCCAGGCAGGCCAGCGCGAAGCCCGGCTTGATCACGGGCACGCCCCGGACGAGCACGAAGAGCGCGGCGAAGGGCAGGAGGAAGGTGAAGCGGCCCCAGACGTTGATGTACTCGTCGAGGCTGTGGCCCAGGCGCTTCATCACCGTGTTGCGCAGCACCTGGCAGAGCGCTGCGACCAGCGCCAGCAGAAACCACATGCGCGACAGTCTACAGGAGGCTCTCTCCTAAGCGAGCACTCCTGGATGGCCGGCGGAGCTCCCGGCAAGTCCGGGGAAGAGCGGCGCGCCCGCGGGAACACCCAGGTGGCGCAGCGCGACCTCGGAGAAGAGGTGGCGGAAGTCGGTGGTGGCCG
>MGBV01000089.1:0-283 GCA_001788415.1 Candidatus Rokubacteria bacterium GWC2_70_16 | reverse complement strand
GCCCCTCGAAGAGCCGCTCGCGGGAGAGGCCGGGCCAGCGGCCGTGGACCTTCCCGCCGCGCACCGGGCCGCCCAGCACCAGCATCGCCGTGGCGTGTCCGTGGTCGGTGCCGCGATTGCCATTCTCCCTCACCGTGCGGCCGAACTCCGACATGGTGAGCACCACCACGTCGGCCATGCGGTCGCCAAGGTCCCGGTCCAGCGCCGCCAGCCCCTGGGCGAGCTCGGCCAGGCGCTGGGCGAGCGCCCCCCGTTCGTTGCCCTGCCCCGCATGCGTGTCCCA
>MGBV01000088.1 GCA_001788415.1 Candidatus Rokubacteria bacterium GWC2_70_16 | reverse complement strand
GGAGTACGACATCGAGCGCAAGTTCCGCGAGTCGCGCCTCTACCGGGCGGCGCCCATCAACAACAACCTCATCATGGCCTTTGTCGGCGAGCACGTGCTCGGCATGCCGCGCTCGTACTGAGGAGCACACGCGATGAAGCTCGCGACGCGCGTGACGATCTGCGAGGTGGGCACACGGGACGGGTTCCAGATCGAGCCGGGCTTCATCCCGACCGAGCAGAAGGTGGAGGTGGTGGACCGGCTCTCGGCGACCGGGATGCCCAGGATCGAGGTGACGTCCTTCGTCTCCCCCAAGGCCGTCCCGCAGCTCAGGGACGCCGAGGAGGTGATGGCGAGGATCCGGCGCCGCCCCGGCACCGTGTACTCGGCGCTGGTCCCCAACGACAAGGGCGCGGTGCGGGCGGTGGACGCGCGGGTGGACGAGATCCACACCGTGATCTCGGCCAGCGAGAGTCACAACCTCGCCAACGTGAACATGTCCATCGCCGAGTCCATCGTGAAGCTGCGCGCCGTGGCCGAGGTGGCCCGGCGGGCCGGCGTGCCGGTCAGCGCCGGCATCTCCTGCTCCTTCGGCTGCCCCTTCGAGGGCGAGGTGCCGGCGGCGCGCCTCGAGTCCGTGGTGGCCCGGCTCGTGGACCTGGGCGCCACGAGCATCGGGCTCGCCGACACCACCGGGATGGCCAACCCGGCCCAGGTGGCGCGGGCGCTCGAGCGGCTGGTGCCCCGCTTCCCGGGGATCCAGTGGACGCTCCACACCCACGACACGCGCGCCATGGCCATCCCGAACATCCTGGCCGCCCTGGAGCTGGGCGTGACCCAGTTCGACGCCTCCATCGGGGGGCTCGGCGGCTGCCCCTTCGCTCCCGGCGCCTCGGGCAATGTCTGCACCGAGGACCTGATCCACTGCCTGCACGCCATGGGCGTCGAGACCGGCGTGGACCTGGACGCGCTCATCGAGACTTCCCGGCGCGTCCAGGAGATCGTGGGGCGCCCGCTGCCGGGCCAGATCGTCAAGGCCGGCAAGTGGGACCGGCGCTATCCGCTCCCCGACGGCGTCCCCGCGCGACTGGCCGCGCTGAGCGCCCGATGACCAGGGTCGACTGCATGGACGTCTCGGGCTTCCGCGGGTAAGAGGCATGTTCGACGAGCGCCTCGACCCCGAGTTCATCAAGCACCTGTTCGAGACGACGGAGATCCTGCGCAAGCCCGTGACCGGCATCATCGCCGGCTACCACGTGCTCCCCTACATCCTGGTGGGCCCCCAGGAGGACCGGCCGGCGCGTTCGGTGGAGATCCGCGGGAAGATCAAGGTCTCCCCGCGCCTCGTGCTGGCGCCGGGGCGCGCGGGGCAGACCTACGGAGACCTCTTCAAGGAGTCGGAGGTGATGGACCGGACGCTGGTGGCGCGGGTCTTCTCCTTCATGTACTCGTCGCGGCACCAGGTCACGCTCGAGAGCGAGGACCTCTCGATCCAGCGCTGGGACCGCGACCCGCAGGCCCAGATCGAGCGCGCGCTCGACGAGCTGGCGCAACGGGAAGTCATCAACACGGGCGTCATCCTCTCCCCCAGCGCCCGCTTCTACCCCGTGTCGCTCGACCGCTTCATCACGGAGGTCCTCGACCAGGAGTTCCGCCCCTAGCGCGCCTCCAACGGATTTCGCCCACTCCACGCGCGCCCCCGCAGGGTGCCGGGCCAAGGAGCGAGCCAGACGAGGCCCCGCAGTGCGCGCCGCAGCCGCAAGCGAGGCGAGCAACAATGGACACGCTGGCGAGCGGTGTGAGCCGGCGCGGGCGCGAGGCGTACGCGCTGTACGTCGAGCACCCGCGCCGACCGAGATCGTGGCTGGGCGAGTCGCAGCCGCAGGCAAGACGAGCGGATATGGGAGTCCTGCGAGCGTGAGCGAGCAAGGGCGAAGTTCATTGGACCGGCACTAGCGGAAGGCGCGGCTGGCGGCGACCTCAGGCGGGATCTGGTACAGGTACGCCCGCAGGTACTCGAGCTCCTCGCCCTGGTCGAGCATCTCCACCCGCATGAGGTCGCGGATGGAGAGCATGGACAGGAGCCGGCCGGCGCTCACCACGGGCAGGTGGCGGATGTTGGCCTGGTCCATCTTGCGGATCGCCGACCGGTAGTCCTCGTCCGCGTCCCCCACCACCAGCTCCGTGGTCATGACGTCCCCGACCAGGGTGCGCGAGGGGTCGAGGCCCCGATCCACCACGCGGCGGACCACGTCGCGCTCCGAGAACACGCCGGCCAGCCGGTCGCCGTCGAGAACCACGACGATGCCCACGTTGTGCTCGGTCATGGCGTGGACGGCCTCGGCGACGCTGGCGGCGCGCTGGACGAGGAAGAGGAAGGACGGGCGCATGACCTCGCGGAGCGTCTTCATGGTGGCACCCCCCTCGAAGCGAGTTCGGCCCCGGCTCCGGACCTGACTGCGTGCCTCCACGCTACTCCCCGGGGCGCCGCGGCGCAACCGTGGTGCCGGCGCCGCCACGTGGGGTAGACTGCCTGCCATGCGCGGCTGGGTGCTCTCGCGCCTCGGTCAGACGGTGCTCGTCGTGTTCCTCTCGCTCTCCGCCGTCTTCTTCCTCGTGCGGCTCGGCGGCGACCCCGTGCTCCTCTTCCTGCCCATGGACATCCAGGAGAAGGACGTCAACGAGTTCCGCCAGCGGCTCGGCTTCAACGATCCCCTGCCCGTCCAGTACGGCCGCTTCGTCGCCGGGGCGCTGCGCGGGGACTTCGGCGAGTCGCTGCGCTACAAGCGCGACGCGCTGGGGCTCGTGCGCGAGCGGCTGCCCGCCACGCTGGCGCTGGCCGGCTCCGCCCTCCTCCTGACCTTCTGCGTCGCCATCCCCGTCGGTGTCCTCTCGGCCACGAAGCGCGGCTCCCTCCTCGACTATGTCGGCATGGGGGGCGCCGTGCTGGGCCAGGCCATTCCCGGCTTCTGGCTCGGCCTGATGCTGATCTACCTCTTCTCGGTGCGGCTCGGGTGGCTCCCGACGGGCGGGATGGGCGGCCTCGCGCACTTCGTGATGCCGTGCGTGGTGCTGGCCGCCTTCTACGCCGCGCGCATGGCGCGGCTCACCCGCTCCTCGGTGCTCGAGACGCTCGGCGAGGACTACATCCTCACCGCCCGCGCCAAAGGGCTGGGCGAGCTGGCCGTGATCGCCAAGCACACGCTCAAGTGCGCGGCCATCCCCATCGTGACGCTGGCGGGGCTCGAGACGGGGCAGCTCCTGGGCGGCGCCGTCATCACCGAGACGATCTTCGCCTGGCCGGGCGTCGGCCGCCTCACGGTCCAGGCGCTGCTGAACCGCGACTTCCCCGTGGTCCTGGCGGCGGTCTTCGTCATCTCCGTCACCTACACTCTCGTCAACTTCGGCGTGGATCTCCTCTACGGCTGGCTCGACCCGAGGACCCGCCGGTGATGGAGCCGCGCCGGTGACGGCGCTCAGCCGCTGGCGGCGCCACGGCCTCGGCATCCTGGGTCTCCTGCTCGCCGCGCTGGCGGTGGCGGCAGCCCTGGGGGCGCCGCTGCTGGCGCCCCACGATCCCGTGGCGAGCGACTTCGCCCAGGGCCTCAAGCCCCCGGGCACGCCGGGACACCCATGGGGGACGGACCAGCTGGGCCGCGATCTCCTCTCGCGGGTCCTCTACGGCGCGCGCGTCGCGCTCTTCATCGGGCTGTGCACGGTGCTCCTGACGGCCGTGGTGGGGGGACTCGTGGGGCTCGTCGCCGGCTTCTTCGAAGGCTGGACCGGCGCCGTCCTCATGCGCCTGGCCGACGTGCAGCTGTCGTTCCCCTTCATCCTGCTCGCGCTGACCATCAACGCCATCGTGGGACTGGGGTTGCGCAACATCATCGTGAGCCTGGCCGCCGCGGGCTGGGTCGTGTATGCTCGCGTGGTCCGGGGGGAGGTGCTCTCCGTGAAGCAGCGCGAGTACGTGCAGGCGGCCGCGGCCCTGGGCCTGGGGCGGCGCCGGATCCTCTTCCGCCACGTGCTCCCCAACGTGGCGCCGTCCATCATCATCGTCGCGAGCCTGCAGTTCTCCCAGTTCATCGTGGCGGAGGCGGCCATCTCCTTCCTGGGCTTCGGGGTGCAGCCGCCGACGCCCGCGTGGGGTAGCATGCTGTCGGAGAGCCGCGACTTCCTCTACGTGGCGTGGTGGCTCGCGGCCTTTCCCGGCGCGGCGCTGGCGCTGACGGCGCTCGGGATCAACCTCGTCGGCGACTGGCTGCGCGACATCCTGGACCCCAAGTTCCGGGTCTGACAAGGAGGGGCTCACCATGCGACTGCTGGCATCCCTGGCCGTGTTGGTTGCGCTGCTCGGCCCCGGCCCGTGGGCGGACGCCCAGGACCGGGCGCGGGCGAAGGAGGTGGTCGTGGCCTTCGCCGCCGAGCCGCGCTCCCTCCTGCCCAACACCATCGTGGACTGGACGACGAACAACCAGATCGAGCACATCTACGACCGGCTCGTGGACCGGGACGCGAAAACCTACAGGCCGGTGCCGGGGCTCGCCTCGGGCTGGAAGGTGGTCAACGACACGACGTGGGAGTTCGCCCTGCGCCAGGGCGTCAAGTTCCACAACGGCGAGCCGTTCACCGCGGCCTCCGTCAAGGCCACCATGGACTACATCAAGGACCCGGCCAACAAGACGCATTACCTGCCGCGCTGGGCCCAGGTGAAGGAGGTCCAGGTCGTCAACGACTCCACGGTGCGCTTCGTCACCGAGAAGCCCTGGCCCGGGCTCATCGACCGCATCGCGGGCTCCGACTTCCTGCCCATGCCGCCCAAGGCGCTCAAGGAGCACGGCGTCCAGGCGCTCGCCGCCCGGCCCGTCGGCACCGGGCCCTTCAAGTTCGTCCAGTGGGTGCGCGACGAGCGGCTCGTGGTCGAGAGGAATCCCGACTACTGGCAGGGCGCGCCCGACCTGAGCCGCGTGACGTTCCGCTTCATCCCCGAGTTCAGCGCGCGGCTGGCCGCGCTCCTCGCCGGCGAGATCGATATCATGAAGGACGTGCCGCCGCACGCCGTCGAGCTGGTGGACAGGAGCGGCAAGGGCAAGGTGCGCAGCACCGTGTCCTCGCGCATCAACTACCTCGCCCTCGTCAACCTCAAGCCCGGCCCCATGCAGGACGTCCGCATCCGCAAGGCCATCCACCACGCCGTCAACGTGGACGAGCTGATCCAGCAGGTGCTCAAGGGGCGGGCCACCAAGATGTGCGGGGCGCTGTCGCCCATCAACGTGGACTTCTCGCCGGGGCTCGAGTGCTACAAGCACGACCCCGCCCGCGCCCAGGCTCTTCTCAAGGAGGCGGGGGTGGATCCGGCGAGGCTCCAGCTCACGCTCGACACGCCGTCGGGGCGCTACCCGCTCGACAAGGACATCTCGCTGGCCATCGCCTCCCAGCTCGGCCGGCTGGGCATCAAGGTCAACGTGGTGGTGAACGAGTGGGGCACCCATCTCGACAAGATCAAGAACCGGACGACCGGCGACATGTTCTTCCTCGGCTGGGGGCCCGCGCTGGATGCCCAGAACACCATCGAGCAGCTCTTCATGGGCAAGCAGACCTACTCGTCCTATGGCGGCCACAGGGCCATCGACGAGAAGATCGCCCAGGCCGTCACCATCGTGGACCCGAAGAAGCGGCTCGAGGCCTGGGCGGAACTGCAGCGGCTGGTCCACGGTGAGGCGCCGTGGGTCTTCCTCTGGCAGCAGCACGACCTCTACGGCGTCGCCAGCTGGATCGACTGGAGCCCGCGCGCCGACGAGAAAGTGTGGATGTTCGAGGCGAAGGTGACACCCAGATAGGGAGGCCCGCATGGCTGGCATCACCGTCTTGACCGACGCGTTCCTGATCGACTGCACCGGCAAGGAACCCGTGGACGGCGCCGCCGTCGTCATCGAGGGCGAGCGGATCAAGGACGTGATTCGGTCCGGCAGGGTCGGCCCCCTCAAGGGGCGCGTCGAGACGCTCTCCCTCAAGGGCCGGACCCTCATGCCCGGGCTCACGGACGCCCACGTCCATGTCTGCGCGGTGGAGGGCAACATCTCCGAGCAGCACCGCAACAACCCGCCGAGCCTCATCGCGGCCAAGACCCTCCGCCGCATCGAGCAGGCGCTCATGCAAGGCTTCACCACGGTGCGGGATGCCGGTGGAGCCGATTACGGCTTCAGGGAGGCGGTGGCCAGCGGCCTCTACCCGGGGCCGCGCCTGCTCGTCTCGGGCAACACGCTCTCCCAGACCGGCGGCCACGGCGACCGGCGGCGGCGCTCCGAGTGGATCGCGCCCGTCGAGTGCTGCCTGGGCATGGTCCACGCCATCGCCGACGGGCCGGACGAGGTGCGCAAGGCCGCGCGCGAGCAGCTGCGGCACGACGTGGACCAGAT
>MGBV01000087.1 GCA_001788415.1 Candidatus Rokubacteria bacterium GWC2_70_16 | reverse complement strand
TCGGCCAGCCTGAGCGCCAGCGGCTCGGGCCCGAAGCCGGAGAAGAGCGGCATCACGATGCCGCCCACCTTGGCGATGGCGTAGAAGGCGGCGAAGGCCTCGGGCAGGTTGGGCAGGAAGATCCCCACCGCATCGCCGCGCCCGATGCCGAGCGCGCGCAGCGCATTGGCAAGCCGGCACACCTCGGCGTCGAAGTCACGGTAGCTGAGGGTGCGCCGGGCGCCGGTCTCGCCTTCCCAGACGAGGTAGGTCCGGTCCCAGACCGGCGTGCCGCGATGCCGGTCGAGGCAGTTGAGCACCATGTTCGTGGTGCCGCCCACGCACCAGCGCGCCCAGGGCAGCCCCGGCGACAGGTCCAGGACCTGCTCGTAGGGCTTGTAGAAGCGCAGGTCGAAGAAGCGGATCACCTCGTCCCAGAACCAGGCCGGCTCGGCGTCGGCGCGGCGCACGAGCGCGTCGTAGTCCGCGCAGCCGGCGCGCCGGAGAAAGGCGGTGAGGGTGCTCTGCGCGATCAGCTCGGGTGTCGGGGCCCAGACGAACTCGCTCATGCCGTGGCGGCCCTCCCGCAGGGACTGCTGAGCTCGATGGCGCCGCTCGTCGCGTCGGATCCCCCGGCGGCGGGCGGCCGTGTCTCGCCGCATCATCTATATCACCCCGGGACGCGCCGTCAACCGGCCGGATCTCTCCGCCCTCCGCGCCCCCCGGGAGTTGTACCATGGGGGCATGTTCCGCCTCGGCGCGAGCCGGCAGGGCCGGGCCATCACGATGGGCGGCCAGGACACCGCGCCCATGACTCGTGTGGATTACCGTCACCCCGGGGGCCAGCGGCGGGAGTGCGCATGAACGTCGTCGTCGCCGACTCGTGGCGCCGCGTCCACCCCGGGGCCCGCGTTGGCGTGCTCACCCTGCGGGACGTGCAGAACCCCGCGCGCCACGATCTCCTGGACTCGCGCCGGGACGCGCTCGAAGCCGCGCTCCGCGCGCGGTTCGGGGGCTGGTCCCGAGCCGAGCTGAGCGAGCTCCCGACGATCCGGGCCTACAGCGCCTTCTACCGCGGGTTCGGCAAGTCCTACCACGTGCTGGCGCAGCTCGAGTCCGTGGCGCTGAAGGGCCGGCCGCTGGCCCGCCCGACGGCCCTCGTCCAGGCGATGTTCATGGCCGAGCTGGAGAGCCAGCTGCTCACCGCCGGCCACGACCTCGACGCGATCCGCCCCCCGCTCACCATCGCCGCGGCCGGCGGGGAGGAGACCTACACGCGGATCGACGACCAGCCGCAGACCCTGAAGCGGGACGACATGTGCATGGCCGACACGCAGGCCGTCATCTCCTCCGTCCTCTACGGACCCGACCGCCGCACGCGGATCAACCCCGACACCCGCGGCGTGATGTTCGTCACCTATGCGCCGAGCGGGATCGCGGAGGACTGGGTGCGCCGCCATCTCTCGGTGCTCAGGGAGTACGTGCTGATCGTGTCTCCCGGGGCCGAGGCGGAGGAGGTGGAGATCTGGGGCAAGGGAGACTGACAGCATGGCAACGGCGGGCTCGGCGTGGCTCTGGTTCTCCGCCATCGCGACGGTGTCGGTGGCGCCGGTGCTCCTCTCGATCGTCTTCTTCGCCAGGCACTACCAGGTCAGGCCGGAGGCCTTCACGACCTGGTACTTCGCGAGCGTCGCCGCCGGCGTTGCCCTGTGGCTGTGGCTGGCCGGCCGCGGGGCCGATCTGCACCCCGGCGGGCCCGGGGCCGCGCTCGGCATCGTGCTGGTGGGGCTGAGCTTCGGCGCCGCCGCCAACGCCTTCCTCGTCCGCGCGGTCTCGCTGGCGCCCAATCCGGGGCTGCCGTCCGTCATGTACGCCGGCGCCAGCGTCATCGTCTTCTTCGCCTCGGCCGCCCTCGCCGATCGCCTCCCCAGGTTCTTCGGCCGGGTCAACACCGACCTGGACCGCTTCGTGGGCATCGTGCTGGTGATCGCGGGGATGTTCCTGATCGCGGGAGGCTGGCCGCTCCTCAGGGGCGCCCGCCTGCGCTGACCCGAGGCGTTCCTCGGGAGGCCCCCGCCGGTCACACGAGCGGGCGCAACTGCTCCATCAGCCTGAGCCAGCGGTCGATCTGCTGCGCGCCGGGGCTGAACGTCGGGTCGAAGAAGATCTCGTGGGCGCCAATGCGCTTGCAGCCCTCGACGTCGTCCCCGATCTGGTCCATGGTCCCGGTGAAGATCATCCCGCCCTTCGCGCGCGGCGTGTCCCTGATCTCCACGTTGGCGCGCACGATCAGGGCGATCGTCCCCGGGTCGCGCCCCGCCGCCCGGGCCCGCTCCTTGACGCCGTCGAACATCCGCTGCATCCCGTCCACCGGAATGCCCGCGGGGTTCCACCCGTCGGCGTATCGGGCGATGCGCTCGAGCGCCGCCGGCACGTACGCGGCCAGGTAGATCGGTGGGTGCGGCTGCTGCACCGGCTTGGGGTGGATGTGCGATGTCGGCAGCGTGTAGAACGTGCCCTGGAACGTCGCCGGATCGGTGGTCCAGATCGCCTTCAGCACCTGCAGGAACTCGTCGGCGCGCGCGCCGCGGCGTCTCATCTCGGCGCCGAGGGCCTCGTGTTCGTCCTTCGACCAGCCCAGCCCCAGCCCCAGCCGCACCCGCCCGCCGGAGAGCCGGTCGAGCGTCGAGACGCGCCGCGCCAGCATCACCGGGTTGTAGTAGGGGAGATCCAGCACGCTGGTCCCGAGCGCCACCCTCTTCGTCTGCGCCGCGACGAACGTCAGCGCCTCGACCGGGTCCAGGGCGTGCTTGTACTCCTCCGGCAGCGAGCCATCCGGCGTCACGGGGTACGGCGTCTGCGGCCGCGCCGGCCACAGCAGCCGCTCCACGGTCCACAGACTGTCGTACGCGAGCGCCTCGGCCCGCTGCGCGATCCTGACCAGGTTGGCCGCCGTGCCGATCGGCCCGATGTTCCCCAGCGCGAATCCCACGCGCATTCGAGTCCTCCTCGTCGCTACTTGGTCACCGGAGCTTGCGCCTCGCGAAACACGAACTTCTCCATCGAGAGCGTGTACTCGCCGGTCCGCGCATCGTGGCGGAGGCAGGAGGCGGTCGGGTAGAATCCGCCCACCCCGACCCCCGGCGGCGACTTGATCGGGAAGCACGTATTGGGCCTGGCCAGGAGAAACGCGCGCGTCACCATCTCTTCGTAGAATGTGACCTTGCCGTCGTACGCGCCGAAGATCCACGTGCGCGTGAACGGGTGCTTGCTGAACTCGGGCCCCGTCAGGTCGACGAGGTGGTTGCCCATGGCCGGCGCAACGGCTTCCACGTCCTTGAAGTCGGGGTGCATGTAGTTCGCCGGGAGCGGCCGCCTGGCCGCCTCGAACTGGTCGCAGCGGACGAACTCGGGTCCACAGGGACCCGAGGCGATCGCGAAGACATCCGCGATCGGCTGCATGTAGAAATGGACATCGAAGTGGGGAACGTCATACACCCCGGGCGGGATATGACCGAGCGGGTTCCAGTTCAGGAGCACCCACGTGAACGGGATGTCCGCGCGTCTGGCAACCGCATCGGGCAGAGGAATCACACGTTCGTACTGGGTGAGACACTCGGAGGCCGCGTCCACGATGCCGTCCTTGTTCCGGTCAAAGCAGTGATGGCGATCCGAGCCTCCGGTCGGCAGCCCCTCCAGCGCGCTCGCCGAGAACAGGACGCCGAGCGCCCTGGGCGTCCCGCCGGCGTCGAACTCGGCGTAGCTCGAGACCGTTCCCTTCCCGAGGTCCGATGTCCAGCCGAGCACTCGATTGGGGGCCCCATCGCTCGATGTTCCCAGCGAGGCACAGCCGGTCAAGAGCCCCATCGCGGTGGCCCCGAGCAGCGTCGATCTTGCGGACTTCCATCGTGCCATGATCGCCTCTCCGTAGAAGGTGAGGGGGCGCGACCCCCAGGTGACGGGACGCTTCGCCGCCCCAACGCGCAGTTTCGGCGACCGCCCTGTTGACTCTTGCCTGTCCGGCTCGCTGGGTGTTCCGGCGACCGGTGCTCGGCCTCCTGCCTTCCGACAGCCGGACGAGGGCTGGGCGACCAGTGCGTTCACACTATGGGAAGAGGAGGTGAGTGTCAACAGGCACCTGTGTTCCTGCGGGCTTACCTTGAGGGACTCCCGTAGGCAAAATGCGCTGGATATTCCTGGAGGGCACGCTTGAGCGCTTCACGGGTGCCGGGGCGGGGGTCGCACCCGCACGAGCGGTGCCGCCCAAAGGTGTTCGATTGCTGGTGCCGGGAGCGGGAGTCGAACCCGCACGGGCGTTGCCGCCCAAAGGTTTTTGAGACCTTCGCGTCTGCCAGTTCCGCCATCCCGGCCCGTGGGAAGCGCCCTCAGTGTAGCGAGGGCCAGCCGATGTCAGCAAGCGCGGTGTAAACGGCCGGGTCCCGCGCTGCGTCTGTCCAGGCAAGAGGCAGGAGCCGGACCCAGCAGCGCCGGGCAAACATTGCAGGGACAGACACCAGAGAGGAGAGGCACCATGAACATCACCGCCATCACCGCCGCCGTCGCCGGAGCCCTCGCGCTTGCCATCGCCGCGCCGGCCATGGCCGACACGTTCATCGACCAGCGCCAGGCCAATCAGGAGCAGCGCATCGACCAGGGTGTCCGCTCGGGCGCCCTCACCCCAGCCGAGGCCGCCCGGCTCGAGCGGGGCCAGGCCCGCATCGAGCGCATGGAGAGCCGCGCGCTGGCTGACGGGCGGATGACCCCGCTGGAGCGGCGGCGCATCATGCACGCGCAGGATGTGCAGAGCCATCACATCTACCGACAGAAGCACGACCGGCAGCACAGGTAGGCTCGTGGCGGGTGCGCGCCCGGCCCGGGCCCTTCTCGAGGACCCGGGCCGGGCGGGCGCCGAGGGCGCGCTAAGTCCCGGCCGTCCTTGACAGTCTCAGGTGCCGGACTGTATCCTGTCCGTCGCGGTGGGGCTGTAGCTCAGTTGGGAGAGCACAAGGCTGGCAGTCTTGGGGTCAGGGGTTCGAGCCCCCTCAGCTCCACCATTTCTTCTCGCGGGGTTACGGAGCGATCCGTAGCCCCGCGCGCGCGTTCAGCGGGCTTCAGGTTGCCGGGGCGGGGAGTCTTGCCGGCTTTGGCGACGCGGTGGCAGTAGATGTCGGCCTCCGGGGTGACGATGTCCGGATGGCGGAGGAAACAGATCTCCGCCGCCAGGCGGAAGGGGCGCATCTTGGCCGCCCCGCCCCGCTGGCTCCAGTGGCGGTGGGGAGCTCCGGCTGCCCTGTCAGGGTGCGCGCTCGGAAGGCGGGCCGCCAGTCCTCCTCGTCCGCCAGGCCGGTCACGCCCGTCGTGCAGCGACAGGCCGGGAGATGGGTGGAAGGCGAGGGATCAGCCGCTGACGATGGCTGACCGCGGCGACCCCTCAGGGGAAGCAGGGCGCGGCGAGCGCCCCGGTGTCACCGTGTCGGCCTCGAGCTCAGTCGCCCTCGCCAGGTCGCGCCCGCCAGCGCTTCACCGCCGCACGGCGCTTCTTCCCCGTCAGCCGCCGCCGGCGGGCGCTGGCGGGCGGCGCCGTCTTCACGCGGCGGCGGGGCGAGACGAGGGCGGCCCGGATGAGGGCGGCGACCTTCGCCCGCGCGTCCTCCAGGTTGCGCGCCTGATTGCGCGCCGCCTGGCTCGTCACCACGAGCCGGCCTTCGGCGTCGAGGCGGTGGCGGGCAAGCCCGCGCAAGCGGGCGCGCGCGGCGTCGGACAGCCCCACCACCGCGGCGAGGTCCACGCGCAGATCGATCTTCGTCGCAACCTTGTTCACGTTCTGGCCGCCTGGCCCCGAGGCCCGGACGGCGTGGACGGTGAGCGCCGACGGCGGGATGCGCACCGTGTCCGTCACGATGATCGCCTCGCCCATGCACCCACTGTAAACCGGAAACACGCCAACGCCCTGGTGCGGGGCTGTCTCTCGGGTCGAGCGCGGCGCCCGGCAGCCTCGCCGCGAGCTGCGCGTTCACCAGGTCGAGCGGGGCGCCAGGCTCACGTCTCCCGCGCCGGCGCGTACTGCCGCTCCGACATCCCGAAGGTCCACGCCACGGCCTGCCTCGCCCGCCGCATCCGCGGCGGCACGCGGAGAAAGTAGCGCCGCACCGACCCGTCGGGCTCCGGCGTGGCGTTGGCCACGTGGACCAGGACGAGCGGATCTTCCCGCGGGAGGTCGATCCGGTACAGCGTGCCGGCCTCATCGGCATGCATGGGGCGAGCACCCGACTCGAGGATGAAGCGCGCGTACCCCATGCGCTCGAGCAGGATGCGGCGCCGCTCGATGTTCGCTTCCCCGAGGATCTCGGCCGCCGTGATCGTCTCGGGTCTCAGGATGAGCCGCTCCGGCACCTCGTGGCCATGCCAGACATACATCCCCCAGCCATCGGGGTACTCGAGGGCCCGGCCGTCCTCGGCGTGCAGCCGGCCGCCCGCGTCCAGCCGGAGCCGGCGCGGCCGCTCGCTGAGGATCACGGCACCCCGGTAGGGCCACCACCAGCCGCAGGTCCCGGCAAGCTGGATCATGGCATCGCGGGTCGGGGTCGTGACGCCGAGCCTCCCTCCGATATACTCCGCGACCGCCGCCCTGGAGGCGTCCTGCTGGCCGGCCTGGAAGTGGCTGTCGAACAGCCAGAAGTGCCGCTCGATGGCGTCGCCCAGCGGTCGCATGAGGTTGCGAACCTGGACAGCGAAGAGGTCCCAGTACATGCGCTCCAGCCGCCCCCCGAGCCGCCCGCCTGCCGCGGCGCCGAATCTCTGCCCCAGCCCCGAGCGGATCGGGGCCCATGCGTCGCTCCTGAATCCCCAGACGGCCTCCTCGGGGGACCCCGACCTCCGTGACGGCCAGGTTTCCTCGCGCAGCGGCTCCCAGTCATCCACGGCGCCGTGCCCGGCTATCGCCTGCCGGATCGCGGCCATGACTTCGCCCGGCGCCCCGTCCATGTCGCGCGCCCACTCGGCGGCCCGGACCTGCGCCGGCATCCACGGGCTGAGGAACTGCGCCATCGTCGCGGCCGCGGCCCCCTGGAGCGGCGACAGGGCCCAGATGCAGCGGCCCGGCGGCGCCAGCCCGAGCGCCCGGTAGAGGTCGGCGATGGCCCGCTCGGCAGTGGGCCGGTCGGCGGGGGCCGTCGAGAGTCCGAGCCCGCGCCAGCGTGCCTGGAGGCGCTCGATCTCCGCCTCCTCGTCAACGATGACCTGCCGGGGGCTAGTCGCTGACACGGCGGTTGGACTTCGGCGCATACTCCCGCTGGCGCACGATCCGGTAGACGCCGCGCTCGAGTGCCACCGGGGCATGCTCCTCGTGGCGGAGCTGGGCTGGCCCGTCGAGCTTGAGGTAGCGGTTCTCGAGGCGGTCCTGGTACAGATCGGCCAGCGGCGAGTCGATGACATGCGCATGCCCCGTCGCCTCGCCCTCGGCGAGCACGATGCGCCCGCCGACGCGCTCCGCGCGCGTGAGCGCCCCCCACCGTCGCGGCCTGAGCCGGATTAGCCCAACTTCCACGGTCCCGAGACCGGAGTGCTGATATGTCAGCAGGTTACGCCG